>JBAXTB010000071.1:0-19429 GCA_037130425.1 Bacteroidota bacterium
TCGAAGGAGTACCAAGCCCTTGGTATCCGAAAATAGCGGGCGCAGGGCTCCCGTTCGATATTCGGTGTTCAGTGTTCATGATTTGATATTCACCTGTTAGATGTGTACGAAGGATTTGTTTGAGTTGTTTTTGTTCAATATTTCCATTGCTACTTGCAATTTTCAACCCAACGCTTGTCATGTCGGAACGAAGTGCAGACAACTACACAAGCTAGATTACGACGAAATAACTTGGGAAAATATCCCCAAAAACCTGAATTATGTAGTTGCCTCCGTAAACTACGGCATGACAAGCGTTAGGCGGAGTATCTTGGTTAAGGTACGGTGATCCGAAAAATACTATTTAAAAATCTTTCGCACACGTCTAATTCACCTGTTTGATATTTTTAAATTTTAAGAATGAAATACTTACACTCCTTTTTGTGCCTATTTCTAACTTTTTTGGGGCATGTATCCGCCCAAACAACCTATATCCATTGCGGGCGTTTGCTGTCAATGGTCGATAATGCGGGTGCGCAGCCTGAAATGACCATTGTGGTGGAAGCCGATAAAATACAGCGGATTGAAAAAGGCTACCTGACCGCGCCATCTGGTACAACGCTGATCGATTTGAAAAACAAATCGGTGATGCCGGGCCTGATCGACTGCCATGTACACCTTGAATGGGAACAGAATAAAAATTCCTACACCGAAAAGTACATTTACAACGATGCGGATGTGGCTTTTCATGCAGCCGTGTATGCGCAACGCACGCTTGAAACAGGCTTTACCACCGTGCGCGACCTCGGCGGGCAGGGCGTAAATATTGCGCTGCGCAATGCCATCAACGGCGGTTGGGCCAAAGGTCCGCGCATCCTGACAGCCGGTAAAGCCCTGAGTATCACCGGCGGTCACGGTGATCCAACCACCGGCTCCAAATGGGATTTATTCGATCCGCCCGGCCCGGAACAAGGCATCGCCGACGGCCCTGACAATTGCCGGACGGCCGTGCGTACCCAAATCAAACGCGGGGCCGACTGGATCAAAGTATGCGCCACGGGCGGCGTACTCAGTTTGGCCCGCGACGGTCGTTTGCCGCATTATGCCGCCGATGAATTAGAAACTATCGTCCGCACTGCCCGCGACATGGATGTGGATGTAGCCGCGCACGCGCACGGGGATGAAGGCATTCGCCGGGCCATCAAAGCAGGCGTAAAAAGCATCGAACATGGTACTTTTATGAGCGACAGCACGATGGATCTTATGGTTCAATACGGCACCTGGTACGTTCCCACACTCACCGCAGGCTGGGCTGTCAGCGACAGCGCCAAATATGCCAAGGGCTTTTTCCCGGATGTGGTGAATAAAAAAGCCATTGGAATCGGGCCTAAAATTCAGGAAACGCTTGGCCGGGCATACCGAAAAGGCGTAAAAATTGCGTTCGGCACAGATGCGGGTGTGTTTCCACACGGTAAAAACCTGTTAGAATTCGGTTTTATGGCCAATGCCGGCATGAAACCGATTGATATTTTATATGCTGCCACCCGCGATGCCGCCACGATGTTGCGTTTGCAAGACAAAATTGGCACATTAGAAACCGGGAAGTTAGCCGATATTATTGCAGTAGAAGGTAATCCGCTGGAAGATATTAAGGCGATGAATAAGGTGGTATTCGTGATGAAAGACGGGAAGAAATATTGAATAATGAACAGAGGAATATCGAACAGACGAATATCGAAGGAGTTCCCAGCCCTTGGTATCCGAAGATACCGGGCGCAACGCCCCCGTTCGATATTCGTTATTCGATATTCATCTGTTCGATATTCGTCTGTTCGATATTCATCAACTCCAGACGGTGCAGCCTTCGGTGCAGTTTTTGCAAATATCAATTTCGCTGCGACCTTTTAGAATAGCGCTGCGGAAACTGCGATAGGATTCGCCTTGCCAAAGCGTTCGGAATGAGGTGTTTTTAAGATTTCCAAGGCGATGTTGCGCGTCTTTATCAAAGCAACAAGGCACCACGATACCGTCCCAGGTAATGACGCAGGCGTGCCAGAGTTTCCAGCAATGGTTGTACAGCGTGTGTTTTACGGCCCAATTGCCGTCGGCTTGCTGCCGGTAACGCGCATACCGGTCGATGGTCGGGATCAAGGGATTTCCTTGTTCGTAATCATACACCTGGGCCGTTTTGAGTTTTACCTCATCCACGCCGATTTCCTTGGCCAAACGGTAAATTTCGGGGATTTGGTGTTCATTCGGGCGCACCACCAAAAACTGGAAAATAATATGCGGGTGGCGGGATTTGAGTTGCTTTTTCCATTTCACCACATTGCGCGCGCCTTGTAAAACTTGTTCCAAGTTGCCGCCGATGCGATATTGTTCGTAGGTTTCCTGGGTCGTGCCGTCTACCGAAATAATCAGGCGATCGAGGCCGGAAAGCACGGTTTTGCGGGCATTTTCATCGTTTAAAAAATGTCCGTTGGTGCTGGTGGTGGTAAAAATGCGTTTTTGATGCGCGTATTCCACCATATCAAGGAATTTCGGGTTGATATACGGCTCACCTTGAAAGTAAAAAATCAGGTAAAACAGGTTGCGGTGCAGTTCATCCACCGTGCGGCGGAAAAAATCTTCTTTTAAATTGCCGGTTTCACGCGTGAACGCGCGCAGGCCTGAGGGACATTCCGGGCAGCGCAAATTACAAGCCGTCGTCGGTTCTATGCTGATGGTGACCGGCAAACCCCACTGAATCGGGCGGCGCAGCAGGCGGGTGAGGTAAAAAGACGACAGTACCAGCGCAAAATTAAGGACACGGCGCGGCGTCAATTTGCGGATGAATAAAAGGCTGTCGTTTAAATAAAATTTCATGGATCAAAGGTAGTTGGGATTGTAACAGCCTCGATCCCTCTACGGTTTTTCACGCAGGGTTAATTTTTGTTTTTACCTTTACCCAACAAACGATTTGATATGTCGACAAAAGGAAATAGCCGTGAAACCACGCTTTTGATCATCGTTGCCGTGGTCGGTATTGCCGGCTTGGCCGTGTTGCAATTCTCCCGCAAATCGCCGGCCAACCGTTCGGGCGACCGCGCGCTGGTGCAAGCGGAAAACCAAAATACCGCCGACCCGCAAGCCTCTGCGCCGATTCAGAAAATTCCTGGCGAGCTGTTGCGCACCAGCGAATACCCGGAAGCGGGCAAACCTTTCAAGTTTTTGATGTCAAAATACAGCCAGGGCGCGGTGTATGAACTTGATTTGGGCGACGGCTCGCCCCGCAAGCAATTTGTAAATGGCGCCGTGCAACACACCTTCAAACACGCCGGCTCCACCTGCGTAACGCTGTATGCCAAGTATGAAGGCGACCAGGTTTTGCTGGATACTTTGTGTAAAATCATTGCCAACCGCAAGGAGGAATCTATTGTGGTGCCCGCCGTAGATTATTAATTCGATGAAAATTTGGTAAGAAAACAGTTTTGAGTAGTTTTGTCGCTACCGGGCGCTTATACACCAAAGCAATAAGATTTGTGAAGTTGAATTTGAATGGTCAAGACAATTTGCACAAAACCGATTGCGACAGCGTATAATATATGCCGGAACTGTTTAAAACAAATATATAGAATCTAACCAATACAAAACGAGCATGAAGAAAATCGGAATCCTGCACGGGAAGGAATCATCTTTTCCTGAAGCATTTGTGCAACGCATCAACGCCAAAAACGTATCCGGCATTCATGCGGAACAGGCCTTGGTAGACGAATTGATGCAAGGCGAACCTACGCCCTACGCGGTCTTGTTTGACCGTATCAGTCAGGATGTGCCGTTTTATCGGGCTTATTTAAAAAATGCCGCCCTGAATGGTACGGCGGTTTTGAACAACCCGTTCTGGTGGAGCGCCGACGAAAAGTTTTTCAACAATTGCCTGTCTACCAAGATTGGTATGCCGGTTCCGCGCACCATCCTGCTCCCGTCCAAACAAATGCCACCGGATACCAGCGCGCAGAGTTTCCGGAACATGAAGTACCCGCTTGATTGGGAACGGATGATCGAATACCTGGGCGGTTTTCCTTTGTTTATGAAGCCACACTCCGGCGGCGGCTGGAAAAACGTTTATAAAATTCACAATTTTGATGAATTTTTCGCGGCTTACAACGAAACAAACACCCTCGTGATGTTGCTCCAGGAAGCCATCGAATTCGATTCGTACTTCCGTTGCTACTCCTTGGGCGCCAAATATGTACGCATTATGGACTATGAGCCGCGCAACCCGCACCATCTGCGTTATGTAGCCGACCATAAAGTATCCAAGGAAAAACGCGATGAAATGACCGATTATGTGCTGCGGATCAACCGCGCGCTCGGCTACGATTTCAACACCGTTGAGTTTGCGATCCGCGACGGCATTCCTTATGCCATCGACTTCTGCAACCCTGCGCCGGATGCCGATGTGAATTCGGTGGGCGAAGAAAACTTTGAATGGGTGGTAGAACATGCCGCCAAGTTGGCTATTGAAAAAGCATTGTCGCACAAAGAAGGCGGAAACAACCTGACTTGGGGAACATACGTTACCGACGCCGCCAATGGGCATCTGCCGGTTTTACCGAATCAGGGTGCTGTGGAAGAAGCCGAAGTGCCTAAAAAGGCGGGTAAAGCGTCGAAAGCGAAAAAATAAATCGTTTTTAGCCGTTTTAGGCTACATAAAAGTCCGCACCGTACCCGGTTGCGGACTTTTTTTGTAATAAATCGTACATATTGAATGTATTTAACATTCTTAATAAACAAGAACAACAGATATTTGCGTTCGTATTACCCAAAATACATAGCCAAAACCGATAATCTAAAATGAAAACATCCCACTTTCCGATCCCAATTGGGCCACTATGTCCGTACCTCAGCCCCTGCAAGCCGTTCTTCTATGCACCCACCTCGGCCGGTTCGCCACATTATAATCAACTCGAGCCACCCGAATCACGCTAAATACCGCGATGCCATCATACCCGCCCTTTCCTTGCCGGCTTTAGTGCCGGCAAGGTTGTTTGGCACGCAACAAGCAAAAATCCGCTTTTTTGCCATACTGCGCGTATTCTTTGGTAAAGCCGCCGTTCCCTCATTTTTTCACTCAAAAAAATATTCTACCATTTTAAAGGTATTTTAATGTGACTTTCCTACCCAAAAAAGTCTAAAATACCGATTTGAGCGCTTTTTTAACGCTTTTACAAAGTCGAAAACTGAGTTTGGCACGTAAGTTGTAATTTAGTAATCAACTGCCAAAAAAAACGAGATCACTACCGCTTACTCAATAATAACAACCACAACAGCCAAAACCGAAATAAGAAATATGAAACAGTCCATCATCATACCGGCCATCTTCCTTGCAGTGTTCAGCATCTTCACCCTGAACCTTGACGCTCAAACGCCGACCTTTAAGGACTTCCTGAAACAGTTTCCTTCGGCTTCCCTGCCGTACTCGTTCAACGCACAGGATCTGCAAACGCAAATTGAAAGCCGTCCGATCGCGAAAGCAAAACGCTTGAGCTACGACTTCTACCAATTCCTTCCAGAACTGGAGCGCAGCGCACAATTCAGCAGCATGCCGGTTTTTCCGGAGCCAATCGCTTCTTTTGAAACAAAAGAATACTACGCAGTTCTTTACAACCTCGCTCGCGGTCTGAGCCGCGGTACGAAAACATACAGCATCAGCGTGTTTGACAAACAAGGCAACTACATCGGCACGCACTTCGTAGCAGGCGTTAATCCTTCTACCCTGACGGTAGCAAAAATTGACGATCAACTGAACGCAAGCGTTAAAGAATACAAACTCAACTGGGCAAATGATTTCGGCGCTTTCGGTGCTGACGGCAACAAAGTAACCGGCCTGACACTACACGATATGCAAACAATTGACCTCGCAACGGAAGGCAATCCTGACCAACTTGAATGGACTTCCCGCGCACAGGTTATGCAGAGCAGCGCAGCCGACATCGCTAAAATGAAATAAGTTTCAAGGCTACTTCGCCTTCGCAACAAGTTTAAATCTCGACGATTCAAATACAATTGCTTCGGTGTATAAATAAAAAATCCCCTGTTCGGAACATCTGAACAGGGGATTTTTATTTGTGGGAAAATCTACAATCCAAAGGTCACGTTCTTGGTTTCGGTAAAAAAACGCATGGCATCCCAGCCGCCTTCCCGCCCAACACCAGATTGCTTGACGCCACCGAACGGCGTACGCAAATCGCGCAGCATCCAGGTGTTCACCCATACGATCCCGGCTTGTAAATTGGCCGCCAGTTTGTTTGTCCGGTCCAAGTTGTTTGTCCAAACCGTAGCGCTCAAACCATAAGGCGTGCCGTTCGCACAAGTCAGCGCTTCTTCATCCGTGTCAAATACATGCAGCGTCACCACCGGGCCGAATATTTCTTCCTGGTTGGTACGGCATTCCAAAGGCAAACCTTCAATCACGGTCGGTTCGATGTACCAGCCGCCGCTTTGTTCGCCGGGCATGTCTATGGATTTGCCGCCGCACAATACGGTGCCGCCTTCCGTTTTTGCCAATTCGATGTAAGACAATACTTTATCAAAGTGCATTTTGCTAACCACAGCGCCCAATCGGCTCTCCGGGTCGGCGGGATTGCCTACGCGGAGTTGATTTACCTGCTCGATAAAATCGGCTTTAAAACGTTCGTAAATGGGCCTTTCCACATAAATACGGGAGCCGCACAAACAGATTTGGCCCTGGTTGTTGAACGAAGAACGCACGGTTGTCTCCAGCATTTTATCATAGTCACAATCGGCAAAAATCAGGTTTGGGTTTTTACCGCCCAGCTCCAGCGACAGTTTTTTGAACATTGGCGCGGCAACACGGGCAATTTCCGCGCCCGCGCGCGTGCTACCCGTGAAGGAAATGGCTTTGATATCCGGATGATTTACAATGGACGCGCCAGCGGTTGGCCCTAGACCATGTACAATATTGAGTACGCCGGGCGGCAAACCCGCTTCATTGCAAATTTCACCTAATATATAGGCTGTCAAAGGCGTTACTTCAGAAGGTTTGCCCACCACGCAATTCCCGGCAGCGAGGGCCGGCGCTATTTTCCAGGTAAATAAATAAAGCGGCAAATTCCAGGGTGAAATGCAACCGGCGATCCCAAGCGGCTGGCGCAAGGTATAACTCAAGGCATGGCCCGGCATATAATGGCTTTCTGAAGCAAAATGCAGCAAAGCCGTGGCAAAAAACTTGAAATTGAGGGCTGCGCGTGGAATATCAATGGTGCGCGCCGTGGTAATCGTTTTACCCGAATCAAGGCTTTCGGCTTCCGCAAGCCGGTCGAGGTTGTACAGAATGCCGTTGGAAATGCCCAGCAAAATATCGTGCCGGTCTTCCAGCGACATATTTGACCAAACCGGAAATGCTGCTTTCGCGGCTGCCACGGCGGCATCAATATCTGCGGCATCGGAATCAGGAATTTGGCTGTAAACCTGGCCTGTGGCGGGCGCGTAATTGTCTAAATAGCGTCCGGAAACGGGCGGCACATAACGGCCATTGATAAAATTATGAAGAACCTGCATGGTGGTGGATGGTTTGCTGCGCCAAACGCACCCAATTTGTCAATATCTGCAAACCAAAATCCGTCAGAACCGACTCCGGGTGAAACTGTACGCCCGACAAAGGTAAGGAAGGATGTGTTAATGCCATGATTTCCCCTGCATCGGTTTCGGCGATGGTTTGCAAACCTGAACCTTCCAACGATTCCAAAATCAACGAATGGTAACGCATCACTTGAAACGGACTGGGAATTTCATCAAATAAAGGATGTCCGCTATGCCGAATCAGGGAAGTTTTTCCGTGCATGGGCAGGCGCGCTTTAATCAATCTTGCGCCGAAATGCTCACCGATCGCCTGCATTCCAAGGCAAACGCCGAAAATGGGAAACTGGGTAGCGTACCGCGCAATCAATTCAGGCATCAGACCTGCGTCTGCCGGGCGTTTGGGGCCGGGAGAGAGTACAATAGCCTGAAAATCAAGGCGATCGAATTCGCCCAAGATCAATTCATCGTTGCGCACAACGATGCATTCCGTCCCGGTTTGCAGCAAATAATCATACAAATTATAGGTAAAGGAATCGTAATTATCGAGCAACAAAACACGCATGACGAAGGTATTAGAAGGCCAACGCCTTCATTATTGTTCAATTCCGTTGCCTTCGGGTTCCTTTGCAGCAGGTTTGCGCGGCGCCGGTTTGAGATCGGGGGCGCCTTCTATCGGCGTAGCGTCGTTGGGCAGATCGTACAGTTTAGGTTTGCCGTCTTTTGTTTTCTCAATCCCGAATTTTTCTAATCGGTTCATCCAGTCAAGGGAGGTCCCCCACATGTCTTCCGCGATCGGCTTAAACCGAATGGCCACGGTGCGCGCTCTGGTGGGCAGGGCTTGCAGCAAAGGATAAGTTCTTGATTCCGAAAGGGTTCCATCATTTATGAACTGCACTTTGACTAAAAACCAAAGTAAAACGCTATAAATCAACACAGCCAAACCGCCCATGAGCGCTCCACCCAGCGCCCGATTGAATATACCAAGATAGGCCGCTTCAAACAATACGGTAATGCTGCGCCCGGCCGCCCGCATAATGAACATAATTAAAACCAAATTGACGACAAAAGCGGCTAAAAACATGACCGGGTTTTCAGAATTGAACAAGCGCTCAAGGACATTTGTGGTGGTCGGTGTAATTTTAAAAGCAAATACCACTCCGAAAAGGTAAACAGACAAACCAAACAACGCGCGGATGATACCACGATTGTAGCCCTGCCAAAAGCCTAAACCCAAAACGGCAATAAAAATAATATCAATTGGCATACTTTACAGGCACTTTATTTACCATAAAACGCTGCGCAAAGATAAGGGTTTTCGCAATGCAGTTCAATAGTTTAAATTTGCGTGATATCCGAGATCGAACAAATCGGAAACAATTCACAAAATGCAGATAATCAGATACTTAATAAAAACAACACCTTTGCTTTGGCTTCTGGCAAGCGCCTGCTTAACTGGCGGCTGCCGGAAAGAAAAACTTACACTCCCAGCATTCCGGGAACTATCCATGCCGGTAAACGAAGATTTAAGCGCCGTTTGGTTTCGCGATTCGTTGAATGGAATCGCTACCGGCGGTACTTCTTACAAAAGCGGGTTTATTCTTTCCACACATGACGGCGGTACAACATGGCAAACAGACACCGTAATGCTTCGAAAAATGGAGGATGTCATGTTTGATCCTTCCGGGCAAGCATACGTTTGCGGGCAGGACGGCGCCTATTTCCTGGAGCCGGGAACCGCACATTGGCAAACATTTAGAACCAGTTATCGCTGGGAACATGCCTGTTATTTTCCCGATAGAAAGCATGGTGTGATTGTTGGAGGAGGAGGCTATCGTCTGGGTAAAATAGACATTGGCGGGCCGGATGCTTTTTGGCAAATTGACACTACATTCGATTTTCCGAACGAACTCGCTTCTGTCTGGTGCAGCGATGCCCTAACCATACATGCAACCGGCATCGGCTGGGTGTTGCGCTCTACTGACGGCGGGCATTCATGGCAGCGTTTGGACTGGACCGGCGACTTTTTTAACTGTGTTCAGTTTCCAAGCAAGGAGGTAGGGTATATTTGCGGCAGTTCAGGCGCCTTGTTAAAAACCAGCGATGGCGGACAATCCTGGAAAAAAATCAGGGAAGGCGGTGCAAGCGGGCAGCGGCACAAGGCATTCAAGGCGCTGTGGTTTAGCAGCCCGGATAAAGGTTGGATCGTCGGCGAAAACGGCTTGTTTTGGTACACTGAAAATGGCGGCGTAGATTGGAAGACCGTGGCGGATGTGCCAGAAGACGTTAATTTTACAGACGTATATGTATCGGGCGAGCACGGTTGGGCCTGCGCAGAAAAGGGCCGGATGTTTTATTTTCAGCCGCCCAAAGGCTGACATATAATATTCGGGAAAAGGCGTCAATTTTAACTAAATTAAAAATTAAATTTCAAATTATCACAAATTTCATTTTTTCATTTTTCAATGCTTGTTCTTGAAAACAAAATGCGCTTAAGCCCGTTTGAAAAAGAACAAAAATTGACAATAAAAGTCTTTTTTTTCGCTTGTACTTAGCCGGGAAGCGCCTATATTTGAAACAAATTCCCTGATTATGAACAGAGGTTTATTTTTACTATTCTTTATTGCCTTGGGCTGGACCGGTTTGCACGGACAAAGTAATATTCGTCAGGCCAATCAGGGAGTCGGTATCGTGTACAACCGGGAGACGACTTTTAATTTCCGGGTCAGTACCAACCGAGGTTTTATTGCCGGCATGGAATTCGGCAAGCTGCGCACATACGATAAAACCAAGTTTTTCCATTTCAACATTGGAGAAATCAAAAACCCGAAAGAAATCCGTCAAAGCGCCGACCCGACCGTAAGCCGTTCTTTTCGGCCTTATGTTTTTGGAAAACAAAATAACCTGATCGCTTTGCGCGCAGGCTGGGGAACCAAACGCTATTTTTCAGAAAAAGCCAAACAAAAAGGTGTGGCCGTCGGAATGTCCTATTCCTTTGGGCCTACCCTGGGCATTTTGAAACCCTACTACCTGGCATTGCGGTATTCCAGCGATTTACCGGGCCAGAGCCGAGCCATCCACGAAAAGTATTCAGCCGAAAACGCTAATATCTTCCTTGATAATTCGCGCATTCTGGGCGCTTCGCCATTTACACGCGGGTTTGGAAAATCAAGTTTTCTGCCGGGCGCAAATGCCATGATCGCTTTCCACATGGACTGGGGCGCCTACGATGAGATTGTAAAAGCCTTGGAAATCGGCGCTATGGTGGATGTTTTTGCTAAAAAAGCGCCAATTTTGGTGACCGAAAACAACCAGCAGGTATTCTTTAACTTCTTCGTAAATTTGCAGCTTGGAAAAAGGCGCTAACCATTGCCTTTTTTGCAAACAATACAGCCATCGCGGTTGTTGTTTGTATCCATTATTCCGACCATGCAAGAACTTCCTGTGATTGATCAACAGCAAGCATCGCGGCCTAAACGCCCCGATTGGCTGAAAGTGCGTTTACCGATGGGTGAAAACTATCGGAATGTGCGCAATATTGTGGATGAGTACAAACTGCACACGATATGCCAAAGCGGTAGTTGCCCGAATATGGGCGAGTGTTGGGGCGCAGGTACGGCCACTTTTATGATTTTGGGCAATGTTTGCACCCGTTCCTGCTCTTTTTGTGCGGTTAAAACCGGTCGTCCAAACGAATACGACGAAGATGAACCCCGCCGTGTCGCCGAAGCAATATGGCTAATGAAGGTAAAACACGCGGTGCTTACCTCCGTGAACCGCGACGAATTGAAAGATCGCGGCGCTGAAATCTGGTACCAAACAGTACGCGCGGTGAAGGAAATTTCACCGGATACAACCATTGAAACGCTTATTCCAGATGTAAAATCCAGTTGGGATGCGCTCGAACGCATGATTTCGGCCGGTCAGGAAATCGTAAGTCATAATATGGAAACGGTGCCGCGTTTGTACCGAAAAATTCGTCCGCAGGCCAAATACGAACGCAGTTTAGAGCAAATCCAACGCACCAAAGACTACGGCAAACGCACCAAAACCGGCATTATGGTCGGCTTAGGCGAAACGCCGGAAGAAATTTACGCAGCCATGGACGATTTGCTTGCCCACGGCTGCGATATTCTGACCTTGGGCCAATACCTGCAACCCACCAAAATGCACGTTGAAGTGGCAGAATTCGTGCATCCCGACTTGTTTGCGGAATACAAGGAAGTTGGTTTGCAAAAAGGGTTTAAATATGTGGAGAGCGGCCCGTTGGTGCGTTCGAGTTATCATGCAGAACGGCACGTGTTTTAACTAAAATGACTGCTCCCTAACAAGGCAAACCGTTCTAAACCAGGTATATCTTGCCAATATTTAATACGTTTTCGGAAATCATCACAAGTGAATATCAGACCTAAGCCAATGGAGATGAAAGATATTGTTCAGGATTATATTATAAATACTGAGACAAAAGATCCGTTATTTATTTGTGGCGATGCACTTGAAACACTTAAAGGATTGCCCGACAATTCTATTGACTGTATCGTAACAAGTCCGCCATATTGGGGACACAGACTATACAATGGAGGAGGAATCGGCCTTGAAAAGAACTTTGATGATTTCATCTGCAATTTACTACTCATCACCAAAGAACTATTTCGAGTTCTTAAACCAACCGGGTCATTTTGGTTAAATATTGGTGATACATACAGAAATAAAAAACTGCTCGGTATACCTTGGCGCGTAGCAATACGGTTAATGGATGAACAAAATTGGATACTCCGCAATAGTGTGATTTGGAACAAACATAAAGGAGGTTTGGATAGCAGTAAAGACAAGTTAAGAAATATCCATGAAAATGTTTTCCACTTTGTTAAAGATGAGAAAATCTATTACTATGATTCCGGCAAAATCAGATCAGATGCAAGAAAATCTATCGTAAGAAACGGCTCTGTTATATCAGCCACCGGAGTAAGCGGCGTGAAATACAAAAGGCAAATCGAGCTTTCAACGGCCTTATCTGCACAAGAGAAGCAAAATGCTTTTTACGCCCTGAATGAAGTTTTAGAAAGAATAAAATCCGGGGAAATTTCTGATTTTAGAATGATTATTCGGGGGCAACAAAGGGCTACCCATTCCGATTCAGAAAAGGTTTCAGGAAGGGCAAAGGAACTTAATCAAAAAGGCTTTTATTTCTTATTTTATAACCCGGATGGCACACTCCCCGGTGATGTTTGGGAAATAATTCCGGAAGACACTCAAAAGAGGACAGAACACTATGCCGTCTATCCTGAAGATTTATGCAAAATTCCAATTTTGGCAACCTGCCCTCAAGGTGGGATTGTATTAGATCCCTTTTCCGGCACCGGGACTACATCACTTGTAGCAGTTAAACACAATCGAAAATCGATTGGGATTGATATTTCAGAAGATTATATTGAATTTTCAAAGAAAAGAATCCATGAATACCAATACGCGCATAGCGGAGTTCTTCAATTTTTCGACGAAGAATGATTCAGCAAACTGGAAAGAAATCGTTTCGTCTCAGTTCTGTGGCTATATAAACAAAAGGTGTATCAAGGTTAGGAAAAGTTCGCCTGAGGTGTCAATAGGTACCTGTTCTGTTCAATATGGTAAAGACAATCAGGAAGTTATAATATGCCCGCATCGTCTGATTGAAAAAAGAAAAATCTTTTTTGATTGTATTCACCTTTTGACACTGCATGAGCCTGGAAATGAAGTTCATATCCTTTCTGAAGTCGGCATTCCAGGGGGAAATGTCGATTACTTTATTGCTTCTGTTCAAAACAAAAAAGTAGTCGATTTTGTCGGAATCGAATTGCAAACACTTGATACAACAGGAACGGTTTGGCCCGAACGTCAAAAATTCTTAGCAGATAACAATGTAGTTGAAGAACCTGAAACAGACTATGGCGACAAGTCATACGGTATGAATTGGAAGATGACCGCCAAAACAATTTTGGTTCAACTACATCACAAAATCGAAACCTTTGAACACCTTAATAAGCACTTAGTATTAGTCTTACAAAATCACTTGTTGGACTATATGAAAAAAGAATTTTCTTTTTCCCATTTAAATCTACCTCCCAAATTAGGCGACCCTATGCATTTTCATGCCTACGAGCTTGCAATAGGCGATGATAAAAATTATCACATCGCACTAAAAGAAAGGCTAAGTACAGATAGTAAAGGTATTGCTACGGCAATGGGCTTAAAAGCCGAAGCAAAAGTTGAACTTGAAATGATTATAAAAACGCTTGAATCCAAGCTGTCAGACGCAACGTTATTCACGCTTTGATGTAAAGTTACAATAAAGCCGCGCCAAAAACCCCCGCGCTATCTCCCAATTTTGGTTTTAAAAAAATCGTATCCACCCGGGTATTAAACAAGTGTTTGCGCACCTCGTCTACCCCATCGGTATAAAGTCGGTCGATGTTACCGACGCCGCCGCCCAGCACGATGACGTCCGGGTCGAGGATATTGATAACTACGGCAATGGCATTACCGAAGTATTGCACCAAACGATCCAGCGTTTTAGTTGCATTGACATCTCCGCTACCGGCCTTTTCCACAATTTCGCGCAAATGTCGTTTTTCGCCGGTCAAAGACGCGTAATAGCGTTCGAGGCCCGGACCTGAAATAACGGTTTCCACGCAACCGATTTTCCCGCAATAACAAGGGCCGCCGCTGTCGTCGAGGTGGTTGTGGCCCCATTCGCCCGCAATTCCCTGCCGACCATTGAGCACTTTGCCGTTGACCACGATACCGCCACCCACTCCCGTGCCGAGGATTACGCCAAATACCACTTCAGCATTAGATAAAATATCTGGTACACCCCCCATGTGGGCTTCTGCAACGGCAAAACAATTGGCGTCGTTGGCCAATTTTACCGGGAAACCAAGGACTTTTTCCAAATCCTGGTCAAACGGTTTGCCGTTCAGGGCTGTTGTGTTGGCATTTTTAACTGCGCCGGTGTTTCGATCAAGCGTGCCGGGGTGTCCTATCCCGATGCTGTCGGGCTTTAGGCCGGTTTCGACTTCCAACATGCCGATTACCTTTTGTACCTGCCCGATGATATGTTCATATCCGAGATGCGCTTCCGTGGGTACGCGCTGACGCGCAATGACACGCGGGTTGCTGCGGCTTTCAAGGATGGCACACTCAATTTTAGTTCCGCCGAGGTCAATTCCCCATAAATGCATAAGCTTGGCTGATTCAATGATTCGTAAAATAAAATTTTGATAACGGGCCAAATATAGCGCGTAGCTTGGGAAGAATCCGATGATTTTTATCAGGAATTTTGAATTTTAAATCAGAGATCAAGATGATCTGGAGAATATGTCGGTATTTTGCGCAAGGATTTTTGAAAAAATAGGAATTTTAAGTCATGGCTTCAGAAAAAATAGACGCTCCGAATGCGCCTAAACCGGTTGGTTTGTACCCACACGCGCGCAAAGTGGGCAATTTGTTGTTCCTGTCGGGCATTGGCCCGCGCGACCCGGAGACGAATGGCGTGCCGGGGTTAACACAAAGCGCCGCCGGCAATTATACTAATTTTGACTTTGCAGCGCAGGTGCATTCTGTATTTCAAAATGTGAAAACGGTACTGGAAGCTTCGGGCGCACGCTGGGAAGATCTGGTGGATGTAACCGTGTTTTTGGTTGACATGAAGCGCGACTTTCACACATTTAACCAGATTTACGCCGAATATTTCAAGGAGAATCAGCCTTGCCGCACGACGGTCGGGATTGATAGTTTGCCGACGCCGATTGCGATTGAGTTAAAATGTATGGCCGTTATTTCCTAACACATTCAAAATCAATCTGCTATGCCAATCTGGACAACATTGCTGATTTGGGGCGGGATTGTGTACGGGATTTTATGCGCGGTATTTTATTTCGGGCAAGACTTTTTCTTTTTCCGTCCTGAGCGTTTGCCCAAATGGTTTGCTTATAAGTATCCGTTTCCGTTTTCGGAGGTAAATTTTGAAATGGAAGACGGCGGCATGGTGAACGCCTTGCATTTTCGGGTTCCGAACAGTTTGGGTGTGGTGTTTTATATCAAGGGAAATTCACGGAGTATCAAGGGCTGGGGCAAGTTTGCCAAGGACTTTGTGGGCAAAGGTTTTGACTTTTTTATTCTTGATTACCGGGGTTTTGGGAAAAGCCGGGGTCGGCGCACGGAAGCGATTTTGTATTCTGATCTTCAGCAAGTGTACAAATGGCTGGCTTCGGAATACGGCGAGGAGCACATTACTTTATACGGTCGCTCCCTGGGCAGTGGGTTGGCCGCCCGCATCGCTTCCTGGAATAACCCGCGCATGTTGATCCTGGATTGCCCCTATTTTTCGTTTTTGCACCATATCCGTCGCTACGGGTTTTTATTGCCTTTGCGCTGGCTGTTGCGCTATCAGATCAGGACGGATCATTTTATTAAAAAAGTGCATTGTCCGGTGCATATTCTGCATGGCGTCAAGGACCGTTTGATTCCGTATCGGCAAAGTTTGATGCTAAAGAAATTGGTTCCGGAGAAGATTACGCTGCATCCGATTGAGGGCGCGGGGCATAATAATTTGCCTGCGTTTCCGGAGTACCATGATGTATTGTATGATATTTTGCACAGCGTGGTTGGGGAGACGGTGTCGTTGCGCGCGTAGAAGCGGGTGGGAATATCGAATATCGAACCGATGAATATCGAATGTCGAAGGCAGGTGTAGGCAGGTCGCTTAGAGGGGCCTTAGACACTAAGCGAGACGTATTTGGCTTTATTCCCTTTGTGAAATCTTCTTGATTGCTGTGTTTAACCCTTTTATTGGGCCATTTACAGTAAATTCTTTGTGCTTAAAACCTACGTCGCACCATCCAACAACTTCCAATGCAAGGCCGCTTTCACCAAACCCGCCGTGTTCCGCGCGCCCAATTTTGCCAATAAGGCCGCCCTGTGACTTTCCACCGTTTTTTCTGATATAAATAACTGACCTGCAATCTCTTGCGTCGTGCATTCATCCATGATGAGCACCAGCACTTCGCGTTCCCGGCGGCTGATTTTCGGCGCTTCTTTGACCGTGCCCGCCGTGCGTTCGCGCATGAGGCTGCGCATGACGGTGTCCGTAACTTCCTGACAGAAATAGGTTTTGCCGGATGCAAGCGTGCGAATCGCGTTGCAAAGTTCGGCTTTACCCGTGTTTTTTAACAAATAGCCTTGCGCGCCCATGTTGAGCATTGCGCTGATATAACTTTCGTCGTTGAACATGGTAAGCGCCATAATCTTTACCGTGGGCCATTCCGCTCTGATTCGGCGGCAGACTTCCAGCCCTGTTTGATCGGGCAAATTAATGTCGAGCAACAGCACATCCGGTTGCATGTCGGCCATTTTGGCTAATGTTTCGGCGCCAGTCATGGCCTTTCCGCATAATTCGAAATCAGGTTCGCCGTTGAGCAGGCTTTCCACACCTTCTGCAAACATGGCGTGATCGTCGGCGATGAATATTTTTACCAAAGTTGTACCAGGATTAATATGGATTTGAAAGATGGATGGATAAAAACATTGATTTTAACTGGATTAGAAGCCAGCCATTTTATAAGCACCGTGGGTTGGCCAGATAGAAACGGCTAATATCGGAATTTTCACCCATTTGAACGTATTTGTCGCATACAAACTTTAGAGCCCCGCTGAATATTGTGTAACACGCGATACGACGTCGCAATAAGTTTTGTACAAATGCTCCCGGCAGTTCAAGATCATTTGCTTTGGCGTATAAAAACACTGCACTTGTCGCGTTCCTTGCATTACTTTTGCGGCGCGATCTGCGCGTTGCAAGGTCTGTCTTCGGCTTTCGGCCTAAATCATTGACGATCAACGCGAAGCAGCGATTGTTAATTTACCGTTCAACATACTCACCACGCATTTTTCATCATGGAATACCGCATTGAAAAAGACACCATGGGCCAGGTACAGGTGCCGGCGCATGTATATTGGGGCGCACAAACCCAGCGCTCCATTGACAATTTTAAAATCGCCCGTGAAACCAACAAAATGCCCATCGAAATCATCCGGGCGTTTGCATACCTGAAAAAAGCCGCCGCCCTGACCAATTTCGATGCGGGTGTGTTGCCGAAAGAAAAATGCGACCTCATCGCGCGCGTATGCGACGAGGTTTTGGCCGGCCAACTCGACGATCAATTCCCGCTTGTGGTGTGGCAAACCGGCTCCGGTACCCAAAGCAACATGAACGCCAACGAAGTAATCGCCTACCGCGCGCACGTGCTGCATGGCGGACAACTCTCTGACGATCATAAGTTTATACACCCGAATGACGACGTAAACAAGTCGCAGTCGTCCAACGATACCTTCCCGACGGCCATGCACATCGCGGCCTACAAGATCCTGATGGAAGTAACCATCCCCGGTATTGAAAAATTGCGCGACACGCTGAAAGCCAAATCGGCAGAATTTATGAATGTGGTCAAAATCGGCCGCACGCACTTCATGGATGCTACGCCGCTGACGGTCGGCCAGGAGTTTTCCGGTTACGCCGCCCAACTCGACCATGGTTTGCGCACGGTGCGTAACAGCCTTGTACACCTCTCGGAACTGGCCCTTGGCGGCACGGCGGTAGGTACCGGCATCAACACCCCGCCTAATTATTCTGAAAATGTAGCGGCGCATATTGCCAACTTGACGGGTTTGCCATTCATCACGGCGCCCAATAAATTTGAAGCCTTAGCCGCCCACGACGGCATCGTTGAAGCGCACGGCGCCCTGAAAACAGTGGCGGTTAGCCTGATGAAAATCGCCAACGACGTGCGGATGCTTTCTTCCGGCCCGCGCGCAGGCATCGGTGAAATCTTTATTCCCGACAACGAGCCGGGTTCGTCCATCATGCCGGGCAAAGTAAATCCGACCCAATGCGAAGCCCTCACGATGGTGGCCGCGCAGGTGATGGGCAACGACGTAGCCATCAACATCGGCGGCTCCAACGGCCACTTTGAACTAAATGTGTTCAAACCGATGATGATTTACAACTTCCTGCATTCGGCGCGGCTGATTGGGGAGGCTTGTGTGTCGTTCAATGATAAATGCGCCGTGGGCATTGAGCCGCTGTACGACAACATTAAAAAACACGTGAACAACTCGCTGATGCTGGTGACGGCGCTGAATACCAAAATCGGGTATTACAACGCGGCCGCCATTGCGCAAAATGCCCACAAAAAAGGCATCACGCTCAAGGAGTCAGCGCTTGAATACGAACTGAAAGATCTTGATTTTAAGCACATTACGTCGGAGCAATTTGACGAATGGGTACGGCCAGAGGATATGGTTGGGGAGATTTGATCATTAAAATAATTTTGGGCGCGGGCGCAGGTGAATCGCGATTATGGTTTGATATCCAACCAATAAGGGCAGGATTTCGTTGCAGGATCATAGCAACGGGGTTTGGCTTAAGAATGTGAAGGTGAAGAGGTTGTTGGGAGGATAGGATAATTTGAGATTTTTTTGCCAAATAAAATGCTGGAATCGTGCATAATTGTCGGTGTGACTCGCAGTCACACCGACAATACGCACGGTCATTAGAATAATATTTTGCTTTCCTTCCCCCGGCGCGATGCCATGCTGTTGCCGCGCTTGTGCCTCGATCAAGCGCAAGCATTATGAGAGGCTTCTTTTATAAAAGACTGATTGTGATATATTTAGTGTCGCGCGCTGCGTGCGCTTGGTCGAGACACAAGCGCGGCAATCGTTTGGCATTGAGTGGAAGGAAAACGAAGACTGAGTGAGGTGGAAACACCTAATTTCGACAATAGAATCAGGCAGGTAGTATCCGTAATTATGATTTTTTCCATGCCTCCAGCCC
>JBAXTB010000072.1:0-19384 GCA_037130425.1 Bacteroidota bacterium
GCAATTTTCAATACGCCTGGACCAGCAGCGGCGGCGGAAATATTGTTTCCGGGGCGAATACGAATACACCTCAAATTGATGCGCCTGGCATGTATCAATTGCTGGTTACCAATTCGTCAAACGGTTGCACCGATACGGCGGTCGTTGCGGTGGTACAAAATACCGCGAAACCGTTTGCCGACGCCGGATCGGACGGATTGATTACCTGCGCGCAACCAAAATATATTTTACAGGCAAACAACGGCCAGTCAAATACAAATTTTCAGTTTAACTGGAACACCCCCGATGGCCATTTTACGGCAAATACCAATCAGGCCCAAACCAATTGCGACCAGGCCGGTTTGTACAGACTTACCGTAACAGACAATACAAACGGTTGTAAATCAATTGATTCAGTAAATGTAACGGCCAATCAAAAAGCGCCCGTTTTTAGCATTTTGCCTCCCGCTGTTCTGACTTGCACCTTAAAATCTACGACTTTAAATACCAATAACGGCGGCGGTGTTTACAATTATGCCTGGCAAACAGATAGCGGCCAATTTCAAAGCGGCCAAACCACAGCAAGCCCCAGTGTTTCCGCGCCCGGCAATTATACCGTGACCGTTACCGACCCTGTGAATGGCTGCGCGACCGTTGTTGCGACCATCGTTCAACAGAATGTGGTGTTGCCGGTGGCTGATGCAGGCGCAGGCGCAACCCTGGATTGCAAAAACGCGCAAGTCAATTTACAAGGCAGTTTCCAGGCGGCAAACGGATTGCAACTCCAATGGACTACCCCTGACGGCCATATTATTTCCGGCGCCAATCAGGTAAATCCCTTGGTTGATTCCAGCGGCGTTTATTACTTTAATGTGTTGAATATCAATACCGGATGCGCGGTGAAGGACTCTGTGAACGTGTTGAAAGACATTGCGCCGCCCGTTGTTTCTGCGGGCGCTGACGATACTTTGAGTTGTTTGGTCAGTAGTCTAACCTTATCTGGCAACGCCACGGCCACCCATACGCTTAGTTATGCCTGGACAGCCTCTGGCGGCGGTCAAATCAGCGGCGGGGCCAACACCCCCAGCCCTGTGGTGAATGCTCCGGGCAATTATGTTTTGCTTGTAAAAGATGATATAAACGGTTGCACAGCCTCGGATAGCGCATTGATTTTCAAAGACGCAAACACGCCAACCGTATTTATCAACACGCCGGGAATCCTTACTTGCGCCATCACACAATTGACGCTTACGGGTTCCGGTTCTTCAGGATCGAATTTCAGTTATGCCTGGACAGTCGTGAGTGGCGGAAATATTGTTTCCGGTGGAAATACCCCTGCTGCCATCATTAGCGCGCCCGGTGTGTACCAATTGCGGATAACTGACAATAGCAACGGCTGTAGCGCCACAGCAACGAGAACCGTGCCGCAAAACATCGTGCCGCCCAATGTAAATGCTGTGGCCCTTGGAGCCATCACCTGCGACCATCCGGAGATATTCCTTTCTGGATCGCCATCATCTGGAGGATACAGTTACAGTTGGCAAACGACCGATGGCCATATCGTATCGGGCGCCAACACCGCGAAACCAACCGTGGATAAACCGGGAACTTATTCGTTCACTGCAACGAATTTGCAAAACGGTTGTAGTAATTCTATTTCTGTAGAAGCAATCGTTGATACGCTATCCCCAATCCTTCAAATATCTGCTTCTGGCGACTTGAATTGTGTGCAAAAGCAAGTTACTTTGGTCGGTTCCATCAACCTTTCGCCCTTAAGTTATAATTACAACTGGACCAGCATCAGCGGGCACATCAAGTCGGGGCAAAATTCTTTATTTCCGGTAGTAGATCAGCCTGGAATATACCAATTGAGCGCCCAAAGCCTGCAAAATGGTTGTACGGCAGTGGAAAGCGATACCATTGTGCAGCATATAGAAACGCCGCAGGCCAATGCAGGCCAAGCGTTTACACTCAATTGTTTTATGCCTTCTGTCATGTTGGATGCCACGGCTTCTGCCGGCATCGGCAATCTGAGTTATGCCTGGAGCAGTCCCGACGGCCAAATTAGTTCCGGGGCCAACAGCGCCACGCCTTTGATTTTTGTAGGCGGGAAGTATTTCCTCACGGTGACCGATGCATTCAACGGCTGTACGGCTGCGGCAAATGTTCAAATTGAGGAGGATAAACAAGTGCCCGTCCTCGTGATCGCGCCCCCGCAAGCGCTTACCTGCGTGCGCGATACCGTAACTTTGCAAGCATCCGTAAATCAGGCGGGTACAGATTATAAAATTGAATGGACGACCACGAACGGCCATTTTGCATCACCGCTTACCACGCTCACGACAGCGGCTGATGCGACCGGAGCCTATTTTTTAACCATTACCAACAACGTAAACGGTTGTACTGCGACCGTGTTTACAAGCGTTAATTCGGATTTGCTTGCCCCTGATGTCGATGCCGGACTGCCGCAGGTTTTGCAATGTAAGCAACCCATTGCAACCCTTAACGGAACCAGTACTACAACGGCGCCCTTAAGTTTTTCATGGACAACTAATAACGGGCATTTTACCGGGGGGACAAATAGCCAAACTGTGCATGTGGATTCGGCTGGCACTTACAATTTGTTGGTAACGAATACTTTAAACGGCTGCACGGCGACCGATGCCGTGCTGATTACAGAAATTCCCGGGCCTTATTTTTCCGCCGTTTTGACCCAGCCCGATTGCACGCACCCAAAGGGGAGTATCTTATTTGACAGTTTGGGCGGTAGCGCCCCGCCGTATCGGTATTCCATTGACAATGGCGCGACAACCTATGCGACAGAGCAATTTGATCAGGTTTCTCCAGGCGATTATACGCTGATCATGTTGGATAAATTCGGGTGTACCGCTTCCGAGGATGTGGTAATGGATGAACCAGTGTTTCCGAGCATCTCTATGCCGGAATTTGTCCGCATCGAACTTGGTTCAAGTATCCAACTATCACCGCAAACAAATCCGCCGTTTTATAAAATATTGAATTGGGCCTGGTCGCCAGCCGATGGGCTTTCCTGTACCAACTGCCGGACACCGGAAGTAACGACTCTTTTAACCAAGACTTATAATTTGGTGATTACCGATTTGTCGGGCTGCACCGCCACAGCCGATATTCAAGTGCGGGTAGACCCAACGCGTTACGTGTACGCCCCCAATGTGTTTTCGCCCAATGGCGATGCGGTGAATGACTTTTTTACGATTTATGCCCGAAATGCCCTCGATGTTGAAGGGTTTCAGATTTTTGACCGCTGGGGAAGTTTGGTTTGGAAACAGGGCGCTTCACCTTTAAACAACGAAGCCGCAGGCTGGGACGGGCGTGTAAAAGGCGCTGATCCGGTTCCGGGCGTGTATATTTGGACTGCCAAAATCAAGTTTAAAGACGGGCAGACAGAAACGTATTCGGGCGATGTAACGATCGTAAAATAAGCCGCTGGCGGCGACATGAGATTTTTTCGCCAAATAAAAATTTGAGGTCGAGCTTAATTGAGGGGGTGACTGCCAGTCACCCCCTCAATTAAGCTCGACCTCAAATTTTTATTTGGCGAATCATCCGTTAAGCGTTTATAAAACGGCTTGTGAGACAACCTCCTCCATTCCAGCGCCGGACATTCAAATTTGTCGGGATTGATGGCTTTCAAAGTTTACCCCATTCAGGAGTCTTACCTGCGCCGAAACATCACATAAAACGGCGCAATAACCAAGGCTCCTAAAATCACCGCAAATCCCCAGCCCAAGCCCGTACCGTGGTTGCGCGCGCCCTCAATCACGGTGTTTGTGATGTACACAAACAAGGCGGCGATCAAGAATTTCATCGAAATTATCAGCATACGAGCCTTGGAATACTCGGTTTGCGCATTATCATGCGTGATTTTTACCGGAAAATTGAATTTGTGCGGGTACAGCGCGACGATACTCAAACCGGCAACGATAACTGTATTTAAAACACTTAGCCAAATAAGGGAATCTTTGCTGCCGTAACGATCCACAGCGCCGTCAACGCCGTAATGAATCGGCACACTTTCCGGTAAATTGGTGTAGGCTAAATAGGTCATTGCCCAGCCGATGATGACCAATATGATGGCAACAACATCAAGCGTGATTTCAACTGGTTTTTTAGGGATTTGCAAGATAGGACGTTGATTTTCCATAATATAAATATTGTTTTATTGTAAGTATTTAGCGCATTCTAAAAATCCTGAAGGGATTTTATGTGTATAGATCAAGCCGGGTAAAATTTCCCAATCCTGAAAGGATTGTATGTAAAACGCTATAAAAATACATAAAATCCCTTCGGGATTTGGAAAAAGGAACCTCGAACGTTGCTATAAACATAAAATCCCTTCGGGATTTTTTTGATGGTAAATAGTTACGTTTTATTATAAATACTTACCCGGTATCGCCTCAATCAAACGCCGCACATAGTCATTCTCCGTTTGCGCATACAAGGTTTCCGGGAAACCCACGGCTTCCATTTTGCCCTTGTTCATCACCAACAAACGGTCGCACATTTGTTTAATGACACTCAAATCATGCGAAATAAATAAATAACTCAGCCCGAATTGGGCGCGTAAATCTAACAATAAATTTAATACGGTCGCTTGTACTGATACATCCAAGGCGGAAACAATTTCATCACAAATTAGAAATTTCGGTTCCAGCGCCAGCGCCCGCGCGATGCAGATGCGTTGGCGCTGGCCGCCCGAAAATTCATGCGGATAGCGTTGATAATGTTCAGGTTTTAAACCCACCGTTTCCAGCAAATACATCACTTTCTCCCTGCGATTTTGGCTGTTTTCATGCAATTTATGCACTTCCATCGGCTCCTCAATGGCCGAGCCGATGCTCATACGCGGGTTCAAGGAAGCATAAGGATCCTGAAACACCATTTGTATTTCCCGGCGAAACGGCCGCATCTCCGATTCATCTAAGCCCAATAATTCCGTCTCTTTATACCGAACCGTTCCGCTGTGCGCATCAATCAAACGGGCAATCGCGCGGCCCGTCGTCGTTTTTCCGCAGCCCGATTCGCCTGCCAGGCCAAAGGTTTCGCCTTCAAAAACCTCAAAACTTACCTCGTTTACGGCATTAAACCATTCAACCGTTTTACCCAGCCAGTTTTTGCGGGCAGGGTAGCGCACCACCAAATCCTGCACCTGAAGCACCGATTTTTTTTCGTATAACGCCTGATGCCTCCATGCGGTATCTTCTGGTGTAACTACCTGAGCGTCAAAGGTTTTTCCCTCTAAAAAATCAGGTACGGTGGGGAGTCGGTGTAGTTTCCGGTGTAAAGATGGCCTGCTTTGAATCAAACCCTTGGTATAAGGATGTTGCGGCGCCTGCATAATCTCAGAAACCGGCCCACTTTCCACAATTTTCCCTTGGTACATCACCGCCACCCGGTCGCAGATTTCGGAAATAACGCCCAGGTCATGGCTTATGAACAACATAGACAGGCCGTTTTCTTCCCGCACGCTCCGCATCAAATCTAAGATGGCTTTTTGTACCGTCACATCCAAGGCCGTGGTTGGTTCGTCGGCGATGAGGATGGCCGGGCGGCACGACATGGCCATAGCGATCATCACGCGTTGCTTCTGGCCGCCGCTGATTTGATGCGGGTAAGCCTCAAAAATGCGCGCCGGATCGGGCAGTTTTACCTGCTCAAAAAGTTGCAGGGTTTGCGTCCGGGCCTCTTCAAAAGTGGCTTTTGTGTGCAACTGAATGGCCTCCGTCACCTGATGCCCGCAGCGCATGACCGGATTGAGCGAAGTCATAGGCTCCTGAAAAATCATCGCGATTTCAGGGCCGCGATACAAGCGCATTTGTTCCGACGGCAAACCCAGCAAGTTGACGGGTTCGTCCTTGCCTTTCGGCAAATACAGGATTTCACCAGCGCTTTTTTGCGCCGCTGCGGGCAACAACTGCATAATCGACAAGGCCGTAACCGATTTTCCGGAACCGGATTCGCCCACGATCCCCAGCGTTTCACCTTCGTGCAGGTGAAACGAAATCTGGTCAACCGCCCGCGTTTGTCCGCGCTCGGAGTTGAAGTCGATTTGTAAGTTGTTTATTTCTAATAACTTGCGCATTATTTTTTGCCCAATAAGGCGAACATGTTTTTCTTGTATGCCTCCACGCCGGGTTGGTCGAACGGATTTACGCCCGACATGTAACCGCTTACGGCGCAGGCTTTTTCATAAAAATAGAACAATTGGCCGAGGTAGTACGGCGTCGCTTCCGGCAAACGGATTTTAAAATTCGGCACGCCGCCGTCGGTATGCGCCATCAAGGTCCCTTCCGCCGCTTTTTTGTTTACATAATCCATTGTTTTGCCGGCTAAGTAGTTCAAACCGTCGAGGTCTTCGTTTTCAAGTCCGAGCGTGACGTCCAATTCCGGGTGTTCAATTTCCAGTACGGTTTCAAACAAATGGCGGCGCCCATCCTGCACGTATTGGCCCATCGAGTGCAGATCGGACGTGAAGTCAACAGAAGCCGGAAAAATGCCCTTGCCGTCCTTGCCTTCGCTTTCGCCGTATAGTTGTTTCCACCATTCAGCGATGTAATGGCAACGCGGCTCGTAATTCACCAGCAGTTCGATGTCTTTGCCTTTGCGGTGCAAAATATTGCGGGCGGCGGCATATTGCAGCACGTCGTTTTCGGCAAATTCGGCCGTTTGGTAATAGGCCCGCGCATCGGCAGCGCCTTGCATCAGCGCATCAATATCAATGCCGGCAGCGGCAATAGGCAACAAACCTACGGCCGTGAGCACCGAAAATCGTCCGCCGACATTGTCCGGCACCACGAATGTTTCATAACCTTCTTTGTCGGCCAGCGTTTTCAGGGCGCCGCGCACCGGGTCAGTGGTGGCGAAAATGCGGGTTTTTGCGCCTTCTTTGCCGTATTTTGATTCTAATTTTTGTTTAAACACCCGAAACGCAATGGCCGGTTCTGTGGTAGTACCAGATTTGGAAATTACATTCACCGAAAAATCGCGGTCGCCGATCAATTCCAGCAAGTGGGTGAGGTAAACCCCGGAAATATTGGTGCCTGCGAAATAGATTTCCGGCGTTTTGCGCTGTTCTTTTGACAAATTATTGTAAAAACTGTGGTTGCAAAACTCAAGCGCAGCCTTGGCGCCCAAATACGAACCGCCAATCCCGATCACGACCAACACTTCAGAATGTTGCTGAATGCGCGTTGCCGCAGCCTTAATGCGGGCAAATTCGCTTTGATCGTAGTTTACCGGCAGGTCGAGCCAGCCTAAGAACTCATTGCCCGGCCCTTTATGGCTGTCAAGCAGATCGGCTGCGGCTTGCACTTGTGGTTGAATTGCTGTGTACTCATGTTCAGCAATGAATGGTTTCGCCGGGGAAGGGTCAAATTGTAATTTTTTCATGTTATAATTCAAAATGTGGGAGTTGTCAGAAATTTACAGGCACAAAGCAACGCCCTTTTTTCAAGACGAAAAACATTGTGTGCTTTGGATTTGCATTAATTCCTCATAAACCTGTGCGCAGGTTCACGCGCACCCCGTTTGCAGGCGCGTTTTCAAACATAGGAAGCCGTTCGCGCAGCGCAAGTTTATCCCGATCACTCAATATTTGAGGCGACAAGGCAAAGATTTGTCGTATTTCCTGTATGATTTTTTCCTTTGGCTGCCAATAGGTGGTGTTTTTGTCGAGGATGTCGTTCAATACGGCTTCTTTAAAACGCTCCAGCTCAGGTTCGAAAATCTTGCCGGGCTGTTGTGCGCATTGTCCGATATATTGTAGCATTTTAAGGTGAATACCCAAGCCCAATTGGCTGCTGCCGCTGTAATCTTCTGTTTGGATGGTCCAGCCGGGAAAAAAGGACTCAATGCTATCGACCGGGAAGGCGCGCAGGCAAAGTTGCATAAACTGATCGTCGCGCGGATCATTGGCGGTGCTTGCAGCAAGCCGGTTCCAGTAGCGGTAATCGGTAAATAAAAACGGCTGCGTGCCTTCCACGATCCATTGAAACACAAAGCCGGGCAGTACCTGGGGTAGCCACGCAAAGTCCGGTTTAAAATCGGCTTCATTGGGTTCCGCACGTTGCGCCAGTAATTGCATCATCGTATCGCGAAGGGTTGCGCTTTCCCGATAATAGCGGATAAAACCCTCAGCGTCTTTTAGTTGCGTGCCGGTTTCAATCAAACGATTTCGTCGATCGGTTAGCGATTTACCCCAATAACACAACATGTTTTTTTGCAAATACCATTCAGCCGGATTCCCGCGCACAGGGCGCACTGCGCGTGCGAACACCCAACCGCTTTGATGATCGGCGTTTTCTACTTTGATCCAGGGCGCCTGGTAAAGGCTGTCGCCAAATTGAAGCGCAGTCAAAAATCGACTTATCTCGCCAAGGTCTCGTAAACCTTCACCAGGCGTCAAGGCCTTTATTTCACGGCTTTTTACGCCTGGCCCTGCTCGCAGCGAGGCAGGCTGGTCGATTACGACTAAAAAATCCGAGCCGTTTTTTGAATCTTTAGAATTCGAACAGCCGATTGTTACAAATATCAAACAAAAAATCAGGTATCTCATGCTGCAAAATTCGATAAAATGTTGGTTTGCCGTACCTTTCCCCGGTCTAACACTTTTTAATGCGATGCCTGTCAAATCCTTGTTTCGATTTTTGCTTTTTTGCGCTGTTTTTTCGGCTGCTCCCTTATCTGCACAAATTACGGATGACTTTTCTGATGGAAATTTCACGGCAAATCCTGCCTGGCAGGGCGCAACCGCGAATTTTATCGTGAATACCGCCGGTGAACTGCAATTAAAAGCACCTGCAGCCGGCAATTCAACCCTTGCCGTGCAAGGCAATATTACCGATAGCAGTATTTGGAACCTGCGTTTTCGCATGGAATTTGCGCCTTCTGCGTCCAATTTACTCCGTATTTATTTGCTTGCCGATCAGGCCGACTTGCTTACGGCAAACGGTTATTACCTTGAAATGGGGGAAAACGGTACAGCGGATGCGATTCGGTTGTATCGGCAAGATGCGGGCGTCGGAACTTTGTTGGCTACGGGTACGGCTGGATTAGTCGGTACTGATCCTGTTTCGCTAAAATTGCAGGTAAAGCGCAGTGTATCAGGCAATTGGACTTTGTCAGCCGGTGCGCCGAGCGGTAGTTTGCAAACCGAGTTTTCGGTAAATGACGCGACGTATAAGGGCGGCGTCAACCGTTTTTTTGGCGTGTATTGCCTGTATTCAGCCACGCGGACAGACAAATTTTTCTTCGACGATATTTCCATTTTGCCCGATTTGCCTGATACCCAGGCGCCTAAACTTATTTCCGCCTCCGTCAGCGATCCATCACATGTAACCGTGGTATTTGACGAAAAACTTGACTCGCTTTCGGCGGTTAAAGCAGCCAGTTATTCCATCAACGGTGGGGTAGGGCAGCCGGCTTCCGTAAGCCTGCTGAGCAACAAACAGGGTGTGCTGCTTACGCTTTCAAATGCGTTAAACTCAGGCGCTTATACCTTGCAAACCAATGCAATCGCTGATTTTGTCGGCAACGTAAGCACGACGCAAACAACTGATTTTCAATATGTTAAAATAGAGGTAGCAACAGAATTTGATATTTTAATCAATGAAATTATGGCTGACCCATCTCCCTCCAAGGGTTTGCCCGAAGTGGAATGGATCGAACTGTTCAACCGTTCTAACAAAGTAATTGACCTCGGAAAACTGCGCATCGACGACGGCGGAACCCCGCAGGCAATCCCGACCTATTTATTGCAACCAAATCAATATGTGGTGCTTGGTACGCCCTTGGCTATTCTGGCCCTTGCGCCAACGGTAACTAATGTGTTGGCCGTGCCTTCTTTTCCTTCCCTGAACAACGATGGCGATTTGCTGGAACTTTCAGATCAATCGGGCGCATACATTAATCGCGTAAACTATAAAATTGACTGGCATAAGGACCTTGCGCATCGGGATGGCGGCTACACTTTAGAGCGCATCAACCCGAATACGCCTTGTATCGGGGCTGCCAACTGGAGTTCCAGCGCGGCTTTGATCGGCGGAACGCCCGGCGGCCCCAATTCTATCCTGAACACCGACCCGGACGCCACGGCGCCCAAATTACTGGCCGCGTTTCCGCAAAATGCGACAACCTTGAATCTGACTTTTTCGGAAGGCCTCGACCGCATAAAAGCCTCCAATCCGGCGGCGTACAGCCTTGAGCCTTCACGTACCATTTCTTCGGCGGTCGTCAATGCCGATGCGCGGAATATGGTGACTTTGACTTTGCTGGAGCCGCTGCTTTCGGGCAATGTGTATGCACTTTCGGTTGGGAATATGGTGGAAGATTGCAGTGGAAATACGGTTGAAACAACCGATCCCGTTTTGGTAGGTCTGCCGGAAAAGCCTGAATTTCAAGATATTGTGATCAATGAAATATTGTTTAACCCGAATCCTTACGGCGCGCGGTATGTTGAAATGTACAACCGCAGTAAAAAGGTATTCAGTTGGGAAAATTTCTATTTGGCCAATTTTTACGACGGCTCTGATGTAGTAGCCATCAACCTCCAACGCCTGCTTTTCCCGGAAGATTACCATGTCTTCACGGCATCTCCTTCAGACATTGCTGCGCGTTTTCCAAATAACATTCATCCGGAAAATTTGATTCAATTGGTCGGCCCGTCTTACTCGGATAAATTAGACAACCTGACCTTGTATTGGGTGAAAGACGGCGTAACGGTCGTGGTGGATTCCGTTACCTACCACGACGATTGGCATAATGCGCTTTATTCCACTTCAGAACGAGAAGGGGTGGCGCTCGAACGCATTCGCGCTGATTTGCCGGCACAAAGCAAAACCAACTGGACTTCGGCGGCAACTACCATAACTGGCGGCCCCGGCACGCCTACCTTGCCGAATAGTCAGCGCCTAAATACGACATCTGCCAACAGCAGCGACCTCATTTTCCTTGAAAAAGACCGTTTTTCACCGGATGACGATGGTTATGAGGATTTTTTGAACATTCAGTACAATTTACCTGCTTCCGGTTACGCCGCTACACTGTCCATTTATGACTCAAACGGTATTCCTGTTAAAAAACTCGCGCGCCAGGAACTCATCGGTACCACCGGGAACCTTCGCTGGGACGGCGATTCGGATGACGGTTCGCGGGTGCGGCCTGGAATTTACATCCTCTATTTTGAGGTGTTTAATCCGACGGGTACGGTAAAGAAGGAAAAGAAAATTGCGACCTTGGTTCGGAAGTTTTAACTATTCCTCGTCCTCAAAAAACACCTTATAATACTTCTTCCCTTTATCGTCATCAAAGCCGCGCTCGATCAAATCCCGGCGGCCATGTACGTAAATATGGAAGTTTTTATCCAATTTAATCACACTTTTGAACACCTTGTTCTCCTTTTTAACCGCCTGGCTGCTAATATCAAACTTGTCCTCCAGCGGGACCGCGTAAGCGCGCGCATACTCGTCGCGGAACTCCTTGAACGCCTCGCGTTGTTCCGGTTCCGGGAACAAGGTTTCAGCAAAATCGTCTACCTCAAATTCCTCATTGTCCTTGAAATAGTTGGCCGAGCGGTTGAGCAAATCAATCTGATCTGTGCGATCCATTCCAAACTTAAACGGCGCTTTTTGCGTGATAAACTCGCTGGAAAGCCCAATATAATGGCGGGTATTGAAATAATTGTCTTCGATGGGGCGCAAACGCAGCAGTTCATCTTTCCAGAATGAACGCTCATCTTTTTTGGTGACCGTATCAATCGCGCAAACCCGATAACCTTCCGCTTCATCGAGGTTGAAAATCAGGGCTGCCACTTCCGGTTTGCCCGTCGGAATACCGTCCACCACATTCAGGATAATAGCGTCGCCGGGGCGTTCTGTTTTCAGGAAAGCGTCTTTGGATTGCACCTTCCACAGTGCGATGGCCTGCACGGGTTCTCCTGCCAACAGCAACTCTTCAAAATACCCGATAAACAGTTCGCCCCCGTTCAACTTGGGGATGTCCATTTTTTCGTACAACAACTGCGTCAGTTTGCCCGCTTCTTCAGACAAGGATTCCGGGTTTTGGAAAATCGTCATACAGATTTGGTACACCGCGTGGTTGCTCACATCTTCATCGTGGTGGAAATAGAAAAACTCTTCTGTTTTTTCAAACGGCTTCAAAAATGCGCTGATCAACATTTCATTGGCCACATCATGCAATGGCACCAACGTTTGTTTCGGGATGTTGACGCCCTCGTATCGGCCCTTATTGCCCACCCAGGTGGCGGCAAAATGTGTTAAATTGACTGCGGAAAAATCCAGCATGGCTTGGTGATTGGTAACGTTAGAGTGTTGAACTTTGCGAACCACAAAAGTACGCATCTATTTTTACCGATTCGGCAAATACTTGCTTGATCACAAACTATTTCGATTCTGAAAATTGCAATCAATGCCCGCTTTCTGTTGCCGGGCCAGTTAGAAGGCTTCGGGTGGTACACCCATGAAATTGTGCGCCGCATGGTGTTGAGCCATCCGGAAGACGAATTTCTGTTTTTGTTCGACCGGCCTTTCGATCCGCGGTTTGTGTATGCCGACAATGTGAAGCCCTTGGTGTTGGCCCCGCAAGCGCGCCATCCGCTTTTGTTTAAGGCCTGGTTTGAATGGTCGGTCCCACGCGCGCTTAGAAAATTCAAGGCTGACGTGTTTTTCTCCCCGGATTCTATGTGCAGTTTACGCGCCGTAGTTCCGACCGTGATGACTGCCCACGACATTGTGCCTTTGCATTTTCCGGAACAAATCGCCAAAGTACATCGCCGGTTTTTGCTCACCCATCTGCCGCGTTTTTTGCAACGCGCCGATCGGGTACTTACCGTTTCGGAATATGTAAAACAGGATATTGTCGATACTTGCGGCATTGCTGCTGAAAAAATTAGCGTGGTGTACAACGGCTGCCGGGAGGGGTTTCAACCCTTGCAAGAGACTGAAAAACAGCAAGTTCGCGCGCAATTCGCAAATGGGCAACCTTATTTTTTTTACACCGGGGCCATTCATCCCCGTAAAAATATTCACCGGCTCATCGCGGCGTTTGACCAGTTTAAACAACAAAGCGGTTCTACGGCCAAGCTACTGATGGCCGGACGATTTGCCTGGAAAACGGGCGAAGTAAAAACGGCCTGGGAACAAGCGCAATACAAGGACGATATTCAGTTTTTAGGCTATGTGCCCGAAACAGATCTCACGCGCCTGATGGCCTCCGCACAGGCGCTCACCTACGTGTCCGTGAGCGAGGGTTTCGGTTTGCCAATGGTGGAAGCCATGCAATCGGGCACAGCGGTTTTGGCGGCTGATGCAACTTGTTTGCCGGAAATAGCGGGAAATGCCGCCTTGTTCGTTGATCCGTATTCAATCGAATCAATGGCGGAAGGTATCAAAACCTTGTGGGGAAACAGTAAAGTAAGGGATGAACTGATTGAACACGGGAAAACAAGGGCGCAGCAATTCAGTTGGGATACAGCGGCAGAGGCTGTTTATCAGATTTTGGTAACAACAGGAAAGAATAGACAACCTTAAGCAGCGGCGTATACGCGACCTTCGCCAGGTTGAATATGCGTATCAGGCCCGGCAACCAACGCCTTAATTTGATCTGGCGTATATTGTTGATTGGCAAGGTCGAATACTTCCAATGCATGATCGCGGGTAATGGATGGAAATTCATCCAAAAACTCGTTTAAACTAACGCCGATGCGCATATAGTCGAAAAACGTTTCAATTCGAATACGTGTGCCGCTAAACACGGGCGCTCCATCCTGAATTTCGGGGTGTACGGTAACTGCGTTAAAATGTGCCATCCGGTGCTGTTTTTGTAAACGGTAAAAGTGCGCAGAACCGGGACTATACAATTCTTACAATGGGAACGGATTAAAAGATTAAAATAACGGCGGCTAAAGTATGCAATGTTTTGAAAATCACAATGTTTGCAGGTGAAAAAAATAAAAATTAGGGGTTTTACCGGAGATGAATCGGCGTTTGTGCAGGGTTAATACGGACAATAAATCCGAAATCGGATCACATAAAGCAAGTGCAGTATAATGGTTGTGTTAATTCACACTTGATTTGAATTATGATGCTTATACGCCGTATTTTTGTCTTTAAATTGAATTTCATGCGGCGTAAAATATTTGTACTTCAGTTCTTTTTGCTCCTTAGCATGGCCGCCTACGGCCAAATGTATGTAGGAACAGATACCTTGTACGGTAATGAATGGATCAATTTTTCCAAGCAGTATTTCAAAATAAAGGTCGCAAACGACGGTTTGTACCGAATTCCGGCTTCGACATTAACGGCTGCCGGCATTTCAGTTGACATGTTACCCGGCAGCGATTACAGGTTGTACCATAACGGCCGCCAAACGCCCGTGTACATTTCCTCGCTCGACCAGCCTTTGGGCGCCGCAGATTACATTGAGTTTTATGGTCAAAAAAACCGCAACGAACTGGATCGGCATTTGTTTGAAAATCCGGAAGGGGAAAACCTGAATCCGCAGTACAGTTTGTTCAACGATACGGCGGCGTATTTTTTATGTTGGGACAATGTCGGAATCGGCGCGCGATACATACCTGAACTCAATGATATTTCAAACCCTCCGGCCAAGGAGCCGTTTTGCTGGTTTTCTGATATTCGATTGAATACCAATACCTTAGTAAAACGAAAAGAATCAGATTACATCGCGCAATCCTGGTTCAACGGCGAGGGATTTTCAGAAAGCCCGACCGCAAATAGTTCCGTTCAACTCACGCCGGCTGGTTTAGTCGCTTCCGGGCCGGACGCCTCGTTGAATATCCGCTATGCCTCCGATTTGGGGCCGCATCTTCAGGTTATAAAACTCAATGACGTTGTTGCCGCAACCGATAGTTTTTACAATTGGAAAATCAATCAACATCAGTTTCCGCTTTCATCAGCCACCCTGGCAAGTGGCGTGAAACTTGATCTGGTCGGTACCGTTTCTTCAACTGACCGACATTCAATTAGTTATATCGAATTTCGTTATCCGCATTCCTTTGATGCCGCCAATGCAGGTCAATTCCTGTTTGAACTGCCCGCAGATAACAGCGCCACGGAGCGTTACCTTGAAGTCAGCGGTTTAAGCGATGGCGCAAATGCCGTTTTGCTTGATTTGACAACAAATCGGCGGTATTTGCCGGTCGTAGAAGGCAGTTTGTTAAAATTTAAAATTAAAAACAGTGCAGGTGCTCAGCCCTTGCAATTTATGATTTCGGGCGCGGGAACCCGTACAATCAATCAAATCAATGCGGTCGTTTTTCGTGATTATTCCGCCTTAAACGGAAATTATATTATATTGAGCCACAAAAAACTCATGGCCCCAATCAGCCCAGGCGCTCAGTCGCCCATTGAGGCTTACGCTGATTACCGATCCAGTATGCAGGGCGGCGGATACAAGGTAGTGACGGTTGATGTAGAAGAACTATACGAACAATTTGGCTACGGAGTGGCATTTCACCCCATGTCCATCCGGAATTTTACCCATTTTATCAAGAAAAAATGGCAAAATCCGGCCTATATGTTCATTGTTGGAAAAGGGTTGAATTACGATAAATTCCGTACTTCCACTGCCCAGGCAACCAACAACGGCACGGTGTTTTTTGTCCCGGTGTATGGCACGCCCGGCACCGATTGGTCTTTTGTAATGCGCAAAGGCGGCATAAGTCCGCCACTTTTTGCTATAGGCCGCTTGGCGGTCACCAAACCTTTTGAAATCCAGGATTATTTGAATAAAGTCATGGAGCGGGATGTCGCGCTGGCTGCTCCGGGCCAAAGTTTTGAAAACAAAGCCTGGACCAAGCGCATTGTGCATACCAGCGGCGGCGGCGATGCGGCGGAGCGCCAACTCATCGCCGGGTACATTGATGATCTTACTTCCACCGTGGAGCAAGGTCGCATTGGGGCAGAGGTTGTTACGCTGTATAAAAACTCCAATGATCCCGTTCAATCATCCGGTTACTCTAAATTGCAAGATGCCGTAAACCATGGCGTGTTTAACTGGATTATTTTCGGCCACTCATCGCCCACTGTGGTGGATTATGATATTGGTACGGCTACCGGTTTTCAAAACAACCCGCATTATCCGGTCATGTTGGTTTTGGGCTGTTATTCTGGTTTGGCCTCGCAAATTCCGAGAGGGCTTGGGGAAGATTACACACTGGCTCCGCACAGTGGCGCCATTAATTATATCGCTACTTGCAATTACGGACTGACCGACGCGCTGCATTATTTTGCCAAAACCTATTACGAACGTATGGGCGGCGCGCAATACGGAGCAAGCATCGGCAATATTTTAAAAGGCATTATTGATACGTCTTACACCAACCCGTCGTACAGCATTAGGGCGGTTTTGCACCAAATGGTACTGCAAGGCGATCCGGCTGTGATGATGCCCGGCCATCCTACGCCTGATTATACATTTGATAATCAATCGATTAAAGTAACCCCAAACCCGGTTACAATCAACGGTTCAAAGTTTAAAGTAGACTTTGATATTTTGAATTTAGGCGAAAATATACCTAAACCCGTCCAAATTCGAATCGAGCAAAAATGGCCGAACGACAGTATTCACGTTTTAGCCTTAGATACTATTGCGCCGCCCGCCTTTCGGCAAAAATACCATTATGAGTTTCCCGCTGATAAGGCAGCTACAGTCGGATACAATCGTTTGTTGTTGAAGGTCGATTCGGACAACCGCATTGCTGAGTTGCCTAATGAGGCCGAAAACAACAATGAGTTGCTGGATGGCGCCGGTAAAAAAGGCGTGGAGGTGTATTTTTATGCCGATGAGGTAACGCCGGTTTCCCCACCCAATTTTGCCATTATTCCAGATCCAAATCCTGTCATTCATGCCTATGTGCCGTTTTCACCGGGCGCGCAAAGTCGTTTCTTGTTTGAAATGGACACGCTGGAATCGTATACAAGTCCGTATTTGCTCAAAAAGACGGTTATACACCCAGGCGGAAACATTGAATGGAAACCCGGCCGACCCCTGATTCCCGGAACCGTCATGTACTGGCGGGTTTCAAATGATACGCTGATTGACAACAAAATCGTTTGGCAAAGCAGTTCTTTTGTGTACATTGATAGTACATCCGTGGGTTGGAACCAATCGCATTATGGCCAATTTATCCAAAACTCCCTGAACTTATTGGACTCCGTTCCCGCGCATCGGATCATTGATTTTACGATCAACCAGACCAATGCGGTTGTTAAAGTAGCGTACAGAGGTAAAGGTTTTTTCCCCGGTTTGACAAACGGGTTTGATGAGGGCTTTTTGAGCGATTTTCAATGGGGAAACCAGGCAGGCGGCCGCGCAGGGGTGGCTTTAATGCTGGAAGATCCCAGCACCGGGCACGTTATTTACAACCCGGTAAACGGCCCTTACAATCCGTCGCCCGATACAAAACGTTCCTTTTTCTTTTTCGAAACCAAGGATTCGCTGCAACGCCTTGCGTTGATGAATTTTATTCAAAATGAAATACCCGATAAAGCAACGGTCGGACTATTTACCGTGCTTACCGCGAGCGACCAGGTGGGTTATGCTCCAAAATCATGGGCAAAGGATTCTTTAATCTTTGGAAAAAATCTGTTCCAGGTTTTTGAATCGCTAAACGCAAAAAAAATCAGGTCGCTGGCCAATTACAGCCCTGTTTCGCCGGCTTATGGACTCATATTCAGAAAAGGAGATCCGAGTTTTGAAGCCTTGGAAACCTTGGTCACGAGTCCGGATTCTTTCTCAACGATTCGAAAAGACTTCCCGGCAAAATGGTTTACCGGCAGCATGGAAACCTCGTTAATCGGCCCTGCAAAACATTGGAAATCATTGAGTTGGGCCCGCGATGCTTTTGATAATCCAAATGAAAAAGCCGATTTATATTTGTATGGTGTTCGGTCAAACGCTCAAGATACCTTGCTGTTCAGCCTGCAACAACCTGGCGACACGACGCTTGCTCAGATCAATGCCGGAACATTCCCGTTCCTGAAAGTGCGTTACCAGACAACCGATTCGCTCCGCCACAGTTCGGCGAGTTTGAAAAAACTGCGGGTCTTGTACGGCGCTTACCCGGAAGGTAGTTTGGATCCGGCTGTATTTGCAAGTTTTTATAAGGATACGCTGGATCAAGGAGAGGCTTTACATGCTTCCTTAGCATTTACCAATATTTCTGCGTCGCCGATGGATTCCTTATTGGTGCGTTTTCGTATAGAAAATAGCACAGGGCAAAAAGATATTTATCGAAAATTTAAAGTGTTGAATCCCGGCGACAGCGCGCACGTTTCCGTTACGGCGCCGACCATCAATAGCGCGCACGTTTCCGTTACGGCGCCGACCATCAATTTGAAAGGCGATCAACGCCTGCTCATTGATGCCAATCCGGACCATGCGCAACCGGAATTGTTCCACGGTAACAACATTTATATCCGGTCATTTTACGTTAAACCCGACCGACGCAATCCCGTTTTGGATGTTACCGTTGACGGAACGCATATCATGGACGGCGATTTGATTTCACCTAAGCCCGAAATGGTCGTCAGTGTCAAGGACGATAACGCTTATTTAGCTATTACGGATACTTCGGCCATTTCATTGCGCATCACTTATCCCGACGGTTCTTCTAAACCTTTGTTATTCAGCGATCCACAGTTGTTGTTTATACCCGCTGACCCGACGGCCTTGCCGAAAAAAAATGTAGCCAAATTAGAATGGCGCCCCGTTTTTACCCAGGATGGCGAATACAAACTTTCAGTCATTGGCCGCGATGCCTCCGGGAATACGGCTGGTAATTTGGAATATGCGATCAACTTTAAAGTCATTACAAAATCGTCGATTTCAAATATACTGAATTACCCGAATCCATTTTCAACCAATACCTGCTTTGTCTACACCATGACCGGGGCTGAAACGCCCACACATTTCAGAATTCGGATTATGACGGTAAGCGGTAAGGTGGTGCGTGAAGTTACGGAATCGGAATTCGGGCCTTTGCAAGCGGGCACGCATCAAAGTAATTTTTGTTGGGATGGGAAAGACGAATTCGGCGATCAATTGGCGAACGGCGTTTATTTGTATCGACTTACAGCCAAAAAAGCAGACGGCAGCGACTTTGAATTTTTTGAACAAGATCAAATAGACGCAATGTTCAAACACGGTTTCGGGAAAATGGTGTTAATGCGCTAAACTGTTGAAAATTAAGTAACTATTTAGCATATTCTAAAAATCCCGAAGGGATTATATGTTTATAGTTCAGGTGGGGCAAAATGCCCCAATCCTGAAAGGATTGTATGTAAAAACGCCATAAAACACATATAATCCCTTCGGGATTTTTTTGATG
>JBAXTB010000073.1:0-19177 GCA_037130425.1 Bacteroidota bacterium
CGTTGTCGGTTTTTTCACTGCGGCCGAGGGAATAACGAATATCGAACAGAGGAATTAGGCGTGTACGAAGGATTTTGAAATGATTGGATCATGTTTTAACCTCGGAGAGGTCTAACATTGGTTTTATTCTTGGTTGATGTTTTACCAATGTTGGACCTCTCCGAGGTCGAAACCCGTTATATATCAATGATTTCTACCAATATTTGACCTCTCCGAGGTCAGGCCCCTCGGCTTAATTAAATCCTTCGTACACGTCTAACAGAGGAATATCGAATGCCGAAGTGGGCGGTTGCGCCTGGATATTTTCGGATGTTTAGCGCAATTTCTCTTTTTCCAAATTGAATTTCTTCGGCATATATTAATCACCAAATGCCGGAAAGCCATTTTTTGCGGGTGCATAAAAATCGTTTATCGCAGCCAAGTACCGCGCACAAAAAATGGACGGGGATGATTTGATGATTGGGGCGGCGCGGGCAAGGAAGAAAGTGGTGGTGGAGAGGGGACTAGTGCTGCATCCAGTGGATCGTCTGTGAATAAGCGAGACAGATTTTTCATTCATTAAAGCGAGAGGAGGGCGAAATACGGGATATTTTAACCGACGAACAACGCAGATGAAGGGAAAATATGGCCGCAGATTCATAGACGATCCACTGGATGCAGCACTAGTAAAGGTCAAAGTATGACAGGCCCCTCCATCAATCACACGCGGATTTTCGCCTTCTTATAGCCCCTTTACCTTGCAGTACAACTTAGCATTGGCTGCCATGCGCGCCTGAAGCGCTTCGCCGCCTCTGTGTACTTTCCATGCGGCGGTTTCGGAATAACATTCTTTTAAACGCAGTTCCGCCACCACGGTTTCGCGTTTAAGCGGCTGATTGTCAACCATTTCAGTTGTTTCCTCAATTACGTCCATCGACATGTACGGGTTGATGCCTGCTTGCGCGCCTCCGCCTACGAGTACGCGATCAATGCCTTTTTTGTCGGCATCCAATACCTTCAAAATCGGGAGAGGCTTCATCAGGCCGATGGAAATGGCATTTACATTGGCGGCCGCAAAATTGCTCACCAGCAAGGCATTTACTTCTTCGCGCTGAATGAGTTTGTCGGTCACTTTTTTATCAATCGGGTAGTCCTTGGAGGCTGCTGCGCCCAGCACTTTGGACCAAATAATTTCTCCGGTTTTTACACTGATTAAACGGAGTTCCACCTTGGCGGTTGCAGTGCCTTTTGTGCCAATGACAATGGTGTTGGCAAAGCGAAGTTTAGGTTTTTCTATGGCTGGCGGCTTGGTTTCAGTTTTTGTTTCCGCAGGTTTATTGGCTCCGTTTGCTGTTCCATTTCCGGCGGTTTTGTTTGCAGTCGCAATTTTTTCATCTTTATCTTTCGTAGTAGCCGTCGTAGCGGGCGGCGCGGGTGTTTTGGCAGGCGCTGCGGGCGGAATTTCTTCCAGTTTGGTAATCGGCTCCTGCTTGAACACATAATCCAGGATTTCGCCGGTAAGCAGGTACTCGGCGCCTTTGGTGATACCGGCCTGGGTGGCGTCCGATTTGGTTCGGGATTGGATGGCGCGCTCAATTTCAAGGTCGCGGTAACTGGAGCGGTTCACCACATCAATCATTTGCGAACGCCGCGAAAGCAGGTCGGTTGTAGCCTCCTGAAACATGCGGGCCAATTCAGGGAAACCCTTCACTTTTACCTGAAACGTATCAATCAAAATAGCCGGAATCACGCTGGTGGGCGACTTTGCAGACAGCGGTAACGCCCCGGTGGAACACAGCAGTTTTTTACCGGCATTAAAGGCTTCCAGGATGTCCCGTTCGCCGTTTGTAACCTCGTAGTTCATTTCCCAGTACCGGTAATCGTTTGATTTATAAAGATTTCCGATTTTTTCGGCGTGCTGGTAGGTAATGCCGTCAACGGTATATTTTTCGCCCAAAGTAGATACGTCGAAGTAGGTTCCGATCTCCTCCATGTTCATCAATTTGTTTGGATTGCTTCGAACATACTTGGCTCTGTCCTTTTTAACCTCCAAAATAGAATCGATTGTTCCTACGCCCGCTAATAAAGCGTTGTAGGTGCTGCTGGCCTGCTTGATTTGGTCGTACAAGCGGATCAGGGCCACCAACGAGTCGGTTTGGCCCGGTTTCGGGTTGGCGTTTTTGGAATCGCTTTGAATACTGAAACAATGCGACAACAACAAATCCGAAGTAGAAACGTCGATGATGGAAGCGCTCAGGTTTGCAAAAAAATGGTAGGTCTGACCGATTTTGGCAATTGGCGACTTTGGATCCTGCGGCTTTTGGCGCACCGTATCCATTTCGATAATCATTTTGAAGCGGTTCACATCTAAACGCACGAGGTATTCCACGCCAACCGATTCATAGTAATAATTTTTGCGAAGTTCCTCTCTCGACAGGCGGGAAATAATATCCTTAATCAAGTCAAATTTGTCTTTGGAAACAGCGCCGAACGGGTTGTGGGCATTCAATTTCAGGCCGTTTGCGTACGAAATACCCATTTTGCTAACAATATCCGGGTTCACATCCGTGGAAGCGATGGCCGGGAGGATACCGAGCACTGGGTGGTTGGGCCGCCCAAGCGGATCAAGGCCGTCGATGAGGTATTTAGGCGCCGGCGGCGCAGGCTTTTTCGGGGCAGGTGCGGGCTTTTCCTGTGCGTGTATATTTCCGACTAAAATGAGTATAAAAACAAGGGATAGAATTGATTTCATATTATTTTATTTTTTTGAATCTTTTAATCGGCAATACAATTTTTGATGGTCGATCAGGGCCTTTTTGAGTTCCTTTTTGCCGTCTTTAACCTTGCAAACAGAGAAGTTGGCGTTTTCCACCAAATCAACTTTCAGTTCACCCAGTACCACGTCGCGCTCGTATTCGGAGCCGTCAACGAGTTCTGTGGTGACAACAAAAACCTCCAGCATATACCCTTTTCGGATGCCGCGTGTGGAACCGGCGGCAATCAGCATTTTATCCACGCTGTCCTCGTCGCCCTCCAGTTCTTTCACCACGGTATAGCGGTCTTTGGCCAACCAGCGGCTGGTGATTTCCAGCATGGCAGCATTGATTTTTTTAATCAGCTGCGGCGCTGAATAGCCTACGCCCGCATTGAAAAAATTCTCTTTCAGGTTACATTCGCCGCCTTCCACCTTCGAATTGTCGGCTACGCTGTTGATGACAAGGGTCAGTAAACTACTGTGGGTATTCATGGCGCCGGTGAGGATATACTCCGCGCCAGTGGCTTTGCCTTGTTCCACCACCTTACCATCAATGAACGACTCGGATTTTTGCAGTTTCCGTTCCGACTCCAACTCTTTCGTGGCGTCGCGTTCCACCACCGTAAATCGGCCGGAAACCAGCAAAAAACGCAGGGCCGCGTTCCGACATTCCACCATATACTGATCGAATTTTTTGCCGGTGCTGTCGTGTGTAAACGGGGCAACTGAAATGGTATATTTGTTAATCTGGGCGTCGGCAGTTTGCGGTTTTCCTAGAAAAACGACAAACAAAACCAACCCGGCAAGGGTGCGTAAACAAGAGGACATATTGGTTATAAGTATTTATCTTTCAATGAATTCGAGTTTGCTATTCGAGCGCAGCCAGCCCAAACTAATGGCTGTGAGCGCGTTCCAGCGGGCCTTTTCGGCATCGGCGCCGGCCGACCAGAATTTGAACAACCATTCCCATTGTTCTTTTTGCGCGGCATCTACTTTGGTTTCAATCGCGGCGATTTTAGCGCTCGCATCGGCTGCACAAGGCGCGGCGGGATCGATTTGGCTGAGTACCTGAAGCGCAGCCACAAAATTATTCGCAGCCACAAAAGCATCGGCCTGACGGGTGACGGCGCTGCATTGTTGCTCCTGTACCTTGGTAAATGCCTCGGCCGTTAAAGCAGCCGCCGTTTGCGCACAGGCCGCCTCAGAAGGAATTCCGTGCAACATCGCCAGGGCAGAAGCAAACTCTTTTTTGCTCAGCTGGTCTTGCGCTTTGGCAATGATGGCATCGCAGTTTTTTTCATAATACGTTTTGATTTTCTGTTCAAAACCGTTGAGTTCTGTTACAAACTGGCCTTTTTTATTGCGCAATTGCTGAATCGCCTTGGTAATGGCTTCGGCGCGCGTTTTTCCGCTGCCGGTCAAAACAAGGTCAAATGCGCCGAGGGTTTCGGAAGAAATGACGTTTGTGACGCGGATTCCGGCGTTTACTTTGGCTGTAATCAGGGTTTTTACGCCTTCGATTTTGCCTTCCTCCAACAAAGAAAGGTTGGGCTGCAGGCTGAAAACGGAGTATTTGGAACCCGAACTCGCAGCGCTTTGTGCAAGCATGGAAGCCAGGATATTGCCCGCTTCCGTCGCATGGCTGCGGTCGAGCGGGCTTTCCACGGAGGCTTGGGTGAGCAGGAAATTTTGTTGAATGGTCGTGGTTTGCCCATAGAGCAGCGCCTGCGCGCCTGGCAGCAGGAACAGCAGGAGAAAAAGAGGTTTCATATATCTTTAGTTGATGGTGATAAAAATTTTGTTGCCCTGAATGTCGCGGCCTGATTCAAGGCCCTGACTTTTCAGAAAATTGCGAAACTCGGCTGCGAATTTTGAAATACGGTAATTGTTGCCGTTCGCATCTTTGAACGGCACGCGCAGTTCATCCACCAGCATTTTGGTGGCCGTGACGCCCGAAGTGTGGAAATAACCTTTGTAGGCGTTTTTCTCAAGCCAGTTTTCAATTTTGTCCGACAATAATTCGGGCGGCGTACCCACTTCGGTGTCCAAATCGGTGCTGGAACCGGCTGCAAACGTGATGCTCAGGGTCGCGATGCGGCCGTTTTGCACAATTTCATCAAATTTCGATTGCAGGGTGTTCAGGAAATCCTCCACCAAGCCTTCGCAGGCCTTTTCGGTGAGCTTATCAAAGTTTTCGGTGTAAAACTTCGGCGATGATTTCACTTTGTTGGCTAAGGAAAAACCGGAGAATGCATCGTAAGCGGTGATGATAACCGTCACGCTGTTGCCGCCATCCGAGCGCTGCACCGTGGCTTCCGTTTCAATGTAAATATCGGCGCCCGACAGTTCGATAATTTCCTGTTTCAGCGACGATTTGTTTTCCAGTTCCATCGCCTTGTCGTTGCTCAGTTGCTTTAGTTTTGCACGAAAGTCGATGGTATTAAAACCCCGGTTGTCAAAACCTTCCTTCACTTTAGACACCGCTATGCGCAGGTTGAGGTCATTTTCCAATACCGTGCGCATGTCCTGGGTTTCCTTGGCAAAAGGAATTACCATAATGGTCGGTTGAATGTTTTTAGCCGGGCTGGTTGCGGGGGCCGCTGCACCGGTTTGTGCCAACAGGGAATGGTATCCCGACAGTAGCACCGTCAAGGCAATAAATAACGTTTTTTGCATTTTTTAATATCCTAATTTTCGAATAATTTGACTGGCTTCGAGTTCGCGTCGAAGGCTGGTAACGTCTATTTTTACAAGGTTTTTTACGTTTTCCGACGCCCTTCTAATCGGTTCGAAGCCCGTTTGCAGGTCGGAGCCCATCATAAACCGTTTGTAACCGCCGCCCTCGAGGAATTGAGTGAAATATTTCTGATGCGTTTTTTGCGCATCGGCGGCGTTGGGCACCATGGGCAGGGAGTATTGCGAGCCAGGAATGCCTTTAAAAAGCAGGTTGTAAAAAGCGTTGCGTTCGGAATTTTCAATCGCTTCTTTTTTGGTGCGACCGTAACCGGCGGCGCTCAACTGGAGGGTTCCTGGTTCCGGACTCGCGACAAAATTGACCTCGCCGGTAATGGTTTTGGGGGAAGAACAGGCCGCTGCAAACAGCAGGCAAGCGGCCAGCAAAATGGAGTAAGGTTTCATTTCAGGATGATTTTGAGCTAAGGTAGGGAGTTGATTGGAGATATTCAATACTCCCTACGGCGCCAAGCGCTCAATCGTCCACACCCCGTTTTCCAACCGGTACCGTATCCGATCGTGCAAACGACTTTCGCGACCTTGCCAGAACTCAATCATCTCAGGCTGTACCACATAGCCGCCCCAATGCGCGGGTTTAGGCAATATTTCCACATCCGCGTATTGCGCGCGTAAAGCCTCCATGTTTTGTTCCAGCACTTCACGTCCCGGAATTACCCGGCTTTGCGGACTGGCCCAGGCGCCGATTTGGCTGCCCTTTGGGCGGCTTTGGAAATAAGTCGTTGATTCTGTTTCGGTTACACGGGTGACGGCGCCTTCAATGCGGATTTGCCGTTCCAATTCTAACCAGGTAAAAAGCAGGGCCGCGAAAGGGTTTTCGGCTAATTCGGCGCCTTTTTTACTTTCATAATTGGTATAAAATACAAATCCGGCGTGGTCATACGCTTTTAGCAGCACGGTGCGGGCGCTTGGGCGGCCTTGTTTATCGGCGGTTGCAAGCGTCATAGCATTCGGTTCAGGGAGGCTGCTGTTGAGCGCCTCCTGAAACCATTTATTAAATTGTGCCATCGGATCGGGCTGTACATCCGATTCGGAAAGTGATTCCAGCGCGTAGTTTCGACGCAGGGCGGAGACATCAATAAAGGTTTTCATAAGGCGAATGTCCGCATTTTCTAAAAAACGATTGTCTTGTTAAAGCCATAAATATGAGCGATCTTTCTTTTTCCGTATTGGAAAATCTACCTTTGCGGCACTTTTGAATTGGAATGCGATGCTTTTTTCAAAGCAAAACAATACATCTTGCTGAAAATCAATTTTTTACAAAAAACAGCCTGTGGTATTTTTACGCTTCCCCAAACATTTAACTCATCACTATTAACGCAACTATTGCAGCATGGCTTATCTTTTCACCTCCGAATCAGTATCCGAAGGACATCCAGATAAAGTAGCGGACCAGATCAGCGACGCGATCCTCGACGCTTTTTTGACCCAGGACCCTTCGTCAAAAGTGGCTTGTGAAACCCTGGTAACGACCGGTTTGGTGGTTGTGGCCGGCGAAGTTCGCTCCAGCGCTTATGTCGACATTCAGGAAGCAGCGCGCAAAACCATCGAACGCATTGGCTACACCAAAGCGGAATACCGTTTTGACTCCGAATCTTGCGGCATCCTGAGCGCGATTCACGAACAATCTGCCGACATCGCGCAGGGTGTGGACGTGGGTAAATCAGAAGACGAACAGGGCGCCGGCGACCAAGGCATGATGTTTGGCTACGCGACCGACGAAACCGACAACTACATGCCGCTTGCCCTCGATCTGGCACATTTGCTGCTGATCGAACTGGCTGCGCTGCGTCGCGAAAATAAACAAATCAAATACCTGCGCCCGGATGCGAAAAGCCAGGTGACGATTGAGTATTCTGACCGCCACGTGCCGAAGAAAATCAATACCATCGTTATCAGCACGCAACACGACGAAGATGTTACGCAGGAGCGTATTTCTTCGGATTTGGTAAAAATCCTGATCGCGCGCGTGAAAAAACAAGTTCCAAAACGGGTTCAAAAGCTGTTTACGGATGATATTCAATACTTTATCAACCCAACCGGCAAATTCGTAATCGGCGGCCCACACGGCGATACCGGTCTTACGGGTCGTAAAATCATCGTAGATACCTACGGCGGTAAAGGCGCGCACGGCGGCGGCGCATTCAGCGGTAAAGATCCATCCAAAGTAGACCGTTCGGCTGCTTATGCCACGCGCCACATTGCGAAAAACGTGGTAGCGGCCGGATTGTGCAACCAGTGTCTCGTTCAGGTTGCTTATGCCATTGGCGTAGCGCAGCCGGTGGGTTTGTATGTAAATACCTACGGAACCTGCACGGTAAAAGGTTTGACCGACGGCGAAATTGCACAGGAATTGAGCAAAATTTTCGACCTGCGTCCAGCAGCCATTGTACGCCGTTATGGTTTGAAAAACCCGATTTTCTCTGAAACGGCTGCTTATGGTCACTTCGGCCGCACGCCGGGCACCAAAGTGGTAAACGGTAAAACGTATGAAACCTTTACCTGGGAAAAATTGGACGCGGTAGACGAAATTAAAAAAGCATTCGGGCTGTAAACGCTCCGAAAACAATACAGATCACACGACTAACAAGCCCGGCGACGCAATCATGCGTTTCGCCGGGTTCTGTTTTTCCGGAAAAGCAGCCCGCGATTCATGCCCGTTTTTTGACAACCCACCCCTAAAATCCTGCGGTCGGGCAGGTTTCCGTTTCATGGCAGGTTTAGTCGCCACAAATTTGTGTCACAATTGATTTGAAACCTGACTTTTAAAAAATTAGCTATGCAAACGAAACATCTGCTCTTGTCTTTATTGTTCCCCTTTTTGATTCCGATTTTTGTCTTCGGACAAACGTCCACCATTCGGGGTGTCGTGCTCGACCAACAATCTGAAACCCCGCTGATCGGCGCAACCGTGCAGTTGGTTGCCCCGGCCGGCGCTACCACCAACATCGGCGCCACCACCGATGTGAACGGCGCTTTTGTGCTGCGCGCCGTGCCCGTCGGTCGCCAGGCGATTCGCGTAAGTTACCTGGGTTATGAAGCCCAAAACCAGCCAAATATCCTTGTAACTGCAGGCAAAGAAGTACAACTCAACGTGCGGCTTCAGGAATCGTTCAGCAAGGTGCAGGAAGTGGTGATTACTGCCAAAAGCAACAAGGATCACCCCTTGAACGAAATGGCTACCTTGTCGGCGCGGCAATTTAACACGGAAGAAGTGATGCGTTACTCCGGCGGTCGCTCTGACATCGGACGCTTGGTGGGTAATTTTGCCGGCGTAGCAGCCAACAACGACGCCCGCAACGACATCATTATTCGCGGCAACTCCCCCACCGGCGTGTTGTGGCGGCTTGAAGGCGCGCCAATGCCCAATCCGAACCACTTCAGCACCTTAGGCACCACGGGCGGACCGGTTTCTGCCTTAAACCCAAATTTGATTTCAAATTCCGACTTTTTAACCGGCGCTTTCCCGGCTGAATACGGCAACGCGCTGGCGGGTGTATTTGACATCAATTTCCGCAGCGGCAATAAGGAACGCTACGAATTTATGACCCAATTGGGTGCTTTTACCGGTTTGGAAGCGATGGCTGAAGGCCCATTGAACAAGAAAAACAACGGCTCATTTGTAATTGCTTACCGCCATTCTTTTGTAGAATTGGCAAGCGCAGCAGGCATAAATTTCGGCACGGCCGCTTTGCCAAGGTACAAAGACCTGAGTTTTAACATTGATTTGGGCAACACAAAGGCGGGTAAATTTTCCGTGTTCGGCATCGGCGCCATGAGTTCCATTGATTTTCTCGGCGCTGAAATTGACACCACTGACTTGTTTGCAAACCCAAACCAGAATGCCTATAATACTTCGAAATTCGGTATTATTGGCTTGAAACACAACCTGTTACTAAACGACCATTCTTACATTCGTTCGGTACTGAGCGCTTCGCACTCCGGTACCACTTATACGGCGGAAGACCTTGAAATGAAGGAAAACGGCGCGCCTTATCAATTGACCGATGTTAAGGACGCACTTACTGTATACCGCTTGTCGTCTTTTTACAACAATAAAATTAACCAGAAACTGACGGTGCGCACGGGTATTTTGGTTCAAAATCAGCACCTCGACACCTATGTAAAAACCCGCGAAGCAACGCCGGATCTCAATGGCGACGGCAAACCGGACTGGTGGACACAGCGCGATTTCAACGGCGCGGTGAACTTGCTGGAAGGATTTGCACAGGCGCAATACCGTGTTACGGAGCGCATTACGCTGAACGGCGGTTTGCACGCGCAGTATTTTGACGAAACGGAAGATTTTGTCGTGGAGCCGCGCGCCGCCTTGAACTGGCAATTGGCCCCCAAAAGCAAAATCAGCCTCGGTTACGGTATTCACCATCAGGTACAACCGCTTCCGGTGTTCTTTTTCCGCGAGCAACTGGCTGACGGCAGCACCCGCAATTCAAACACCGATCTGAAGTTTTCGCGCAGCCAACACTTCGTATTAGCCTACGACTACAAACCGGCGCAAGATTGGCGTATTAAGGCTGAAACCTACTACCAGTTGATTGATAAAGTACCGGTGGATGCGTATTCAAGTTCATTTTCCATGCTAAACACCGGCGCCGACTTCATTTTTCCTGAAAAACCAAACCTTGTAAACAAAGGCACGGGCCGCAACGTAGGCGCTGAAATTACAGTTGAAAAGTTTTTCTCAAAAGGATATTACGCCCTCGTGACGGCCAGCGTGTTTGATTCAAAATATAAAGGTTCCGACGGGGTGGAACGTTCCACGGCATTTGACGGCGGGTATGTATTTAATGTATTGGCGGGTAAAGAATTCAAAATAGGTTCAACAGGCCGCCGCGCATTGACCTTTGATACCAAGTTTACCATGGCCGGCGGTCGTCCGTACAGCCCGGTAAACTTAGACGCGAGCCGCGCTGCGGGTAAAGAAATCATTTACGACAACAAAGCCTTCAGCCTGCGCTTAGATGATTACATGCGCTGGGACGTAAAATTCGGTTTCCGAACCAACTCGGCCAAACGCAAGTTTTCACAAACGTTTTTCCTTGATTTTCAAAATGTCACCAACCGGGAGAATATCTTCGCCATGCGCTACAATACCGTGCGTGGCAATGTGGGTCGGGTAAACCAAATCGGCTTCTTCCCGGATATTTTGTACCGCGTAGAATTTTAAGAATATCGAACAGATGAATATCGAATCATGAATATCGAACGGAAGCGTTGCCCTTGGTATCTTCGGATATTTAGCGCAACGCCTCCGTTCGAAATTAGACCTGTGCGAAGGATAGATAAACAGTATTTTTCGGATCATCGTGCCATTATCGAGATACACAGCCCAGCGCTTGTCATGCCTCCGTAAACTACGGCATGACAAGCGTTGATCTTGGTATCTTTACAATGGGTTGATGATTTGAAGGCGTTGCTTGAAAATACGTCGTACACACCTAATTCTTTTGTTGATTTTCATTTATTATGGAAAAGAAATGTTTTCACGATGTAATTGGGTTTAACGACCGATGGATCATCATTTTTGGTTTGCCGATTGCGAGCCTGCTGATCTCCATTCTGTTGTTCCACGACGCTTATGAACAAGGCGATTGGTCCTACCTAAGTGTTTGTATTCCAATGTCTTTTGCATATACTGCTGTATTCTGGTATGCGTTGCGTTGGGCGTATAAGCACGTGCGCGAGCGATTTCCATCTATGGATGATTTAGGAAAACGGATCCTTGGGATGTCTATTTTTTTAGTCATCTTGTTTGTAGTGGTCAATTATTCCTTGGATACATTTTTTAAATGGCTGTTACCCTTTCATGTTTCCCGAAAACCAAGCAATGTCGTTGCGTTTATTGCGACTTTATTGATGTCGTCATTTGTTCTGACTTTGTACGAGGCGCTGTCGTTTTACTTGCAATTACAACGCGCAACGGCCGAAAAAGCCGATTTAGAGCGCAAAAACGTGGAATCGCAGTTGGAAGGTTTGCGCAATCAGGTGAACCCGCATTTTTTGTTTAACAGCCTGAATACGCTTATTTACCTGATTCCGGAAGATCCGAATAAGGCCGTGCGTTTTGTGCAGCAATTGAGTAAAGTGTACCGTTATGTGCTGGAATGTCGGGAAGACAAAATCATCCCGCTGTCGGAGGAACTGGAGTATTTGAAATCGTATATCTTTTTGCTGAAAGAACGCTTCGGCAATAATTTGATTGTTGAAATTTCCGACATGGAAGCGCTTCGAGACTTGGCCATTGTGCCGCTTTCGCTTCAAATGTTGTTTGAAAATGTCATCAAACACAATATTATTTCCACTGAAAAACCGCTCACGATTGAGGTTTTTGCCGGCCAGGCAGGGCGGCTAAATGGGCAATTGAACGGTTCAACGCCCGGCAAAAACGGGGTCGATACCTTGATCGTACGCAACAACCTGCAACGCAAAAACCAGGTCATGGACTCCACCGGCGTCGGGTTGGAAAACATCCGGGCCAGGTATCGTATGCTGACCGATCGCCCGGTGGAAACCATTATTTCCCAGCAATATTTTACAGTGGCATTGCCTTTGGTCGCATTGCAACAGGCTTAACATCAAGATTTCCAAACGATTATGAAAATTCTGATCATCGAAGACGAACAACCGGCCGCTCGTCAGTTGACCAAATTACTCCATCAGGTAAATCCCGGTTTCCAAATCTTAGATACGCTGGATTCTGTGGACAGCGCAGTGCGCTGGATGCGCAATTTCCCGCAACCGGATCTGATTTTTATGGACATTCAGATCGCCGACGGCCTGAGTTTTGATATTTTTAAACAAACGGACATCACCGCGCCGGTGGTATTTACCACTGCGTTTGACCAATATGCGGTGCAGGCTTTCAAGGTAAACGCCATCGACTATTTGTTGAAACCCATCGACCCGGACGACCTCAGCCGCGCTTTGGATAAAATACAAAAGCAGCAAAAAGCGCCTGAAATTAACTTAGATGTGATTGCGCAGTATTTCAAAAAAGAAACCTATAAAGACCGTTTTTTGGTAAAAACCGGCCAACAACTGGCTTTCCTGCAAGTCCAGGACATTGCCTATTTCCGTTCGTCAGAAGGACTTACGCAGGCATTTACCTTTCCCGGCAAAAAATATTTCATCGATCACACGCTCGAAGAACTGGATCGCCTGCTGGATCCGCGCGATTATTTTCGCATCGGGCGCGGGCTTACGATCCGGCTCAACAGCATCAAGGCTATTCACCCGCATTTGAACGGACGGCTTAAGTTGGAACTGAATCCTGCGGCGCCGGATGAGGTGTTTGTGAGTCGGGAGCGGGTGGCGGAGTTTAAAGGCTGGCTGGGCGGGTAGGGAATATCGAATATCGAACAGATGAATATCGAAGGGGGGCGTTGCGCCGGGTATCTTGGGATATTTAGCGGAAGGTATTCGTTCGATATTCGATGTTTCTCTGTTAGACGTGTACGAAGGATTTAATTAAGCCGAGATGCCTGACCTCGGAGAGGTCAAATATTGGTAGAAATCATTGATATATAACGGGTTTCGACCTCGGAGAGGTCCAACATTGGTAAAACATCTACCATGAATAAAACCAATGTTAGACCTCTCCGAGGTCCATATAAATACCTGATTATCAATTGCTACCAATGTTGAACCTCTCCGAGGTTAGAACATTATCTACTCATTTCAAAGTCCCGTTGCTGGCGCAGGGTTCCAACCCTGTGACTACAATCTGTCGGGTTTTACCCGACTTTTACTGCTAAGCGGGTAGAACCCGCATGATCGTAGACACAGGGTTGGAACCCTGCGCCAGCGAGATTTGTTAAATATCCCAAAATACCCGGCGCAACGCCCCCGTTCGTTATTCGATATTCCTCTGTTCGATATTCGTTATTCCCTACTTCGTCACCTCCACAAATAACGTATCTGCCCCGACGCCCGTAAAAATGCCCAGCCCGTTTGTAACATTGGTGTAGGGCGCGCTCAGGTTTTGCGAATTGTCCGTACTGTTTTTAGTGAGCGTAACATATTCAGTATTAACACGGTATAAAACAATGCGGTGCGTGCCGTAGTAGGTAAAACTCATAAATCCGAGTTCGTATTCGTTTGTTTGTTCCGGCGAAGTGCTAAAATTTGGTCCTGGCGGATTGTCGCCGGTGTCGTTTATTTTAACCGGGTCCGCTTCGATATTTTGAACGCCCACTTGAAAATAGTCGCCTTCCTCATTGTCCCAAGTCAGCTTAATCGGATCCGGAAAGGTCGGTATTCCACTGCCGCTGCCCGGACTGAATGACACAATTTTAATACTCGAAGCCGATGCCTTGAACTTGAGCGGTGGCGCGGGAATAAGGGTTTCGGCGCTGACCGTCAGCCCTTTATACGAAAACGACAAACGATAGGTTTCGCCCGCCTGGGGTTTCCAGGTACCGTCGCCGGCATAATAACCGTCGGCATTTTGCGTCAGCGGATAGGATTGCCCCTTGTTTTCAATCACCGGGGCAAGACCGTCAATGAGTAGCGAACTGTTGTCTTCAGCGCCATAAGGAACCTGGCGCGAAATTTTTACCAGCGGCGTCTGGCCTGCTTGCAAATAAGCGGAAACGACCGGCAAAGACGCTGTATTCGATTTATCCAGGGTTTCCTTTTCGCAAGCGCTCAGGGCGCATAGTAAGACGAGCATAAAAAGTAATTGTTTCATCTTCGGCGTTTATTTCAATTTAAGAGAAAAGGTGATATTAGGCGTAATGCCAAGGTAGTTTACATCCGTTCCTACGACCTGGTTACTTACGATTTCGTAGGTTTTATACCACACATTGCGCCGATTGTACACATTGAACAGGCTGAAACTAATGCTGGCAGGCGCTGATTCGCCAAATAAGAAATGATAGGTGGCGGCGATGTCCAGGCGATTATATGCAGGCAAACGCAGGCCGTTTTTGGAACTAACATTCAGGTAATCAGTCGTTTCGCCGTTAAGCAGATCTAATTGGAAGCCGCCGCTTGGGGCCGTGTACGGTTTGCCGGAAGCGTAAATCCAGGTGGCTGAAAAATCCCAGCGCCGCCATTTGTACAGGTTTACAATTTTCAATTCATGGGTCACGTCGTTGGCGGCGTAAAAATCAGATTTGCCGTAGACCGGGAAATTGTTGCGCACTTCGCCAATCGTGTAGCCGATCCAACCGTTCCATTTTCCATATTTTTTCTGTACCAAAAAATCAATGCCGCGCGCGATGCCGCGGCCCTGGTAAAAGGCTTCATCGTAGGAAATTTGACGAAAAGAGGGCGTAAAACGCAGGGAATACTCCGAAAGTCCGGTCAGTTTTTTGTGGTAGGCTTCGGCGTCAAACAGCCATTTGTCGTTTTCATAAGCCGCGCCGAACACAAATTGATCGTTGCGCGAAACCGGCAGGCGCTTATCATCGGCCAACACCCAGAAGTCGCGGCTGCCCGCTAATATGTCCTCGCGAATCACCCGTTTTGCAAACTGGTAATAACGCCCCGCCGAACCCTTTACTTTGATTTGCGGCGTGATGTGAAACTGCGCATTGACACGCGGTTCATAATACGATTTGCCTGTTTCGTCAAAATAAGTGTAGCGAACGCCCGGTGTAAAGGTTAACTTATCCTTGAACAAATGGAGTTTGTCATTCAAATAAACACCGGTGATATTCCCTTTCGTATGACGATCAATGATGGTGCTGGTATCATCCTGCGCATACGTGTAAGCAATGTCGTTGTGTGTGATAAACGCGCCAAATTCGAGTTGCTGCTTGCTGCTGATTTTTAACTCATAATCCGTTTTTGCCGAAAAATCTTTCAAATTATTGTTCTCCAGCGTGCCGCGTTTGATGGTTTGCTTATTGCCATCAGCATCGGTGATGCTGCCGTCAACGGAACGGTCGCGTTTGGAATAATAGTTTGAATAACTAACCAAAGTATTGCCGTAAAACTTGTCGGTCCATTGGCGGCCCCATTTAAGGCTGGTTCCGGTATTACCCCAATTGGTCAAATCTGTGATGTTGATGTTGAAATCGGTACCCTGATCCTGCAAAAACGAGGGCAGTTGCGGTTTTACAGAATTGTCTAATTTATCAGCGCCATTGTAAAAACTCAGGGAAAAAACGTCTTTTGTGGTCGGTTTCCAGGTAGCCTTGGCATTCAGGTCGTAAAAATAGGACGACACCTTTGTTCCGAACTGGCTGAAGGCGTTTGATGATTGTTTTTCTCCGCTAAAGCGATCAAAAATCTTGTTGTACAAAGGGCCTTTCCAACTGCGGCGGGCCGAAACGATGGTGGTCAATTTATCACCGAAGGGCTGTTCCAAAAAAATGTTGGCGCTGAGCAAACTCACATCGCCGCCCATGTTAAATCCCCGCGTGTTCCCGTCTTTGCCCGTTATTTCCGCCACCGACGACAAGCGGCCGCCGTATTTGGAATCAAAAGCGCCTTTAAACAATTGCACGTCTTTCACCGCATTGGCATTAAAAGCCGAATAAAAACCAAACAAGTGATCCACATTGTACACCGTAAAGCCGTCGAACAGCGTAAGCGCCTGGTCGGGCGTGCCCCCGCGCACATACAAGCCGGAGGTGTGCTCGTTGGCCGCGCTGATACCCGGCATGAGTTGGAAAGATCGGAAAATGTCGCGTTCGCCCAAGGAAGGCAGGGACGCTAACTTGGCCGGCGTCATTTTAATCATCGAAATTTCATCGTTCGTCTGCATCAAATCGGCGCGTTCGCCCGTTATCGTTACTTCGTCCAATTGGGATGAAGCCGGCGACATCTCAACCTGTAGCCCACTCGTCCTCATGTCGGGCGTCAGGAAGATAGTCACCGGCTCATACCCCAAATAATTGAAAACCAACGTACTGGTATCGGTCGGCACATCGAGCAGGGTAAAATACCCGTCCACATTGCTGTTTACCCCTGCGCCGGAACCCGGTACGCGCACGCCCACGAATGGCAATGCCTCGCCGCTTAATTTGTCGGTAATTTTTCCGCTAATTGTGATGTTTTTACGTTTTGCCCCACCGGTGTAGGTTTTGACCTTCGCCGTAACCGCTGCATCCGGGTTTTCAAAGCGACCGATGATGTGTACAGAACCATCGGTGGCCTGGTAATATTTCATTTTGTGCGTAGCGCAGACACTTGTTAAAAACTCATCAAGCCCTTGTTTAAAAGGCCGTTCCGTAATGGCTAAGCGGCTTAGTTTTTCAACATCGTATACGAATTTTACGCCGTACTCTTTGCCAATGTTGTCGAGTACTTCGTTGAACCATCCGTTGTACAGTTTGTCCAGTTTGATGGTTGAAAGATCCTGCGCGCGCACGGAATAGGCGAGTGCGGGAATGAGCAATAAAGCAAGCAAAATTTTCTTCATAATGTGGATTTTTTAGGAATACGTTATGAAACTCTTTTTGTACTCCTCGATACAACCTTACAAGTCAAAATTAGCGGCTGGTGTATGTGTAAAAAAATAATGTAGGCCAGCATCGTAAATGTCTCGGTGAATCGGTTTAACGTACTTTTTGTGCAAATTTCCACCGATAAAATCGCGGCATTGACCGAGCTCCCGCGTGAAACCGAAATGACTATGCTACCTTTGTAAACCACGCCGCAATAAGTTTTATGCAAATAATCTTGACCATTCAAGCCAATTGCTTTGGCGTTTAAACATCATGAAGACACGTTATTCAATCGTCGGTGCTCATATCCTGATTTGGCTGCTGTTCCTGAGTCTGCCGGTGTTCTTTTTGCCTACTTCGGAACATATTCCGCCCGACATGGATACTCAAGGGCAGTATTTTCCGCTGTTTGCAGGGCTAATGATCTATTTCAACCTTGCGACGGTGGTATTTTTTTACATAAATTACTTGTGGATTATTCCGCGCTTTTGGCTGAAAGGGAAACGCTGGACTACCCTGTTCTCCTGGTTCATCGCCCTTTTGCTCATCCCAGGCGTACCCATGATCGGCCGACGCCTGTTGTTGCCGATTGTTGCGCCGGATATGCCCACTATGTTTGTGGAGTTGTTTAACAGCGTAGGTAATATCGTTTCTATAGTCATTTTTTTCCTGATCACGGCGGCCAGCACCGGTCTTCGGCTTTCTATTGCCTATCAGGAATCGGAACGGCAGCGGGTAGAAAGTGAAAACGCCCGATTGGACGCCGAACTGGCTGAATTGCGCACCCAAATGAACCCGCATTTCCTGTTTAATACGCTCAACGGCATTTATGCCCTTACCGCTGCAAAATCGGATCGCGCGCCCGAAGCCGTTATGCTGCTGTCAAACTTGCTGCGCTATGTGCTGAGTGAAGCCAAATCCGATTTTGTGCCGCTCAGCCGCGATATTGAGCAGTTACGGACTTTTATTAAATTAAATGAAATGCGCCTGACGGAACAAACGCCCGTGCATTTTGAACTGAGCGGCATCATGCAGGACGACCGTAAAATAGCGCCCTTGCTGCTGCAACCATTTGTTGAAAACATGTTCAAATACGGCATTAGCTTGCGGGAACAAAGCCCGATTGAGATTCGGATCGCCGTCAACGAAAACAACTTGAATTTTTATTGCAAAAACAAAATCATCCGTTCCAATCAATCGGCAGGCGAACCTTCAGGTATTGGCATCAACAACACCAAACGCCGGCTCGAACTGCTTTATCCGGAACAACACCGTTTGAATATTTCAGAAACGAACGGCTATTATGAAGTAAACCTGTATTTGAATCTAAATGCTGTCGCATGACCTGTATCGCGCTTGACGACGAACCGCTCGCCCTCGAATTGCTCAAAACCTACATCGGGCAATTGCCGGAACTACAGGCAAAAGGCTTTTTTACCAACCCCGACGCCGCCTATGCTGTGCTGGAAAACGGCAGCATCGACCTGCTTTTTCTTGATATTCAAATGCCGGACATTACCGGGCTTGAGTTTTTCCGCGCGCTACAGCACCCGCCGATGGTCATTTTCACCACCGCCTACGCCGAATTTGCCGTGGAAGGTTTCACCCTCGACGCCCTTGATTACCTGTTAAAACCCATTGATTTTGAACGTTTTAGAAAATCTGTTATCAAAGCGCTTGAATACGCGGCGTTTTTAAAAAGCAAAAAATCGGACACGGCAACGCCCATCAACAGCCTGTTTGTAAAAAGCGAATATTCCGTCGTCCAAATTCCGTTCGACGAATTAATCTGCCTGGAGGCATTTGACGATTATGTAAAAATATACCACGCCCGCAGTTCCAAACCCCTGCTCACCCTGGATCGGCTTAAAAACCTGTACGAAAAATTACCGCAAAACCGATTCATACAAGTACACCGCTCTTATGTGATTGCTATTGAAAAAATGACGGCCTTCCGTCGTTCGCTTGTCACCTTGCAGGGCGGGAAAGAAGTGCCCGTGGGAGAGAAATATTTGGGTGATTTGCGGGCTATTTTGGGGTAAAGAACATTTATACAACTAAAAAACTGCGCCCAGCCTGTGCCGAACGCAGCCATTCTTACCATTGCTACTAATAATCTCTTCTATCAGACGTGTACGAAGAATTTTAGATTAAACTGAAAATGGTATAACCTCGGAGAGGTTCAACATTGGTAGCAATTGATAACCAGGCATTTATATAGACCTCGGAGAGGTCTAACATTGGTTTTATTCATGGTAGATGTTTTACCAATGTT
>JBAXTB010000074.1:0-19152 GCA_037130425.1 Bacteroidota bacterium
CCCTCCGGGGCGCAGATTTAAAAGGATTTGCCTAATGCGAGAGGAAAAATCCCTTTATATCTGCGCCCTGGAAGGGTCTACGTTATCCGCGTCCCATCCCCCTCTAAAGCGGCAAAATCCTCTTAAATCTGCGCCCTGGAAGGGTCTGCGTCATCTGTGTCCCATCCCTCTCTAAAGCGGCAAAATCCTTTTAAATCTGCGCCCTGGAAGGGTCTGCGTCATCTGCGTCCCATCTCCTCTCACTCGGCAAATCCTTTTAAATCTGCGCCCTGGAAGGGTCTGCGTCATCTGCGTCCCATTTCCTCTCACTCGGCAAAATCCTTTTAAATCCCCCCCCCTACATCCGCAAATCCTCCACCTTCACCCCCGGATACTTCTTCGTATCAAACTTAAAATAATCCGCATTAAACGCCTTGCTGGTATTCAAACGCGTGATCACAAACGTGTATCGCGATCCATCCTTGTGGAAGGCCAAAATGCTTTTGATTTCCGAAGTTTTTTCGTCAACACTTAACCGAAATTTTGAGTATTCCGAACTTTTATCCTTGGGTTTGAATTCAATTTGGCTGAGTAGTTTGCCGTTTTCCATCGCTTTATCCGTGAGCGCATACAGGAAATCGCCTTTTTGGTAGCGTTTCAACAAATCCTTGGGCGTCATAAAGCCATTATCTGAGCCAGCCGGATCGGCGTTGTTGATTTGTACTTCATTGTTGTTTTTCAGGTAAACCCAGGTTGTTTTGCCATCACTCACAATGGTCTGCTGATCCATATCAAGGCGAAACTTATCGCCTTCCTGACCAATTACGCCTTTCTGAACGTCCTTGGGTTTGGTCGGTACATCCAACGTCAGAGAAAAAGCGGCTTCTACCGTTTTGTATCCTTCGTATTTTTTTCGAATTTTATCAAGCACTTTTTTGGCTGCCGGATCGCTGTTTTCGGTTGGCGCAGTAACTTGGGCAGACAATAAGGTGCAGGAAAACAGGGTTATCAGGGCAAAAATCAGTTGTTTCATGTTAATGTTGTAATTTTGAATACTAACGTCAAAAAAGCGCGCAAGTTGTGAAGTGCGTAGTTATCCCAAGGTTAAAATCTTCCAATTCATTTCAATTCATCCTAAAAATCTTTACATCCGCTTAAATCCTGGTCTATCTTCGCGCCCGATTTTTAGATATTGAAACATGTTTAATAGAAAGAAATTCAACCCGGTTTTGCCTTGGTCATTGAAAGGGAACTTGCTGGTAAATACCCTGCGCGGCTTGTTCACGCTCCGAAATCGCCTTGGTGGACAGGACTGGGACAGTGTGTGGCCTGAACACCACGAGGATCCGTTTTTTATGCGTTTTCCGGAACAACTTTATTTCGGACACAAATATTATTACCGCGCCATCACAAAGCCCGATGAAGGCAGCAACCTGGAAGCGCATTTTCGTTCGAATGCCGGTCAGATAGAAACGCCTTCTGATTTTAAACCGGATACTGAAATTACCCTCACAGCCGGCGGCGATTTAATGCCGTATGCGTCCATTAACCGCGAGATATGCAAGGATTTATGGAATGAAGTGGGCGATTTTTTCTTTGATGCCGATCTTGTAACGGCAAACCTTGAAACGCCTATGGATCTTACGCGCCCACACGCGCTGGTGCCCGAGGTGATGCTGAACCACATGTATTTTAATGCCAGCGAAGAGATGTTTGACGTGTATTCAGGCTTGGGAAAATACAAACCCTACGATGTGTTGTCGGTGGCCAACAACCATTCGCTTGATATGGGCGTTGACGGACTAAAGCGTACACTTGATTTTCTGGAAGATCGCAACATTCGTTATTGCGGCGCCGCGCGCAGTGCTGAACAGCGAGATGCGTTTCCAATCATAGATGTTAAAGGTATTCGTGTTGCCTTTTTAGCCGCTACCTTTTCGCTCAACACGGAATCAAGGCCGGAAGATATGCCTTGGTTGGTCAATCATTTACAATTGAATCAGGAATCACCCGACATTAGTTTGTTGGTGGAACAGGCTCGAATAGCCCGTGAAAAAGGCGCTGATTTGATCGTTGCGCACCTGCATACCGGCTGCGCGTACCAGCCTTATCCATCCTTGCGTATTGTGCAGAATATCAGGGAAATATGTCGACAAACCGGCATTGATATTGTGTTGGGCGGGCATCCGCATAACCCGCAACCATTGGAGTTTTTGAATATCCGTGACCCGTTTAGCGACCGGGAAAAACAAAGTTTTATTGTGTATTCCTTAGGCGATTTTGTGGCGTACGATATTTTTAAATGGTGCCACGTGCCGCTTGTGCTCAAGTTTCGCATTGGGAAAAATGCATCGGGTACCTTTATTACAGGGTTGGAAGCCAAGGTTTTATACACGCAATCAATCGTGAAAAACGGCAAAATCCAGGCTTTGCGGTTTAAAGATGCTGGGAAATTATTGCAGGGAATCGGCTTGGAAGATTTAGACGCGCGTTCAAAAAAGGAATTTGGCGAACTGCGTTATTTTCTGGAGCAGCTGTTGCTGCCTGGAAATATCGAACGATTTATGAACGGCTGAAAATCCAGGTCTTTACAACCGGCCATAAGATAAATATCGAGAAGCCGACAAATAAAGCGCCGATTACCCGATTAACGGTTTTTAACAAACGATCCGTAATCCAACGTTTTAATTGGGATGCGCTGAATGAAATTAGCACTTCCATGCCAAAAATAGCCGATAAGGCGCCTGCGTAAAACGCAATGGTTTGTGGTACGGAATAATGAGCCACCTGTGTAATATGCACCGAAACCGCCAGCCAACCGATGAAATTTCCTGGATTGAGAAAATTGAGCAAAAAGCCGCGAGAGAAAAAGATTAAAATACGCCCGCTTTTGGTGACCGGGTATTCTATTGGTTTGGTTCTCAACAGGTTATTTAATCCGTAATACAGCAAAAATGCCCCGCCACAAATTCGAACAATCATTTCCGTGGTTCCGCCAGGCGGAATCAGGGTGGCATTAAAAACGGCAATCGTTATCAGGATGATGTCAGAAAAGATCACGCCCGCAGAAATAAACATCCCACTTTTGAAGCCATTGTCGATGCTATTTTGCAAAAGCGCGAAAAAAACCGTGCCCAGCATCAAACTCATAATAATGCCTGTCGTTATTCCGTAATAAATTGCGTCCACTTTCTAATTTTGCGCAAAATTAGCACAAGTCCGGCAATCAAGCTGTTCAAAATTAACAAACATTTTACCTTAAACAGTCATTCAAACATGGAAAGTTTCAGAGAGACCTTGTTATTCATGATTACCACCCCGCTGTTTGCCATTTTTATCGGACTGGAAATTATCATGTCCAATATTGAGCGGAACCATCGATATAGCAAGGCTGGGTTATGGGAAAATATGTACCTGATGATTATAAATACCGGTATTGACCTCAGTATGCGCATATTTGTGGTATATTTTTTCACCGAAGTCCTTACATTTCGATTGTTTACGTTTGATAATATAATTCTGTACTGGATTCTTGTATTTGTCCTCGAAGACCTTACTTTTTACACCATACACAGCGTAGATCATTATGTCCGACTTTTCTGGGCGGTGCATGTGACCCACCATAACTCGGAAGAATATAACCTGAGCGTGGGATTGCGGTCGTCTTTATTCGAGCCTTTGTACCGTTTTATGTATTTTATTCCGATGGTGCTCTTGGGCTTCAAAGTTGCCGATATTTTCTTTGCCTATTCTGTTACCCAGGCTTACGGCGTTTTTTTACACACACAATACGTCAAGAGTTTCGGCCCGCTTGGCTGGTTTCTCATCACGCCGGCCGAACACCGGGTACACCACGGTTCCAATGTGAAATACTTAGATAAAAACATGGGGATGTTCCTCAATGTTTGGGATAAATTGTTCGGAACCTTTCAAAAAGAAGAAGAAACGGTGGTGTACGGCATTACCAAAAACATCAATTCACACGACCCGCGCGAGGTGATCTTTCATGAATTTAAAAACATTATCCGCGACGTAAAGCGCGCGCCGACCATGCGGGCAAAGTTTATGTACATTTTCGGCCCTCCAGGCTGGAGCCACGACGGGAGCTCGCTTACGACTGAGCAGATTCGCGCGCAGGAGAGCAAGGGAATATCGAATATCGAATAAGGGGTGTACGAGGGATTGCTTTTTGCTCTATTATTTCTATAGTTACTTGTAAAACCCCAGCCCAACGCTTGTCATGTCGGAATGCAGTGCAGACAACTACACAAGCCAGACTACGACGAAATGCCTTGAGATCATCCGAAAAAGCCTGGTTTGTGTAGTTGCCTCCGTAAACTACGGCATGACAAGCGTTAGGCTTTGTATCTTTACAATGGTACGATGGTTGGAAAGCGTTATTTGAAAATCCTTCGCATTCGTCAATACAAGATTATCGAATAAAAATAATTCCTCATCCGGAACTTTTTTCCTTACACCCTTGTTTTATAGCCAACGCAAAGTGCTTATGAAAACTGCTGGATTCTAATCCATTGAAAATCAATGTTTTTTTATCCATCTATCCTTCAAATCCACTTTAATCTTGGTATAACGTTACTTGAACATGATCAAGTACCAATATTAACATAATAAAACAATCATTAAAATCACCAATACTCTGATTTGAAATGATTTATGTATAAAGTGTTTGTTAATTTTACTTAGTATAACACCATAATCATGTTTATACGCCGAAGCAATTGCATTTAAATTGTTAAGTTAATTTGAATAAAAACCATTGCGGCGGAGTTTAATCGCATAAATCACCTAAATCACAGTATATTTTTTGAAACTTTGTGTCCATAACGATGTGTACAAGTTTCTCGTTAAATCAATATGACTAAAAAGAAAAAAAAGAATCCAAAGAAGTTAAGCGCCCAGGATTTACAAATTGCCATTTTAAAGTTTTTGCTCTCCTCGCCCAAAAAACAGTACGCTTCCCGTCAGATTATTGAACAGCTCGGAATCGAAAACAACAAAGATTCCGTCGAACATGCCCTGAATCAGTTGACACAAACTGGTTCGGTTGCCCAGTTTGGCGAAAGCAGATTCGGTATTGCGCTTCAAAAACTGATCGTGGTTTCGGATGAAGCGCCGGAAAAGCCCGCAACCGAAGCAAAACCGCGTGTAAAACGGGTGCGTTCGGTGGAAACCGAAGCAGATGACGCACCAACTGAAAATGCGCCTGAAGAAATACCGACCGAAAAGCCTATCCGAGCTTCCCGCATTGAAAAAGGCACTCGCCAAGGCAAAACCCGCAAAGTCATTGAAGGTCGGGTGGATATGACCCGCACCGGCGCAGGCTATATTGTGAGCGAACTGATGGATTCCGACGTATATGTAGCGCCAAAATACATCAACGGTGCTTTGCACGGCGATACGGTAGAAGTGCTCTTGTTTCCCGCGCCGCCACGCAGCAATATGCGCGGACGCATGAGCAACCGCAAACCCGAAGGCGAAGTGTTGCGGGTCATCAAACGCGCCAACGAACATTTCATCGGTACTTTGCGCATCAGCCGCACTTACGCCCTGTTCTATCCCGACAACCCGAATGTGCCCATGGACGTGTATGTTCCAATGGAAGCCATTCGCGATGCGAAAGACGGCGATAAAGTGGTGGTAAAAATTACCGACTGGCAGGAAGGCAAAGGCCGCGTCCCAATCGGCGCGGTCACAGAAACGCTGGGCGACGTGAGCGGCAATGATTTCGAGATGAAAAAAATCCTGATCAATGCCGGTTTCGAATTGTCGCACAGCGATGAAGCCATGCACGAAGCCGACCGCATTCCTGATAACATTTCGGATCAGGAAATTGCCCGCCGCCGCGATTTTCGCGACACCCTTACGTTTACCATTGACCCGGAAGACGCCAAGGACTTTGACGACGCCTTAAGCGTGCGTAAATTGGAAAACGGCAACACGGAAATCGGCGTACATATTGCCGATGTGACGCATTACCTCAAGCCGGATTCGCCGATGGATAAAGAGGCGTTCCAACGCAGCACCTCGGTGTATCTGGTGGATCGTTGCAACCCGATGTTGCCGGAAAAACTGTCGAATAACCTTTGTTCCCTCGTGCCGCACGAGGATCGTCTGACTTTTTCGGCGGTATTTGAATTTGATCCGAAAGATAAAATTGTGTCGCGCTGGTTTGGTAAAACCGTGATTCACTCGGCCAAACGCTTTAGTTACGAAGAAGCGCAAACCGTGCTGGAAGGCAAACCGGCCGAGTCGGTTACGGAGCTGAGCATTTTCCCGGAACTCGACGAAGCGCTTAAAACGCTGAACCGCATAGCGCTTAAAATGCGCAAAGCCCGCGAGAAAAATGGCGCCATCGGATTTGAAACCGATGAAGTGCGTTTCAAACTTGCCGCCGACGGTACGCCGCTGGAGGCTTACGTGAAAGAACGCAAAGACGCGCACTTGCTCATTGAAGACTTTATGTTGCTCGCCAACCAGGAAGTCGCGCTGTTCATCGACAAAAAAGCGGAAACGCAACAGGAAATTCCTTTTGTGTATCGTATTCACGATGAACCGGATATGATTAAGGTAGCCGAGTTCGCCCGCTTTGCTGCTGAAATGGGGGTAAACATGAAAGTTGATACACCCAAGCAATTAGCGCATTCCTTCAATGACCTGATGAAAAAATCGCGCAAGGATGACCGGCTCAAACTGCTCGAACCTTTGGCGATCCGGACGATGGCAAAAGCGGTATATTCCACGGATAATATTGGTCACTTCGGCTTGGGTTATACGCATTACAGCCACTTTACCTCGCCCATCCGCCGTTATTCCGACGTACTCGCGCACCGTATTCTGGAGCGCAACCTCGACGGGAAAACGTACCGGGTGGACAAATCCAAATTAGAAGAACAGTGCAAACACGTCAGCAGCCAGGAGCGCAAAGCCGCCGACGCTGAACGTGAAAGCATCAAATACAAACAGGCCGAATTTGTCAAACGCCATATCGGCGAAACAATGACCGGCATTGTGAGCGGCTTTATCGAGCGCGGTTTTTTTGTGGAACTGCCCGATTCCCGCGCCGAAGGCTTGGTTGAATTCCGCCTCATGGGCGATACCTACACCGTGGAAGACGGCAACCTGCGTGCGCGCGGACGCCGGAACGGCCATGTCCTGAAAATGGGCGACCGGGTGAAGGTGCGTATTTTGTCGGTGGATTTGGCGAAGCGGCAGATTGAGATGGAATACGAAGAGTAGGGAATAACGAATATCGAACAGACGAATATCGAACGGGGGCCTTGGGCTGGGTATTTTTGGATACTTAGCGCAAGGCTCTCGTTCTTCATTCAGCGTTTGTGTGGACGGCGGAATTCATTCCGCCTAAAAAAATATACATAAATTGATGATTGTTAGTGCTTTAAAGGCGGAATAAATTCCGCCGTCCAACCAAGCCCGAAGCCCACCTTCGATATTCGATATTCTTCTGTTCGATATTCGATATTCTCCTTCAAACAAACGCCCCGCCCCGGTAAACCGGAAGCGGGGTGTTGTTCTCATGGTATGTGTGGCATCTGTGCGGCCACGTGCAAAATCGGGAAGAGACGGCCTCTTTCTTGGTCATACTGAGCGCTGCGCATCAACGATTTTATGCGTAAGACTTGACAGCGCGAAGTATCGTGTTTGTTGTATAGTGTGTTTATTTGTTCGGCCCCAAAAGCAATATTAAAACGAGTACAGGGGCTGAAAGTCACATCGCTTTTTTCCTGTTAACAAAAAATTAAGAACTGCGCGGAACATATTCGGTTTTTTACGTTCTTTGGCCCTGTTTATACGCCATAGCAATAGGTTTTGTGGAACTATACTTGAGTGGTCAAGATAATTTGCACAAAACCTATTGCGGCGGCGTACAATTGCCAATTTACTTTTTAAAACCGTATATCACATGTCCGATCGCCGCAGTTTTATCCGCCAAACCGCCCTGATGCTGGGGGCTGTGGCGTTGCACCAACAAGCAGCAGACGCTTTCCCGATTAAATCATTGCCGGGAAAACCAAATTTTACACCAGGTACGCCGGATGAAGATTTTTGGCGCCAAATCCGGCAGGCGTATGCCGCCAGTCCGACCATGATTAACCTCAATAACGGCGGGGTGAGTCCCTCGCCGCGGGCAACCATGGATGCGCTGGATTACTACAACCGCATGTGCAACGAAGCGCCATCCTACTATATGTGGCGTATTTTGGATCAGGACCGCGAACCCTTACGGGAAAACCTGGCGGATATAGCCGGTGTGAGTTCAGATGAAATAGCCATCAACCGCAACGCAACGGAATCCCTGAATTCCATTATTTTTGGATTGAATTTGAAGGCTGGCGACGAGGTGGTGTTGTCAAAATACGACTATCCCAACATGATGAATGCCTGGAAACAGCGGGAAAAACGCGACGGTATTAAACTTGTCTGGGTGGAACCGGAATTGCCTTCTGAGGACGCTGATTACCTTACTGAAATTTACGCATCCAAATTTACGGCTAAAACCAAGTTGGTACACGTTACGCACATTATTAATTGGAGCGGTCAGATATTGCCAGTGGCGAAAATCGCAGATCGCGCACATGCGCAAGGCATTGAGGTGTTGGTGGATGGGGCGCACTCATTTGCTTTGCTTGATTATAAAATTCCGGATTTGCATTGCGATTATTGGGGCACCAGTTTGCATAAATTCCTCTGCGCGCCCATCGGTAGCGGGATGTTGTGGATCAAAAAAGAAAAGATTCCGGGCGTATGGCCTTTGTTGGGCAATGATAAACCAGACAGTGACAATATCCGGAAATTTGAAACGCTTGGAACGCGCAGTTTTCCGATTGAAATGGCCATCGGTTATTCGGTGGATTTGCACAAAATGATTGGCGGCGCCCGGAAACAGGAGCGTTTGCATTTTTTGAAGAATCGATGGATGGAACAAGTGCGCGATGTGCCGGGCATCAAATTTTACACTTCCATGAAACCTGAATGGGGCTGCGCCATTGGAACTTTTGGTTTTGAAGGCAAAAAAGCCACCGAAATTGCTGAAAAGCTATATAGTAGGTACAAAATACATGCCGTTGCCATCGAATGGGAAAAAGTAAACGGGGTGCGCGTCACGCCAAATGTGTACACGATGCCGGAAGATGTGGATAAAATTGCGCGGGTCATACGGGTAATTGCGGCGGAATAGGAGCAGGAGAAAATAGTATCTTTGCGGTGGGATGGGAATATCGAACAGACGAATTTGGTGTGTACGAAGGATTTTCGAACAATGTTTTTAGGATCATCATACCCTTGCCAAGAAACCCAGCCTTACGCTTGTCATGCCGTAGTTTACGGAGGCAACTACACAAACCCAGCTTTTTCGGATGTTTTTCAAGGCATTTCGTGGTAATCTGGCTTGTGTAGTTGTCTGCACTGCGTTCCGACATGACAAGCCTTGGGCTGGGTTTTACAAGTAGCGATGGAAATATTGAGCAAAAATGAATCTTTCGTACATGCCTAATATCGAACATCTTTAAATGCCTAATATTGAATTTTATGGAACATATCCTTTTTACTGTTGAAAATCAGGTAGCGCACATTACGCTGAACCGTCCGCAGGTTTTTAATTCCATGCACCACGCCATGCGGATGGAGTTGATTGAGGCGTTGGATCATTGCGCGCGGGAATCGGACATTCGAGCCGTATACCTGACGGGAATTGGTAAGGCCTTTTGCGCAGGCGAGGATTTGCAGGAAGTAATTGATCCGCAAGGGCCTTCTTTGACGGAAATTATTTCTACTGGCTACAATCCGATTGTGTTGAAAATCAGGAGTTTAGATAAACCTGTTGTTTGCGCGGTAAACGGCGTGGCAGCAGGCGCGGGCGCCAATATTGCTTTGGCTTGCGATATTACGGTGGCCACCTTTTCGGCGTCATTTACCCAGGCGTTTTCAAAAATTGGCCTGATACCGGACAGTGGCGGCACCTGGACTTTACCGCGTCTGATCGGTTTGCAACGCGCTACGGCATTGATGATGTTGTCGGATAAAATATCGGCTACGGATGCGGCGAACATGGGCATGATCTGGAAAGTATTTCCGGATGAAACATTTGCCGTTGATAGCTTAAAAATAGCCGAAACGCTGGCGCAAATGCCTACGCGCGGCTTGGCGTTGACGAAACAAGCCCTCAATCAGTCGTTTTCCAATGATTTTGACGCGCAACTGTTGGTAGAAGACCAATTGCAAAGCGCCGCAGGCCAAACGGCTGATTATCAGGAAGGTGTGGCTTCGTTTTTAGAAAAAAGAAAACCTGTTTTTACGGGAAATTAAGTGCCGGTTTCTAAAGACGGCCCATTTGTCTATACCTGAATTTCGGAAGATAGTGAGAAAGTTTGCGATTCGATTTCCGCGCAACCGCCGTCAGTTAAAGCGATTGCTGCAGACATTGTTGGTGTTTTTGGGGATCGGTATGGTCTTTAGTGAAGACTTGCGCTTTCAGGTATTGTCGCTGTTTGAATACCCGTTTCACTACAAAGAATACAAGCATTTCGGCATTCGAATCCCGTCCGGGTATTCGGTGCATGGGATTGACGTAAGCAAATACCAGGATCGGGTGGATTGGGCGCGGGTTAAAAAGATGAATGTAGGGGGCATTCATATTACGTTTGCCTTTATTAAAGCCACGGAAGGCACGTGGATCAAAGACGGTCTTTTTGACTCGAATTGGGAAAATGCCCGCCGACAAGGCATTATTCGTGGCGCTTATCATTACTTTTTACCCGATGTAAGTCCAAAGGATCAGGCTCAGCATTTTATCCGCAATGTGCGCTTGCGTTCCGGTGATTTGCCGCCGGTTTTGGACGTGGAAGAGGTGCGTGGGATGAATAAATCCCAGGTACAACGCTATACATTAGAGTGTATTAAAATCCTGGAGAAGTATTACAAAATCAAACCGATTCTATACACGAATCGCGATTTTTACAAGAACTATTTTGTTGGTAATGAGGACTTTAAAGGCTATCGCTTTTGGATTGCCCATTATTATGTCACGGATTTTGATATGCCCGGCGACGCCGAATGGCATTTTTGGCAACACAGTGATCGCGGCAATGTAAACGGCATCAATGAACGCGTTGATTTCAATGTTTTCAACGGCGACAGCACTGATCTGAAAAAATTATGTTTGCCTTGACGCCGCTGTTTTGCTTGTTTTCGTTGGCTACGGCCGGACAAAAGCCGTTAATGCGTGGTTAAACCGGGGCGCATTTCGAAGCAATGCCCTTACATTTATCCCGAATTTATCAAACAGTTCTCTTTCAACCATTTATTACCTGACTGATGAAAAAAACATTTCTGTTGCTGGTTGCCTGTATGGCCGTTGTTTCCGCGTTTGCACAGCAAAGATCCTTGCCCAGCGCCAATGTTAAAACGATGGAGGGGCAGTCCTTTAATATTCAGGACATTGCTAAATCCGGCAAAATTACGGTGATTAGTTTTTGGGCAATCTGGTGCAGCCCTTGTCGCAAAGAATTAGACGCGATCAATGAAAATTATGAAGAATGGCAAAAGAAGTACGACATCGATGTGGTGGCAGTGAGCATTGATGATGCGCGCACCGTTGCCAATGTAAAAGGTGTAGTGGAAAAACACGGCTGGCCGTTCCGCGTGTTGTTGGATACGCAGCGCGAGTTTATGCAGGCTATGAATGTGAACAATCCGCCTTATATGTTACTCGTTGATAAAAAAGGCAATGTAGTCATGGAGCATATCGGGTACACACCGGGCGACGAGCTGGAATTGGTGGAGAAGTTTAAGGAATTGACGAAGTCGTAGAGGGGGGAATACGAAGGATTGATTTTTACGAACGCGTAGAGGGCAATGTCGTTGAGTTAAGTTTTTTGAAAGCCCCAAAGGGGCGTAATCATTAGAATTGGGCAACGCCCAATTTGAACAAAATGGCGGAACCAAACGCGGTGTAGCATGATATCGCCCTTTCAGGGCTTGGATTTCGCGCTGCCTTGAATCACAGGGCGTTACCCTGTGTTATTGATTCCGCCCTTTCAGGGCTATGGAAAACCTTAAGTCAATGACATTGCCGTATAGGCGTAACCACAAAGGTTTGATTTTCGCCATCATAACTTTCGTGTTCTTTGCGTAACCTTTGTGTCCTTAGTGCTTTAAAAAAGAAAGTAACTACTCGGCATACTCAAAAAATCCCGAAGGGATTATATGTTTATAGATCAGACCGGGTAAAATGTCCCAATCCTGAAAGGATTGTATGTAAAAACGCCATAAAACACATAAAATCCCTTCGGGATTTGGAAAAAACAAATCACCAACGTTTGCTATAAACATATAATCCCTTCGGGATTTTTTTGATGGTAAGTAGTTAAAAAAGAAAACGTTTAAAACCCAACGTTTAAAATCAAGTTTAAAAACAAACCCAAAAACAAGTTCAAACTCAAATCAAACCTTCCACAACCTCAAAAACAAGACCTCAAGCGCAAGGAACAGCAGGGTAAACACAATACACCAGCGCCAAAGCACAATGCCCTGGTTTTGTTCGCCGACGATTTGGGAAAAATTCGCCTCTGCGTTTTCGTCAAGTACATGCATATTAGAAGGAAGGCCGTTTTTCAGGTCATCGCCGGTGCGGTAGCTTAGGTCGCTTTCTTTGCGATCATAGTTGAAGGCGTATTCGGCGAGGGTTGAGTCGCCGCGCAATGCCAATTTATACCAGCCGGCAAGGCGGATGGCGGTTCCGGGCGATAAAAGTACCTTGGAGCCCAAAATGCGTTGCTCCGGAATAAATTCTTGTTTTCCCGCGTTGCCTTCCGTTTGGCCAGTCGCCGCCTGTTCGTCGGGCGCCATTTTTAGTTTATAGATGGATTCGCCGGCTACAGAAATTTTATGGCTTGCTTCTAAAACCTCGTCTTTCCCGATGGTATAGGCTATTTGTCGGCCTTTTGTGCCTGAAAGCGCCATTTTAAACAACATTGGAACGAAAATTTCGCCATTTCGTACCAAGTCGCTTACTTTTTCGTCTAAGGGCGCGGCATAACAGTACAAGGCGCCTTCGCCGAGCGGGTATTTGGCCATCATAGCGGATCCGTCGCGGTAGGTTAGGATGTACTCGCCGCGATTGGGCGCAATTTTGAAATTACCCTGGGTTGTAGGTAATCGGAGATTAGCGCTTTTGTTCAGGAATACGTCGTGAAACACAAATTCTTCCTGATTTACCTGACTGGCTTGCCGCGGAAGGGCTTCATACGCGCCCAGTTCGCCGCTGCCGAATCCTTGGAGGAACGCGTTGTAGGCGCTTAAATCAGCGTTTTGCGCAGGGAAAACCATCACATTTCCGCCATTTTGCACAAAGGTTTTGAGTTCTTGCGCAAGTCCGGAAGAAACCGCCGGGAGTTCGTTTAATACGATTAACTGATAATCGGCGAATTTGGAATAGTCGAGCGCGCGCGCGTCGGAATTGTCTAATTTGAAATACTGCGCGCCGGTAAAAGCGTTATTCAAGTATTTGTTTTGCTGCAAGCCATTGATACACAGTACATTGATATGCTCGGCTACGTGAAATGACAGGTAATAGTCATCGTCAAACTGCACCGGATAATCCGTAAGCGAGACCTTGGCTTCATGCCAACCCGGATGCAAAATATTAAAACGAACCGTATCAAGTTTTGAACTGCGTGCGGCTATTTTAAATGCGCCCACTGGTTTACTTTGTCCGTCGTGGCGCAGCGTGAGGCGCACTTCTTCCGCTGCTTCGTCGCCCCGGTTGCTGATTTTAACCAACAGGTTTGCCGGCTGATTCAGGATTTGTACCGGACTGTCGAACCAAACAGAGTCGATGGAAATATTGTTCTCCTGCACCGCGCGCATGGGCACGAGGTTCACTTGAATCAGGGAGTCCTTGTATTGTTCGAGGTCGGCGATGTTCTTTTGGAAATCGCTGATGACAAAGGACACTTTATGTTCTGCCTTGCCGGTGTTCAGGCATTGTTGTTGGCGTAAAAGTACTTTCGACAAATCGCGGGAAGAAGGGCTGCTGCGGATTTCTTCAATGCGGTTGAGGGCGTCTTCTTTGCCAACGAGGCGTTGGTCGCGGCCTTCAAAATCGTTGGTTAGGACCTGAAAACGGTCGTCGGGCGCATAAGCCGTGATGATGTCGCGCGCGCGTTGTTTGGCGATTTCCAGCAAAGGCGCCGATTTTGATAACGCATTCATACTGAATGAATTATCAATATAAATACTGACCGATTTTTCACCTTTTTTTACGGTAGAATTGAGCGGAATAAAGGGTTGTACAAAGGCAAGCACCAAAAAGAAAATTGCCAGACAACGCATCAACAAGACCAACAGATTGCGGAGTTTTTGCCGGTTGCTGGTCTCTTCCTTTACCTCTTTTAGAAAGCGCACATTGGTAAAGTACACCCGCTTGAAACGCCTGAAATAAAATAAGTGGATTATAACAGGAATCGCGAGGGTGGCCAGCGCGAAAAAAAATGCAGGAAATACAAATTGCATGGTCGTATGATTATAAACGGTAGGTCTTACCCGACGATATTGTTAAACATGATAACGGCAGTATAGACGTTGAAGTTGCAAAAATGTTTTACTGCCGCCGCAAAGTTGGGCTTTTTCGGCGAATTAGTGGTAGTAAGTAAGCCAACAACCAAAAATCCATCGTGTTGTTTCTGTTTTCTTGTTGCAAATGACGTATAAAATTTACCATCGAACCAGTGTGGCACGCTACATTTGCGGAATTTTAATCCATAATCCGATTGCATTTGACCTATTGAAGCACATTTATCATGCCTGCACAAATAAATTTAAACTACAGTCACGTATCATTCATGACAGCATCCAAATCCTCGTCCACAATGCGCAAAATCGCCCTTGCGGTCGTCGTAATCGTGTTCGGCGCCCTTGCCTTTTTCTGGCAGCCGATCTCGGCCATTTATTTTTCCGGTGTGCCGGATCAACTCGCCGATCAATACGTGTGTATTCCCACGGGCGCTACCTTTGAAGATGTGGTGGGCATTTTAAAAAAAGGCGGTTTTATCAAGGATGAAGCCGGTTTTCGTTGGCTTGCGGGCCAGATGAATTACAAAAAAGACAAAATGCGGGCGGGTCGCTTTGAAATTCAACCCGGTTGGACCAATCGTGAACTGATTCAGCAACTTAGAAACGGCGAACAAGCGCCGGTTAAGGTAGTTCTGACAAATATCCGTTTGTTGGAGGATGTTGCAGGGAAAGTTGCGCGATTTATTGAACCGGATTCGGCTGCGATTCTTGCAACGCTTTACGATCCTGCCTTTTTATCGGAAATCGGGTACACGCAAGAATCTTTGATGTCGATTTTTATTCCAAATACTTATGAAATGTATTGGAACACCAATCCTAAAGGTTTTGTAAAAAGGATGTTAAAAGAACACGACGCTTTCTGGGAAAAAAACGACCGGAAAGCAAAAGCGGAAGCCTTGGGCCTGAGTCCTGCGGAAGCATACACGCTGGCCTCTATTGTAGAGCGCGAAACCAATGCAAATACAGAAAAACCGACGGTTGCAGGCGTTTATCTTAATCGCTTGAAGATCAATATGAAACTTCAGGCCGACCCCACCTGCGTGTTTGCCAGCCGCGATTTTGGCACGCACCGTGTAACGGAATATCACTTGTTTTTTGAATCGCCATATAACACGTATTTGCATGTAGGATTACCGCCTGGCCCGATCAGCATGGCTTCCATCCCAAGCATCGACGCGGTGTTGAACCCTGAAAAGCATAACTATTTGTATTTTTGTGCAAAACCGGATGATTCAGGTACGCACGCGTTTGCCGCCACTTTACCTGCGCATAATGTGAATGTTGAAAAATTCCGGGCTTATATGCGTCAGAAAGGCTTATAAATTCACCCAATAAAGAATATCAAAATGAAATACCGTTTGTTAGGAAAATCCGGACTGCGTGTGTCGGAGCTATGCTTAGGCACCATGACCTTCGGTACCGAATGGGGTTGGGGCGCCGACCACGATGAAAGTCGCCGCATTTTTGATTTGTTTGCCGAAAGCGGCGGCAATTTCGTGGACACGGCCAACCGCTATACGGAAGGTACCAGCGAACGTTGGTTAGGCGAATTTATCAAAAGCGAGCGCCATCATTTTGTGCTGGCCACGAAATATACCTTGCGCGATCAATTGGGCGATCCCAATTTTGCGGGCAGCCACCGCAAAAACATGATGCGCTCGGTGGAGGAAAGCCTTCGCCGTTTGGACACTGATTTTATCGACCTCTTTTGGGTACATGCCTGGGATCATTTAACGCCGGTGGATGAAGTGTTGCGCGGTTTGGACGACCTGATTCGCAGCGGGAAAGTGCATTATATCGGTATTTCGGATACACCGGCCTGGGTGGTTAGTCAGGCCAATACGATGGCAGAATTGAGGGGCTGGACGGCCTTTACAGGCTTGCAAGTGGAATACTCGCTGTTGCAACGCGCACCGGAACGCGATTTGTTGCCGATGGCCAAAGCATTCGGGATGGCGGTTACGCCTTGGGGCGCATTGGGTGGCGGCGCACTGACTGGTAAATACCTGAAAGGGGAAACAGGCCGGGTTGTAGAACAAAGTGCCCGGCGCAGCGAACGCGCCAACCTCATTGCGGCCAAAGTGGTGGAATTAGCGGCGCAGACCGACATGAGTCCCGGCCAATTGGCCATTAACTGGACGCAGCAGCGCGACCGCAATTTGACAGTGATTCCGCTCGTGGGCGCGCGCACGGCAGCCCAGTTGGAAAATTCCTTGCAAGCAGTAAACTTTGAGGTTCCAACCGACATTTTACAAGCGCTTGATGCCGTGAGCGCCATTGAACTTGGGTTCCCGCATGAATTCCTGCAATCAGATAATGTGCGGGATTTAGTGTACAGCGGTTCTTACGGTAAAATCGTGCCGCGTTAATTCTTATAGCATAAATAATTGATTATGAAACTGTTATTAATCGGCATGGGGCCAGGAAACGGGCTTGCGATTGCCAAACGTTTTGGTCGGGAAGGTTTTGAAATCCTGATGGTTGCGCGCAAAGAAAACGCCTTGCAGGATTTTAAAACTGAACTGGCAAGTTCCGGGATCAAATCTACGGGCTATGCTGCGGATATAACGGATGATGTGGCCTTCAAGCAACTGCTCCAACAAATTGTGCAGGAACATGCCGATATTGAAATTGTACATTACAATGCCAGCGCATACAACCCGGCAAAGCCCTCAGAAATTGATCTGGATGTCTTTAATAAAGATTTGAAAATCAATATCGTAGGGGCTATTTTAGCCGTTCAGGCTGTTTTGCCTCAAATGAAAAGCCGCAGCCGCGGCGCCATCTTTTTAACCGGCGGCGGCACCGCGCTCAACCCTCCTGCATTTTTGGCGTCTTTAGGCATCGGGAAAGCGGCGATTCGGAATTTCACGTTTTCCTTGGCCGATGAGTGCAAAGATTACGGCATCCATGCAGCCACGATTACCATCAGCGGCATGGTAAAAGCGGGTACTCGTTTCGACCCGGATTTGATTGCCGATGAATTCTGGCGTTTGTATCAGCAGCCACAGGCGGAATGGGAAATAGAGGTGCATTGGGTGTAATTGCCGCCCAACCGGCTGATTTAGTAGTCAAACAATTTCAAATGAAGCCCAATGGAGCCTGCAAACCCAAAGTAAACATTTGGCGTAGGTAATAAATTGGTTTGCCTTGTAGATTTAATCCAATCTGTTTGTTGCGCATTGTATTTTATATTTGAATTAATTAAATTTATAAAGGAAGCATTTACATGAATTCCGATTATAGGCGTTAGCGCAATTAAAAGTTTTCCGCCAGCTTCTATAAATGGAATAAAATTGCCGCCTAATTGTGGCAAATAATGTATTTCAATTAGTTCGTGCGTATTCCTGGCTTTCAGGTATGCGCCGTTTGAATCGCCATAAGAAGCTATTTGTATGCCTCCGGCAAGGAAAGGTTGGACGGCAATTCGGCGGGGGATTGGTTTAAGTGCCACGCCGACCAAAAATTGCATGATACCCCTTCGTTGCTGTCTCTTGCTGGTCAGATCAACGTAATAGTCGGGAAATGCGGCTTCAATATGTTTTTTTAAGTCATCAAAATCAATCCCATCGCGTTTGCCAAATCGTAAACGTACAAAAGGGCTTAATTTTTTATCAGAAAGTCCGTTAAATTCTAACTGTAGGCCATGGCCGTCTCGCCGAACACCTAATAAGGGGCTATAAACTGGATCCGAATGGGCATTATAAAGTGGTGCAAAGACAAAACCGGACACATCAATACAAAAACCAGTATTGAATTTTTTAGGCTCTTGAGCTTCCATTTTATTGCTAAGTAAGGCGATCAGTATTAGCGTAAAAGTTATTCGGTTCATTGCAACGTGATTTTAGGTGAACGTAAATGCGTTTCGCTCAAATCGCTGCGTGTAAGAATCACATCAAATTGATAAATACCGGATTTTTCAGGAGGAAAAACCATTAGAAGGTCAGTATAGGCGACAGGTTTGTATTGATTCAAATAAAAGGCGTTAAGGTTAGCATAAAAAACATGGGTAGCCAAGGTTGTATTCGAGTATTCACTTTGACGCAATTTGAATAAAGGTGAGACCTCGGTTCCGGCAACGTAACTGCTGTCAATATCCATCAACGTAATGATTTTGAGGGAGATTACGGCTGTATCCGCCTCCCAATTGATACAATCCGCTTCAACATCCTCCTGAACCGTATCCACAATTGCGGCGGGGCAACTTATGCGCATTCCGAATGCAGTTCTGAGTACCGTACTATCCGGGTCTTCTACCGGGTCGGGGCCGCTATTGTCCAAAACGGCAAGGCTCCAGGGTGGAATAAACCGGAACCGATAAACGTCGCCGAAGTCGCCGCATTTATTGCAGGGCTGGCAGCCGAAGCACAGCAGCAGGCTTAACAGTAAAAACGTTTTAAGTTGGCGTTTAGGCATAAGGGATGATTGTTTAGAATTAAGGTTTCATTCACCAATACGAAAAATATTTGCGAATGGTTGGTTATTCCCGATTTTTGCGCTCCATTTTTACCGTCCACCGTCCACCGTCCACCGTCCACCGTCCACCGTCCACCGTCCACCGTC
>JBAXTB010000075.1:0-19114 GCA_037130425.1 Bacteroidota bacterium
TATGTCGTTTTAAAACTTGAAATTCCAGGTAATCGACGGCAACACCGGAAACAATGAAACCTGTTTGGCCACAATGGCATCAATGGCTTGGTTGGCGCCCGTTCCGGATGTTTTTACATCAATGTACAGGAAAAACGGATTGCGGCGGTCGGTAGCATTATACACGCTCAGCGTCAAGTCGTTATCCAAGTGTTTGGTTTTGAAGCGGTACACCACGCCAAGGTCGGCGCGCATGTACGCAGGCACGCGGTAGGAATTGCGGTCGCCATACACCGGCACCACCAATTGCAGCGGCGCGCCGGGTACATCCTGAAACGACATGCGGCCAACCGGGAGCCAACCCACATAGCCGGAAGTGTACACCCAGGTTGCTGTGAGTTGCCAGCGTTTGCTCAAGTTATATAAGGCCACTACGTTCAGGTTGTGGCGCGTATCAAACCGCGGTGGGAAATAATTCCCGTTGTTGATGTCGGGGTAACCGCCGCGTTTCACCCAAGCCAGCGTATAGCCAATCCAGCCTGTCAGCTTGCCGTCCTTTTTTTCAATTTCCAACTCCAGCGGACTATAAGCGTATCCGCGCCCAAACGTGAGTTCGTGTTCAATGTTATTATTGGCAAACAGCTCAGCGCCGTCAATAAAGTCTACGGAATTTTGAAGCCATTTATACCAGGCTTCCCAGGTAATCAACACGTGTTGCCCGACTAAATACGTGGTTCCAACCGCGATCTGATCGCTTTTTTCGGGTTTCACACCGCGCGTGCTTGGGTACCAAATATCGGTTGGGAGCGACAAACCACTGCTGGCCAATAAATGCACGTATTGATTCATGCGCGAATAGGAGCCTTTAAACGACCAACGATCAGAAACGGAATAATTGACCGCTACCCTCGGCTCAAAACCGGCGTAAAATGCCGGATTGTTTTGCCATGCTGAAATACGTCCGCCGTAATTAATTTTTAAATTGCGCAACGCCACCCACTCGTCGGAGAAATACATGCCGTACTCCAGGCCGTCAAAACTTTGGCCCGATTCAAACTTAACTTTTCCGTCGTTGCTGCCGGCTTTCAAACGGCCTACGATAAAATTGTGGTAGGTGGCGTTGGCGCCAAAACGAATCGTATGCGTATTACTTGGCTGGTAGTAAAAGTCGATTTTCGTATTAGCATCCTTGGTATTGGAGCCGAGTCTGAAGGAAAACCCTTGCAAAATATTCTGAATCCGGTAGCGATAATCGGAGTAGGTAAATGTCGTATTGGCAAATAACCTTGGCCCGAAAACGTGGTTCCAACGCGCCGTACCCGTTGCATTGCCCCAATCAAAGAGGAAATTAAAATTTTTATCGCTGAATTTGAATACATCGCGCCCAAAATACCCGCTCAAATACAAGTGGTCTTTAGCGCCCAACGTGAAATTAATTTTAGTATTCAGGTCGTAAAAATAGTAATCCGGTATTTTATTGTAATCTACTTTATTCTCGTTGGCCTTATTCACCAAACGCGTGAAAATATCAGCATAAGTGCGCCGGCCGCTTACAATAAACGAAGATTTGTTTTTTTGAATCGGCCCTTCCAAGGTTAAACGGCTGGCAATCAAGCCCAATCCGCCCGATCCGCTCAGTTTTTGGTTATTACCTTCCTTCATCCGCACGTCGATAACAGAAGACAGTCGTCCGCCGTATTGGGCCGGAAAACCGCCTTTGTACAATTTCACATCCTTTACCGCATCCGAATTGAAAGTGCTGAAAAAACCAAACAAGTGGCTGGCGTTGTACACGATGGCTTCGTCAAGCACAATCAGATTTTGATCGTTGTTACCGCCCCGTACAAATAAACCTGTGGTGCCTTCCGAACCTGGCGTTACACCAGGTTTGAGTTGTATGATTTTAATAATATCGGCTTCGCCAAACAAGGCCGGCAACGCTTTAACTTCTTTGGTTGTTATGGTGGCCACCGACATTTCCGTACTGCGCACCTTTTCCGAAAAAGCGTTGGCTTTGATCGTTACTTCCTTGAGCGTGGAACCGACTTGATTGAGGGATATGTCCATTCGGGTAGCGCCGACTGGTTTTACTTTCCGAATGACCGATTCGTAGCCCACATAACTATAGCGGAGTTCAACGGAGTCTTTACCGTTTGGAATGGAAAATGAATAGAAACCGTATTCATTGCTGACGTTCCCTTTTTTCAAGCCCACCGCTTCTACGGTGGCGCCAATCAGCGTTTCTCCGTTTTGGGCATCCTTTAATACGCCGCTGATGGTGGCGTTCGTTTGGGCTTGTAATTGGGTGATTAATAGCAACAGGGTACTAAATGCAAGTAGTTTTTTCATAATTGACAGCGTATAACAGGGGGTAACAAGGGGCGGAAAATTTTGTTCGGCAAACATGCCGATTTAACCTGCTGTTAAGAATAAGATTCGACGAAGGCTTTGATTGAGTCGATTTTTCACGCAATTGCAATCTACGATTACGGGCGGTCGCTTCCCGATTATTCTGAAAACGGTGAAAATTCCGCACATTTCAGAATTTTTATCGCTAATCGCCTGAATGTTCAATCAACCCACGGTTCCAACCCTGGTTAAAGACCCGTTCGTCTTTATTTACCCTGATACGCTTTCAAACTTTTTTTAAAAGAAAACCCGCTACATTTTTACCAAAGTCGAATCCCGGTCGAACACAAGACAGGTAAATATCCCCGCCGGATTTGCACTGCCCGATACATTGCTTTTGATGCCGGATGGCTGGGCAAATGGGTTCAAATTGGCTAAAATCGCCAACTGAACGCTTTCCAGATAATCGTAATAGTCCTGATCGATATGATACACAGTGTTGATGACTTTATTACCGGTCCATAAATCAAATCCGGTTCCGAATACGATCAGCGATGTGGTGGAAACGCGATCCGTCCAAACAAAATCCTGCTCTGGCACACTGTCTAAAGAATTGATATTTAAGGTTCTACGAAAAAAATCTGTTGTTTTTAAATCGTCCGTAATGTACGTGAGCGCGCGCGCCGAGGTATCAATTAAGTTCCATTGTATCACCACACTGTCTATGGGTTGGAAAGACAGCATCTTGGTTTTAGCGCTAATATCGCCGCCGCCATTTGGCAGGATAATTTTCAATTGATATTCTATACCCGGCGTATCAGAAACGATGTTATGCCCGGTATAATTATACAGTTTAAATGGACTTAATTCAAAAGAGTTGTTGTTGTAAAGTGTGTCGGTCTGTCCGCTATAAGTAATGGTCACTGTTGCGCCTTGCAGCAAGGTTTTTTGTACAAAACTTGAATCAAGTCCAAGCGGCTCAAAATAAGCGGAACTATGGGTAAGAAGCAGCCGAAAATGCTTGCCAGGTTGAAGATAACATTCTACTACCGGCTGATCTGTGTACTCCGGAAGATCGAGTTCAACCTCTTTAGACAAATTACAGGCGCTCAGGCCAATAAACGACAATGCGAAAAAAATATAGTTTTTCATTGATTTTACGCGATTTAGAACTTAAAATTCCAGGTTATTGAAGGTAAAATAGGAAATAACGTGACTTGTTTTGCTTTGATAGACTTGACTGTTAAATCAGCGCCGCTTCCCTCCGTTTCGGCATTCAGGTAAATGAAATAAGGGTTTCGGCGATTGGTCACATTATACACACCCAGCGTAAAGTCGTTTTCCAATCGTTTGATTTTAAAACGAAATATAAGGCTGAGGTCGCCGCGCATATAAGCAGGCATACGGTAGTTATTCCGGTCGCCATACACGGGCACGACCAACTTAATAGGCGCGCCGGCAACATCCTGAATCGTCATACGTCCGATCGGCAGCCAACCCACGGAACCGGAATTGTACACCCAGGTAGCGGTCAGTTGCCAACGTTTATTAATTTCGTAAATGCCTACGATGTTCAGGTTGTTGCGGGTGTCGTATCGGGGCGAAAAATTGGTACCGCGATTAATGTCCGGGAAACCGCCCCGTTTCACCCACGATAATGTGTAAGCGATCCAGCCGGTTAGTTTGCCTTCTTTCTTTTCAATTTCCAGCTCCAAAGGGCTATAAGCAAAGCCATGCCCAAAAGTAAGCTGACCTTCCAGGTTCGGATTGCCGTATAACTCGGCGCCATCAATCAGATCCACGGAGTTTTTCAGTCGTTTATACCATGCTTCCCAGGTAAGCAGCACATTTTTGCCAAACAAATAAGAAGTCCCAAGCGCGATCTGGTCGCTTTTTTCAGGCCTGACAATGTGGGTGCTTGGATACCAAATATCGGTCGGAAGCGACAAGCCGCTGCTGGCCAGCAAGTGAACATTCTGAACCATCCGGGCATAAGAAGTTTTTAGAGACCAACGATCATTTATGCTGAAATTAGCGGCCAAACGCGGTTCAAAACTTCTAAAATAAACCGGTTCATTTTGCCAAAGCGAGACGCGCGCTCCGTAATTGATTTTCAAATTGCGGCGTAATGCCCATTCATCTGATATGTATAAACATCGTTCCGAACCTCCAAACGTTTGTCCCGCTTCAAACCTGATTTTCCCATCGTTGCTGCCGGCTTTTAAGCGCCCCAGCACAAATTGGTGCTTGGTAAAATTAGCGCCAAAACGCATGGTATGCGTATTATTTACCTGATAATAAAAATCGGCTTTAACATTTACGTCCTTGACAAAAGATCCGAGCCGGAGCGAAAAACCCTGAAAAATATTTTGAACCTTGTATTGATAATTGGAAAAAGTTGCGGTCGTATTTAGAAACAACCTCGGCCCGAAAACATGGTTCCAACGCGCGGAACCGGTGGTATTTCCCCAATCAAACAGAAAATTAAATTGCTTGTCCTTGTATTTGAAGACGTCGCGCCCGAAATAGCCGCTCAGGTACAAGCGGTCTTTATCACTAAATGTAAAATTTAACTTTGTATTCAGATCATAAAAATAGTAATTCGGGATTGGATTGTATTCCCGAACGTCGGCATTGTTTTTATTGATCTGCCGCGTAATCAGATCGACATAAGTCCGCCGCCCACTGATAATAAAGGAGGATTTTCCTTTTTTAATCGGGCCTTCCAGCATTAAACGACTGGCCACGATTCCAACACCGCCGGAGCCGCTGAATCGCTGATTATTCCCTTCCTTCATCCGAACATCAATCACAGAAGAAAGTCGTCCGCCATATTGCGCCGGAAAACCGCCTTTGTACACTTTTACATCTTTTACGGCATCCGAATTGAAGGTGCTGAAAAAACCGAATAAGTGATTGGCGTTGTACACAATGGCTTCATCTAAGATAATCAGGTTCTGGTCGCTGTTGCCGCCCCGCACATACAATCCCGAAGAGCCTTCCGAGCCGGAAGAAATGCCGGGTTTTAGCTGTAAAATTTTGATAATATCTGTTTCACCCAGCAAGGTGGGCAGGGCTTTTATCTCACGGGCGCTTAACGTCGAAACAGACATTTCGGTACTATGCACCTTCTCGGTGTAAGAACTGGCCTTGATTTCTACTTCATTCAACAAGGTGCCCTTTGGTTTTAGTTCAACATCGAGTCGGACGGCACTGGAAGCCTTAACCTTGCGACGCAGCGGCTGATAACCGATATAACTGAACCTGATTTCAAAGGAATCTCTACTAACCGGGATTGATAGGGAATAAAAACCGTATTCATTGCTGACATTACCCTTTTTATACCGGGGAGCCTCTACCGTGGCGCCGATCAGCGTTTCCCCGTTTTGCGCGTCTTTGATGACACCACTGATCGTGACCGTTGTTTGGGCTTTCAGTAATCCTACGAACAACAACAGTGCGCTCAGGGTAGAAAAATTTTTCATAGTAGGTTGTTTAAAATGAACACCAAGGCGGATGATGATTTTTGATTTAGCGTGTCATCCTTGCCTAAAATGCCATTAAAATAAGATTAAACCTCTGTTTTTAAATTCCTGTTTACCTTTGCATGATGGATTATTGGAAATATGAACTTCACACCAGCCCCGAAACTTCGGATATGCTGATGGCTTTTTTATCGGATGCGCCATTCGATACTTTTGAAGAAATACCAAATGGTTTAGCCGCCTATTTACCTGCCGACGCTTCACAACAAGATGCCGAGCGCCTGTTGCAGGAATTGAATGCGCAATTCGAATTTAGTTGGGAAAAAACGCTAATCCCCGGCCAAAATTGGAACGAATTGTGGGAAAGTAATTTCAACCCGGTTATTGTAGACGAGTTCTGTGCTGTGCGCGCCGATTTCCATGCGCCGAATCCGAACGTGCGCTTTGACCTGGTCATCAATCCTAAAATGGCCTTTGGTACCGGGCACCACGAAACCACCTATATGTGCCTCGCCGCACTGGAACATCTTCCGCTCGCAGGCGCGCATGTGCTCGACTACGGTTGCGGAACCGGCATTTTAGCGATCCTTGCCTCCAAATTGGGCGCCTCCGAATTAGAAGCCGTCGACATTGAATTAGAATCCTACCACAATACCATTGAAAATTGCGAAGTCAATCATGTAAAGAACGTAGTGGCGCGTTGCGGTACGCTTTCCGACGTGCAAGGTAGCCATTTTGACGGAATTTTAGCCAACATCAACCGCAACGTAATCCTCGATTCCTTAACCAATTTGTATGCCAAACTGAAACCGGGCGCTTGGCTGCTTTGCTCCGGCATCCTCATCCAAGATGAAAATGTCATTACTGAAGCCGCAGAAAAGGAAGGTTTGACAAAACTAAATGTACAACAACGGGGCAATTGGCTTTGTATCCGCTTTCAAAAATGAAGCGCGTGCCATCGGTCGGAGCGTAAATACCACAAAACCAGTGAAATCATAAGGATCCAATAGATCACTTCGGCCCCCCATACCCAAGCGAGCGACAAATGGGTAAAGTTGGTAACAACATAAATGTACCCTAAATAAGCCGCAATGGTCACTACTTGAAGTTTAAATCCGAACCCGGTGGCGCCCGTACCGGCCAAAGTATTGAGCAACACAGATCCGAAAGACGACATTGATAATATAACTAACAATACATAAAAGACTGGTTGCGTGTCCGTTATAAGCGTCATATCTGATTTTCCGAGCAAGGGGTACAATAATTTTTCCGGAAAAAACAGAATCGGCACCGCCATAATCATTGAAACGGCCCAGCACAGTTTGCCTGTTTTCCAGGCAGCCGGCAACACTTCGCTTCGACGTTGTTGGCCTATCAGGTTACTTGCCAGGGTGTTTATGCCGGATGAAAAGCCCCAAAGCGGGATGGAAAGCAGTAAATATACGGTGCGGGCAAGGTTGGATACCGCCAAAGCATGTTCTCCCAAATTCTCAACCATTCCGAAAAAAAACACCCAACTGCCTTGAGAAACAGCCGATTGCGCCACCACTGGCAATGAAATACGCAACTGGTGCCGCATGACCTGAAAAATAGACTCGTTTGGGTGATAAACTAAATCTTCCGGCTCCTTGGTTTCATGTTCCAAATCATCCTGTCGCCGAATGAGTATCTGTTCATCCGATTTACGCGTGTGAAAAATCCGAAGCACCCGATTCTTCTTGTCCCAAATAATATATAACACAAAAATAACAAATGCGATCCCTTCCGCAATGCTGCTGGCCAGCCCGGAACCGCCAATGCCTAAGGCGGGCAATCCGAATTTACCAAAAATTAATCCGTAGTTCAATGTCAGGTTTACCAAGGCCAGCACCACCGTATCAAATAAAATAATAGCCGGGCGCGCAATGCCGGAATACAAGGAAATCAGCGCCACGCCCCCGTAACTGAAAAACACCCCGTAACTTCGATAGTGAATGTACTCAAGTCCTTTTTGATAAATTTCAGGCGAATGGGTCAAAAACAACTTAAAAAACCAAGGCGTTCCATACCGCATAAACGCCCACATCAGACAGGCCAACATGAGTTCAAACAAGAACATGGCATGAAACGTATAACCCACGGCGCCGGGCCGTCCTTCGCCCATGCGCCGCGCAATCATAATCTGGCCGCCCCTTGAAAAACCATACCCGATGGCCGCGATAGTGATGTAAAAAACGCCGACAAACCCGATGGCGGCAAATTCGACTTCACCCAAATGATATAATAAAACAGCATCGCTCAGCGCAATGACATTTTGCGCTGCGGATCCCAGCATAATCGGGGCTGAAATTTTCCAAATTTGTCGGTACGTCAGGTCAAGTTGCACGGGTTTCAGTATTTGGTATTAGAAGATTTTCCAGGGTTTTTGTCTGGTCGGTACAACGCGGAAATGCTGTTTTTGCTTAAAGGCCGGATCAATAAATGCAAGCGAAATGGCAAAAAAATCGACCGTCAAGGTCACTTTTGGGTGTTCTTGAATCTTTTTCCAGGCATCTGTCATGCCGGCCGACCAATATATGTCGTCAAACACAAAAACTGCCTTTGGTTTTGCATAAGGCAGGCATTGTTCAAAGTATCGCAGCGTTGGTTCCGGGCGGTGGTTGCCGTCAAGGTAAAACAGATCGACGGTTTTTAGGTCATTCAACGCAGGCAAAAGCGTTTGTTCAAATGGGCCGTCTGTTACTTCTACGTGGTGCAGCCCCAGTATTTCCGCATTGTTACGCGCCACGGCTGCGGTTTGCGGGCAGCCTTCCAGCGTGCGAAAGCGAGCGTTGCGCGCGCCCGAAGCCAGGTACATAGCGCCGATACCCGTGGAAGTTCCCAATTCTAACATGGTTTGCGGGTGCAGGTGATTGGCTAATCGGAACAGCATTTTACCTTGCCTTGGTGAACTGGCTGCGTTGGCAACCACTTTGCGCAGCATTTCCCGGCGTCGGCCTTCCTGTGCGCCAAAATCAACCCGATCAATCCAAACATCACTTGCCAGCATTTTTTTTCGCAGTAATTCCACATCCCGGAACGCATAATAATCCCGGTCGTCTTCAAGCACAGCGGTTGCCAGTTCGAAAACGAAGGGGGAATGTAACTGATACTGCGTGACGGCTTGGAAGTAAAAATTTCCATATTGCCGAATTTGATGAAATGCCACCAAAAATGCTGATTATGAACGATTTGAACTAAAAAAATGGTAAATTTTGCAATTCGTGGCCGAAAAATACCGCCCCTTTTGGTTAAAAAAACTTTAAACCTTTAATTCTTTCAAAATACCCTGACCTTGGCGCCGTTTTTTACGCAATTCGAACAACAACGAAGCATCAACAACATGAAGAATCTCCGCATTCAAATCGCTTTCGCCCTCCTGTTTTCCTCGGCCCTTGCTTTTGGTCAAACCTATATCACTGCCGGCGGTATCCGCATTGACAACGGCATAAACCTCACGGTTCAACAATATATTGCGGATGGCTGGACGGCGGAAGGTATCCTCCACACGTCCATTGGCTCCAACGACCTTGGTATTACAGTATTGGGTGAAAAGCACCATAAATTGATTGCACGCAATTTTAATGTCTACACCGGCGCCGGCTTCCACTACTACGGCACCAATGACCCGATCAAAAAAGACGATCCTGTGCGAAACAATGTGTACGGACTATCCCTGATCGGCGGCGCTGAATTATCGCTCGGCCGCATCAACCTCGCCGTCGACTGGAAACCGGAGCTCCACGTTTCAGGCGGGCGCGCATTCGACTGGAACGGCGCCGCGCTGTCGGTGCGCTATATTTTCTTCAAACGCGAACGGAAAACAATTAAGGACTGGAAAGTGTGGGATCGCTTTAAAAAGAAAGACGAGGGCGGCAGAAAGAAACGGTAGGGAATATCGAATATCGAACAGACGAATATCGAATATCGAACGAGGGCGTTGGGCCTGGTATTTTCGGATACTTAGCGCAAGGCACCCGTTCGTTTTTTAGCGCTTGAGCGGAGGGCGGAATTTATTCCGCCTAAACATATAATTAATTAATAATCAGTCATTTGTGTGTTTTTTATAGAGGCTGTATCATAAGGTAACGTGGGATTTTTTCGCCAAATAAAAAGTTGAGATCGCGCCTAATTGAGGGGGTGACTGACAGTCACCCCCTCAATACGCCCGGTCATCCGAATAATATTTTGCGGATCATCCGTTAAATGTTTATAAAACGACTTATGATACACCCTCCTCCATCCAAGGGCTGGGCTTCTTTTCGAAACACAAGAGATATTTCAGCAATACAAAATTGCTCAGGTTTATGCCATTATATCAATCATAAAACGGAAAGCAAAATCATCTATAATCGCGTTCCACCTGATCGCCGTATTGTTCCCGAATATCAAATACTTCATCCAACCAATAACGAACACTTTTGGCATCTTCCGATAACATCGGATAACCTGCTGCCAATTGCGAATCACCATTGGGTTTCACCAATTTATGTATCCAGGCGCCGTCCACCGAACCGATCACAAAAGGAGAGTGGGTGCTGATAAAAATTTGTGCGTTTGGAAACAAATTTTGCACCACAGGCAGAATTTTGCGCTGCCAGGCCGGGTGTAGATGTACCTCGATTTCGTCGAGGAACAGGATAAAATTGCGTTCAAAAACCGGAATATCATCTACCCATTTCACCCGATCCATGCGCATCAGTAAATCGGAAATCCAGGAAATAATGGATTTTAAACCGTCGGGCAATAAACTAAAATCTAATTGTTCGCCTGCTACTTCAATTTTAACTGCGTAAGGTTTAGTTTCAAGTTTGAATTTTACCGGTTTGTCAATAATGGAAGAAATTGTGGTTTCTAATTGCAAAATGGCGTTTTCACGCTGTCTAGCTTCTGCAAAATCCTGTTGATATCCGGCGATGGCCTTGGCGGCGATGGTATTAGCAATCCATTGGAGGATGATCTCAGGATCAACTGATTTACCGAAATTGACGGCATGCTGAAATGGCTGAAGTTCAATTTCAGAAATCCCAGTAATTTGAGCATTGAAAACTTGCCTATAACCAGAATATCCTAGTAAAGCGAAATCAGCTGGAATTTCTTTTTGATTATTTAAAAAACCTCTATACTTAGAAAGTATTGGACTGTCACTTAAAAGTTCGTAGAGTCCATTCTCGTATTTATATTCAATATTCGAATGATCGTTAAATGATATTTTGGTTTTGGACTCGGTGTTTTTTCGTGCTCGATTATTCAATTTTATTGAATCAGGGGCAATGCTAGCCAGCGCCTCCAAAATCGTCGTCTTCCCTGTCCCATTTTCCCCGGTCAAAATATGAATCTCCGCCTTCCCTGGAATGGTCTTTTCCGGGAAATTCAGTTCCAAGCGACCAAATGGGCCGATATTTTCGATCAAAAGATTGGGTATGCGTACCTTTTCCATAACTATGCAAAGTTATAGGTTTTCTCTTAGATTAGCACATTCATTCCCGCACCATGAAATTTCTGTTTACCATCTTCCTGACCGCTTGCCTTACAACCCTCTTTACGCAGCCGCTGCCTACCCACAATCTTCAACTCAAAACCCTCCCGCCCACCTGGGACCAAGGCCTGCCCATGGGAAACGCCATCCTCGGCTGCCTTTTATGGGGCAAAGACGGTGCCATCCGCTTAGCCCTCGACCGCGTCGACCTCTGGGATCTGCGCCCCATGAAGGGCCTCGACCGACCCGAATTCAACTACAAATGGGTGGCAGAACAAGTGGCCAAAGGCGATTACGGCATGGTGCAACAGTATTTTGACGCGCCTTATGAACAAGAAGCTGGCCCCACCAAACTACCCGGCGCAGCCATCGAACTCAGACCTAAACCCGGCGCACCCACACTCAAACTAAGCGACGGCGATCTCGATATTGCAAGCGGTTTGTCCACCCTGCATTTTGGCCCTAATCTCACAGTCCAAAGTTTTGTGGACGCTGTTCACCGCGAAGGCTGGTTTCGCGTGGAAGGCCCTGACGCGGCAAAACAATTAGAAGCGACCTTGATTTCACCCTGGAAAACCGCGCAGACCAACCAAACGGCGGGCGGTTCGGTCAACGGCGACGGGCTGGGGCGCTTGGGCTACACGGCCGCTGAGGTTCAACAGGAAAACGGCGTTTGGTATTTTCATCAACCTTGTTGGGGCGGATTTAGTTACGAAGCGGCCCTGAAAATCATCCCGACCGCCAAGGGATACGACGGCGTGTGGACGATCAGCAGCCATTTCAAACAAAAACAAGGGCTGGATCGGGCCTCCGAAATGGTGCAAAAAGCGGCCCGTCGCGGTTTTGACGCGGCTTTTCGCGCATCCTCGGCCTGGTGGGCCAAATACTGGGCAAAATCGGCGCTGCATGTACCTGACTCCCTGATTGAACGGCAGTATTATTTGGACATGTACAAATTCGGCTGCGTCGCGCGGGCGGGGGCGCCCATGATTAGCCTGCAAGCAATCTGGACGGCGGATAATGGTCGTTTGCCACCCTGGAAAGGCGATTTTCACCATGATTTGAATACCCAAATGAGTTATTGGCCCGCCTATACCGCCAACCACCTCCACGAAGCGCGCGGCTATCTCAACCATTTGGAAAGCACCGACGCAAGCAACCACGCCTACACCAAGCGCTATTTCGGCACCGATGGCCTCAATATTCCCGGCGTGGCTACCCTGCTCGGCGAACCCATGGGCGGCTGGATTCAATATTCCTGTTCGCCGACGACCTCCGCCTGGCTGGCCCAGCATTTTTACCTGCAATGGCGTTATTCTAAAGACCGGACGTTTTTAAAAGACCATGCCTGGCCGTTTTTGCACGATGTGGCTTTGCATTTGGAACAACTTACCGCGCTGAATGACAAGGGTTTGCGCGTGCTGCCGCTGTCTTCTTCGCCGGAAATAAACGACAATTCCCTGCAAGCCTGGTTTCCAAATACTATGACCAATTACGACCTGGCGCTCACCCGTTTTGTATATGAAAAAACAGCCGAACTGGCCCTTGAACTTCGGAAAACGGACGATGCAAAACATTGGCAAAATCTTGCAGCGTCCTTGCCCAAATATGCGCTCACGGAAACCCAATCCTTGAAATTTGCACCCAATTTGGCATACACGGAAAGCCACCGACATTTTTCCCACCTGATGGCGATTTACCCGCTGGGTTTGATTGATTGGAACAAAAACGTTGAAAATCAAACGATTATAAAGCACTCAATTGATGATTTGCTGAAATACGGCCCCGCGAATTGGACCGGATATTCCTACGCCTGGCTCGCGTCTTTGCAGGCCCGCGCGCACCATGGCGACGGCGCGCGCGAGGCATTGAGTCGTTTTGCAAGCGCGTTTGTGTCGCCGAATTCATTTCATTTAAACGGCGATCAATCGGGGCGTGGGTTTTCGTCGTTTACCTATAGTCCGTTTACCTTGGAAGGCAATTTTGCAGCGGCTGCCGGTTTGCAGGAAATGCTGTTACAGAGTCACAGCCTCGGTATAGAAGTTTTTCCGGCGGTTCCGGATGATTGGGCGAATGTGTCTTTTAAACATTTGCTGGCGGAAGGCGCGTTTTTGGTCAGTGCAGTACGGGAAAATGGGAAAACGCTGCGGATTGAAATAGAAGCGGTTAAAAATGAAAAACTACGTTTATATGTACCCGATTCTATGTTGTTTTTATCTAATTTAAAAAAAGGGAAGGAAATAACATCAAACGATCCGCTTATCCGAGTTTTTGACATGCAAGGTGGCGGAAAATTGGTTTTTGAGCAAAAATGAGCATGATTTTATCCCAAAAATACCCACATTTGCGCTTTGAATAATGTTAAGTCTATGAAACACATTTTACTTGTCCTGTTTGCATTTTTAACGTCCGTTTTGGGCTTAAATGCCCAAACATTCGCCCTGGATTCGGCTTATATCCGCGATAACTACGTCAAAACGGAAGTGCTGATTCCGATGCGCGACGGCACGCGTTTGTTTACTTCCATCTATGCGCCCAAAGACAAAAGTAAAACGTACCCGGTGCTGCTCAAACGCACGCCGTATTCCTGTGCTCCTTACGGAAAAGACGTGTATGTATCGGGTTTTCAGAACATGGACCTTGCGCGTTCCGGCTACATCATGGTCACACAAGACGTGCGCGGACGATACATGAGCGAAGGGAAATTTATGGATGTGCGTCCCTTCAATCCTTATAAAAAGACCAACGACGAAATAGACGAAGCCTCCGATACCTACGATACGGTGGATTGGTTAGTGAAAAACATGCCCGGCAACAACGGGAAAGTGGGTGTTTTTGGCATTTCCTACCCGGGTTTTTATTCCACAATGGCCATTTTAGCCAACCACCCGGCCATCAAAGCGGTGTCGCCCCAAGCCCCTGTGACCGACTGGTTTTTGGGCGATGATTTTCACCATAACGGCGCCTTCTGTTTGATGGATGCGTTTTCATTTTATTATGCTGCCGGTTTTGGGTTGCCGCGCACGGGGCCGGAAAAACAGCATGGCCGTCCGTTTGATTGGAACTCGTCGGATAACTACGATTTTTACTTGAAAAACGGCGCGTTGAGCAATTTTAAGGCAAAATACATCCGCGACAGCGTGGCATTTTGGGACGATATATGTGCGCACCCCGACTATGATACCTGGTGGCAGCAACGCAACCCGCGCCCGCATTTGAAAAAAATTCAACCCGCCGTGCTAACCGTCGGTGGTTTGTTTGATGCGGAGGATTGTTTCGGCGCCTGGAAAGTCTACGATGCCATTGAAAAACAAAATCCGGGTAAAACCTCCAACCGACTTGTCATGGGGCCTTGGTCGCACGGTGGCTGGGCGCGCGGCAAGGGCGAGCATTTGGGAAATATCCATTTTGGGGCAAATACCTCGGAGTTTTACCAAAAAAGTATAGAATTTCCCTTTTTTGAATACTATTTAAAAGACCAGGGCAATATGGCTTTGCCAGAGGCTTACGTGTTTAATACGGGTTTGAATCAATGGAAACAATTTAATACCTGGCCGCCTGCGAAAACAGCCATGACGCGGTTTTATTTAGGCGATAAAGGAACGATTACGTCCAAAATACCGCCAAACACAGGCCAATTTGACGAATATATGAGCGATCCGGCCAAACCCGTGCCTTACACGGAGGACGTGCATTTGCAGCGCACGCGGGAATACATGACGGACGATCAGCGGTTTGCGTCCCGCCGTCCAGATGTGCTGGTGTATGAAACCGAAGTATTGCAGAAAGAAATGACCCTCGAAGGCCCGATTAAAGCCGACTTGTACGTGATGACCACCGGCACCGACGCTGATTTCGTGGTGAAACTTATTGATGTGTTCCCGGACACCATGTCGGGAAAAGAGAACGGCGTGCCCATGGGCGGCTACCAAATGCTGGTGCGCGGCGAGGTCATGCGTGCGCGCTACCGCAACAGTTTTGAACATCCGGAAGCCTTGACACCGGGTGTGATTGAGCACGTATTGTTTCAATTACCCGATGTGTCGCACACGTTTTTGCCCGGTCACCGGCTGATGATCCAGATTCAAAGCTCGTGGTTTCCCTTGATTGACCGCAATCCGCAGCAGTTTGTGAACATTTACCAGTGCAAAGACAGTGATTTTATCAAGGCGACGCACCGCATTTACCGCGAGGCGGAGCACCCGTCTTGCATTATTTTGCCGGTTTTTGGAAAATAACAACGAAAATTCATGTACACACACGAAGTCCAAATACGCGTTCGCTACGGTGAAACCGATCAAATGGGATACCTGTATTACGGGAATTACGCCGAATATTTTGAAGTTGGGAGGGTTGAACTGATCCGCTCTTTGGGCATGAGTTACAAGGCTTTAGAAGAAGAGCATGGCATCTGGTTGCCGGTGGTGAGTTTAGAAATGCGCTTCGTGCGTCCGGCTCATTACGATGATTTGCTGACGGTGCGCAGTACCTTGCGGGAAATTCCCGACGATCATATTACGTTTCACGTTGAAATCCTGAATGAAAAGCGAAAATTAGTCAATTCAGGCCGTGTCAGGTTGTGTTTTTTTGATGCAAAAGCGAAGAAAGTGGTGCAAGCGCCTGAATATTTGCTTGAAAAGATACGTCCTTTTTTTAATCCTTAAACCACGATGCGTAAAACAAATTTCTCCGGCAAAGTCCGCCGCATTTTCAAATACCATCCGATTGCAATACGGGTGACGGATTGGGCTAAAACCCATTCGCTGCCCGGATTGAAGCGCGTGCCCTTGTATTACCTGATTGAGTTTATCATGAAGGAAACCAGCAACGACGCCATTACAACCAGGGCAAACAGTATGGCTTTTAGTTTTTTTATGGCCATTTTCCCTTCTATCATCGTGTTGTTCACGCTGTTGGCCTACACGCCTTTGTATGCGCAATTTGACGATGTGTTATATGATTCCATCCATGAAATCATGCCCGGCAGCGCAGGCAAAATGCTGCTGACAACCATTCAGGATATTGCCACCATTCCCCGAAGCGGCTTGTTGTCATTTGGCTTTTTTCTGGCAATATGGTTTGCGTCCAACGGTATGTTGTCGATGATGAAAGGCTTGGAAAAAGACTACAAATCGACGTTTAAACGGCGATCCGGCTTCAGGAAACGCGTAATCGCCATTCAATTAACCTTTTTGGTGGCTTTGGTTTTAGTAGCATCTGTGGTATTGGTCATTATGGGCGACACGATCCTGCATTTTGTGTTTCAATACATTAAGGCTGATTTTGTGACGCGTTTGACCGTATTCGGCTTTCGTTGGGTCGTTGTGTTGGCCTTGTTTTACACCAATTTTTCCACGATTTACCGCTACGGTTCTTCCATTCGCCGACCTATTCCGTTTTTTAATTCCGGCGCCACCTTAGCCACCCTGTTGTCGATTTTCATTTCTTACGCTTTTTCATTTTATGTCGATAATTTCGGGAATTACAACAAACTGTACGGCTCCATTGGAACGCTTATTGTGCTGATGATCTGGATACAGATGAATTGTATGATCCTGCTGATTGGGTTTGAGTTGAATGCGGGAATTGCGGTGTTGCGGGATTCGAAGAGTAAAAAATTGACCTGATTTCAATTATTTCTTTAATTCCTCTCAACAAAAGCACCTTTAATTCTGTTTTGCCGCGTATATGAAAGACATTCATTCCATTACCAACCTTGGCCAACTTCGGGAAAGCGGCTACAAACCGCGCAGCGTTAAAGACGAATTGCGCGCTAACCTGATCCGGAAAATTCAACAAAAAGAAACCGTTTTTCCTGGCATTTTCGGCTTTGATGACACCGTAATTCCCGATGTGGAACGCGCGGTGTTGAGCCGCCACAATATCCTGTTGCTTGGTTTACGCGGCCAGGCCAAAACTCGTATTGCGCGCATGTTGGTACACCTTTTGGACGAATATATCCCTGTGGTGGCCGGCAGCGAGCTCAACGACGATCCCCTGGCGCCGATCAGTCGCTTTGCCATCGACACCATCAAGGAGCACGGCGACCTGACCCCTGTAACCTGGCTGCACCGCGACACCCGTTATGTGGAAAAATTAGCCACGCCCGACGTAAGCATTGCCGATTTGGTGGGCGACGTGGATCCGATCAAAGCAGCCAACCTGCGCTTGCCCTATTCCGACGAACGTGTGATCCACTTCGGCCTGATCCCGCGTTCGCACCGTTGCTTGTTTGTGATTAACGAACTGCCTGATTTACAGGCGCGTATACAAGTTTCCCTGTTCAATGTGCTCCAGGAAGGCGATATGCAGATTCGCGGTTTTAACCTGCGCCTGCCCCTAGATGTGGAGTTTATTTTTACCGCCAATCCGGAAGATTATACCAACCGCGGCAGCATCATTACGCCGCTGAAAGACCGGATTGAAAGCCAAATTACGACCCACTACCCTACCTCTATTGCAATCGGACGCAAAATCACCGAGCAGGAATCGGATATTGCAGACGCGCAAAGCAAAAATATTGAGATGCCTGAACTGCTGAAAAACTTAGTGGAAGAAATTGCTTTTTGCGCCCGTGAAAGCGAATTTGTAGATAAAAAAAGCGGTGTCAGTGCGCGTTTGACCATTAGCGCGTTCGAAAATCTGTATTCTACGGCCGAACGGCGCATGTTGCGCAACGGCGAAGCCAAAACAACGGCCCGCATCACCGATTTTTGGGGCGTAGTACCTGCTTTAACCGGTAAAGTAGAAATGGTGTACGAAGGCGAACAGGAAGGGCCGCACGTGGTAGCCATGAACATCATCGGTGAGGCGGTTAAAAAATTGTTTTTGCAGTTTTTGCCTAATCCATCCAAACTAAAAAAAGGACAACAACGCGATCCTTACGGCGTCATTCGATCTTATTTCGCGGCCGGAAATGCCGTTGATTTGCTGGTAGAACTGCCTGACAAGGAATTTTTCCAGGAAATAGAAAAAGTAGCCGGTTTACGCAAATTGGTACAGGACGCTAATATTCCGGAAAAAGACCAAACGGTGTTTATGGAATTGGCGCTGCATGGTTTGGCCGAATTTGAAGTGCTTAGCAAGGAGTTTTTGGTAAATACCTGGCAGTTCAAGGACTTTTTGACCGGAAATATCAAGGACGACGATGATGATAATGATTTGCGGGATTTTTTGAATTAAGGATTGCCGATTGCGAGGGGGATGGGACGCAGATGACGCAGATCCCTGCCGGGGCGCAGATATAAAAGGATTTTTCCGCTTGCGAGGGGATGGGACACGGATGACGTAGATCCTGTCAGGACGCAGATTTAAAAGGATTTTTGCCGATTTCGAGGGGAATTGAACGCAGATGACACAGACCCCTGACGGGGCGCAGATTGAAAAGGATTTTTGCCGCTTGCGAGGGGGATGGGACGCAGATGACGCAGATCCCTCCGGGGCGCAGATTTTAAAAGGATTTTCCCGCTCGCGAGGGGATGGAACGCAGATAACGCAGATTTAAAAGGATTTTTTACCGAATAAGAGGGGGAAACACGGATTAGAACGGACTTAGGATACAGATTTATCCGTTTTTGGAATGATGTCATCCGTGTTACTTGCATCCTATAAACGGTGTCCTCTCGTTGAGCAGATCCTTTTTAATCTGTGTCCTGACAGAATCTGCGTCATCTGCATCCCAACCCTCGCAAGCGGGAAAATCCTTTTAAATCTGCGCCCCGGAGGGATCTGCGTCATCTGCGTCCCACACCCTCGCAAGCGGGAAAATCCTTTTAAAATCTGCGCCCCGGAGGGATCTGCGTCA
>JBAXTB010000076.1:0-18866 GCA_037130425.1 Bacteroidota bacterium
TGATAAGTAACGGTTACGCCCGCGTTTGCGAATGCGTGCAAGGTAGTTGTCGGCAAACAAGTAACGATATTATTGCTTTCAACGCTGAGGTTTATCGGGATTGGACGTTCCACTTTAATGTGGTAAGTGCTATCGCAAACGCCGCTGCTAACCTGTAATGTATAAGTTGTTGTGGCGCTTGGATTTGCAACTACGTTAAATGGCGCGCCTGCCAGATTCAGGGTCGGGTCGGGCGTCCATGTATAAGTATAATTCGGGTTTCCGATAACAGTAATCTGGTCTGGCCCCGGATTGCAAGGGTCGCCCGTTTTAGTCAATTGAATTGCAATATCAACGGCGTTTCCGGAGACTGAAACGGTATCAGAATCGGTACATCCATGTGAGTCGGTAGCAACTACGATAAAGTGGTGATTGGCGCCAATTAAAGTATTCAGGGTGGGCCCAACTCCAATTTGCGTGTTGTTGTTGTCAAACCAGGCAAAGCTCGCATTGGCAGTCGCATTGGCTGTGGCAGTCAAATTAATCGTGGCGCTACAAGTTACTGTGCTGTCCGGTGATGCTACGACATTAATGGGTTCTGCTCGTTTGATTTCAAACAGAACAACCGTATCGCAAAGCCCATTGCTTACATGTAAGGAGTAAGTTGTGTTAACGGCAGGGTTGGCAATTACATGAAATGGCGCATGGGTCAAGTCAAGACCGGGCAATGCCGACCAAACGTATGTGTAGGTCGTATCGCCGGTAACTGTAATCGGTACGGGCAAATTATTGCAGGTAAAGGTTGGAGCGCCAAGAGTAACCTGGAAATCGCGAACGCCTGAAATCTTGTAAATTAAAGTCTTCGTAGCCGTACAACCTACAGAAGAAGTAACCGTTAATTGAATGGTTCCTGTTTGGCCATTCGGTAGTAATAAATTTGCGGGATGCTGGCCTGTAAGGTGTATAACCGAACTGTTGTTGTCTGGCGTAATGATCCAATCCCATTGAGTAAGTGTTCCGAGTTTGTCTGTAGAATGGTCAATTAACTGTACCTCAACAGAATCTCCCGTACATTCTAACTGTTTGATTTCCAATGCCGCTTTTGGCCCCGATTGGGCTGTGATGTCTGCTACGCCCGCTGCGGTGCAACCGTGATCGTCGGTAACGATAACGCCATAAGCGCCTACCTGCAACGCTGTAATGGCGGGGCCTGTAGCGATGCTGTCCTGGTTTGAATACCAAACATAATGATAAGGCATTGTACCTTGATAGGCTTGTGCGGTTGCACTGCCTAACGAATCGCCAAGGCAAAGCACGTCAATATCAGAAACAGTCAATTTTACTTGTTCATGTGTGCCTACAACTGCCGTATCTCTGCCGATACAACCTGAAACAGGATCTGTAACGGTTACAATTACAAGGGTATTTGCAGCAATGCCGTTAATCATAGCGAAATTGCTGTTCGGCTGAATATTCCAAGCATAATGATAGTTCCCCGGCGGCGTTACAATGGCCGTTGCAGTACCGGTATTTTGGCCGGGGCATAATGCTTTGGTTGTTACTATATTTACGTTCAAACCCGGAGCTGTCGGGATGACAACCGTTACATCTTTTTGGCAATTGTTGGCATCGAAAGTACAAACGTAATAGGAGCCTGGCGCGAGGTTATTTTGGGTTGCGCCCAGCGCGTTGCCGAGTGTCACCCATACATACCGGTAAGGCGCTGTTCCGCCGGAGGCTTGCAAGGTGGCGCTGCCGTTGTTGCCACCACATGCAGGTGAATTAATCGTTACGGCAACCGATAGCGGATCCGGTTGGTGAATGACGCCGGAAGCAACAGCAGTGCAATTACGGGTGTCTGTAACGGTAACAGTATAAGTGCCTTGCGGTAAACTTGTAACCATTTGTGTGGCCGCGCCGGTATTCCAGTGGAATGTATATGGGTTTTGCCCGCCGGCCACTGCGGCCAAAACCGCGCCCCCGTTAGGCAAGGTTGAACAAGGGATATTTGTTACTTGTACTTCAACGTATATAGACGGCGTAACATATTCATTATCAACAGCCTGGCATCCGTTTGCATCCGATACGGTCAAATAGTAAAGACCGCCAGTGGTGACATTTATGGATTGGGCGTTTGATCCGTTACTCCATAGATATGAATAAGCGCCCGTGCCGCCTGTTCCCGTTGCCGAAAGCAATCCGTTCGGGAGGCATCCGAATCCGGTAGGCGTAATACCTGCGGTAAGTTTTGGCGGTTGAGAAACCGTACCAATTCCGGTTGCAATAACTCCATTATGGTCAGTCACCGTAACCGAATAATTTCCGGCGGATACCCCCATATTTGTTTGACCGTTTTGACCGTTTCCCCAATGGTATGTATAAGGAACTGCCCCGCCGACAGGATGCACGGTGATGTTACCGTTGGTATAACCAAAACAGGATGGTTGATTTGCCGTAAATGTCAGGGTGATTTGGCCAAAAGCCAAATGCGCACTGAATAACGCCGTGAACCAAATTGCCGGGTAGAGGCCGTATTTCATATAAAATTGGTTTATATTGTATTTTCTCATAATAGTTTAAAGGATTGTGCTGCTACGAATATCGCGTATCAAAAAATCCTTTTTGAAAGGGCTGAAAGTTATTTAGGCACTATGATTTGGCGCCCATTTGTTCGAACTCCGATGATCTCCAGCCTTCGTTCCCTGGAGGCGCTCACATCATAAATTGATTTGCGCTTGTCCTTAATGTCAGAACTAACATTTTTAGGCGATTTGGATTCACCGTTTGGTTCCCGAATGAAAATCAATTGCTTGGAATCAACGAATTTCTTGTAAATCCCGCCGTCAAACTGATCAAAGTGGTTGTACACAGAAGATACACGTCTGTCTGTAAGGTTCAAGTTGTATGCTGTGCCCGCCCTTGGTGAAGCGTAACCTTTCAGGGTAATCTCGATGGTATCGCCTCGTCCCATCATGTCATATAGCACTTCGGAGAATGCCATTAAGTGGTCCCATCCGCCACGCACCTGGTGCTCAAAGAAGTAATCAATTGAGTCAGAACTCTGCTTCAATTCCGCGCCGCTCATTCCTTCTGTAAATTTGGAAATAAAATCCTCTTTTTGGCGGATATAGTCAACATAAGTAACCCGATATTCGCGTTTTGTGGTGCGCGCTAAGGTGCGCTTATCCGGTTCATCGTTGTCAAAATACAAGAGGATCGGCAGGTATTTTTCAATTGAAAGCGGACGCAGGCGAAGTTCCCGGGCAATCGTCTGGAATTCAATTTTAGGTAAATTCAAGGTCGTAATGTCAACCGAATCCGGCAGGTAGTCTGTTTTTTCCGCAATGATTCGATACCGCCTTTCCAAAGAAAGCACCGACCCGTAGTTTTTGTCTTTAGGGCTTACAAAAGTGTCTTTTTGGTGTTGAGCAGTCAAATCGATTAAGCGGTAAGTAACCCCGTACAAGGTATCTTTGGTCAGGAAGTCGGTGGTGTAAGCCTTTAAGTTCACGCCCCGATTGATGTACAAGGTGTCTCTGATTGTGGTATTTCCTTTCAAACCCAAGGTTGAAACAAAGCTTGAATCGGTAGTATAGCCGATTTTAGAAGCGGCAACCTTATAGTGCTTGTCAAATTCAAGCGTGTATTCAAATGTGTTACCGCTTTGATTGGTATTTGATTGTGTCGGTACCGTAACCTTGTCTGGTATTGGCATAGACGCCCCATAATCATAGTACAAGGAAGTCACACCTGTGATTGGTTTCTTAGTCTCTTTATCCAAAACCGTAACGATCAAATTTACATGTATAGGCGCGGGCTCTAATTTCATCACCATCACATCATTCCAAATCACTTTGGGCGTGCTAAAACGCATCGTATCAGGTAAAAAGTGATCTTTTTCACCGATAATCATGTATTTTCTGTCAGGTTGCAAGTCAAATGCGTAATTCGGGCCTTCAACCGAAATCTTTTTATCATACAGCACAACGCCCTCCGGCGAAAGTTCGATCAGCCGCATGGTTGAAAAGCGCAAACTATCTTTGGTCTCTTTATTAAACGCAAGCGCAATCATTTTCGGCGTTTGCAGGTCGGCTTTGAACAGGTCGTAACAACAGGCTTCTTCCGAATTGTTTTGCGATCCTCTTCTATTGGAAGCCATAAAGACGGACTGCCCGTTACGGCTCATGGAGAAAAACACGTCGTTGGCGCCGGAATTAAGCGGCGTGCGCATGTGTTCAGGGGTCGACCAGGTTTTGCCCGGCGCGCCTTTTGATTGATAAATATCGAAACCGCCCATTGTTTGGCGGCCATCGGTACTAAAATATAAGGTGCCTGTCCCTGAATGATAGAACGGGGTAACATCCTCTTCTTTGGTGTTAATTTCTTTTAAGTTTATGGGCGGCGTTAAACTGTCCCCCACTATTTTGCTGTACCAAATATCGCGTTTGCCTAAGCCTTCCGGGCGGTCGCTGACGAAATACAGCACTTCTTCATTGCTTTCGGGCGCTCGGCCAATGCTTGGTTCTGTTGTGGTGTATTCCGGCAAATTAATGTATTCCGGGAGTTTCTGCGCAGGCCCCCAAACATTGTCCGGCAACAGTGCGCGTCGAAAAAGTTCGCAACGGATTTCTGTATTGCCTACATATTTACATTCACAATAATAGGCGCGATTATTTTTCTCATTAAAAGTAAGGTGAGCCGTATGTAAGGAGGGTTCATTGATTTCAATGGGCGAAACCGAAAAAACGCCGTCATGTTGTACGGCGCTCATGATTTTAATCTGATTGCGCTGCGGATTATGCCGATCATGCTCAAGTGTAAAACGACCCGATGAAAAATACAGCGTATCTCCTTTCAGGTAAGGCGAATATTCAGAACTAATTGTATTAATGGTAGGCGTATCCAATAACATGAGCGGCGTTTTGAGCAAATTACTCGGCAACATACCCAATGCCCAATCGCAATTATCCATGTTGGTTTGAATGGTTTCCATCAATTCCCCATTGATGACATTCTTATCGTCGGCAAGAAAACGCTGGTACATCTCTTTGGCTTCTGCGTATTTTCCCAAGCGATATTCAACATCTGCCAATAAAAGGGAAGGCGCGCGGCCCGGCCCTTCATTTATTTTATTGTTTACCAAGCGTTTGTACGCCCATTCCGCTTTCTCAAAAGCTGCTGATTTTACAGCCGCCTCCCCATATCCGCGAAGCGCGCGCTCCTGTAAACTGTCAAGTTCCATTACTTTTAAATAACGGTGCATGGCTGTGGCGTAATCGCCTTCATCCAAGGATTTCTTGGCTGATTTTTCCAAAGCGCTCAAAGAACTTGCCCGATCACGGTCGCGCGAAATTTGCTCGGAAAAGCCCCCTTGTCCCCAGGCGCTTGTAGCCAGAACCAAGTAAATGAATAGGAGTGAGATGGATTTAGATATCGACATAGTTTTGTTCCAGATGTGTTTTGGTTTTGGGAAAATAATGGGCGATACTGCAAATGGATTGGCCGTTTAAGGCAAAAACGAAAGGGTATGAAGTTTAGATAATCGGGCAAGATTTAAAACGCGGTAGCGGTTTTACCTTGTAAAGACGATAAATGAGCGATAATTCAGGGCCGCCGTATCCGTTCGTTACCAAACGGTTTTCCGGATTCAGTTTTTTGTTTATCAGCCAGTTTGCATCATAAGTAAACCCGACAGTCCATGTGCGAAACAGCAACTCGACATGCGGCACCAAGGCATCGTTGTAATATTGCCGACGATCAACGCCGAGTTGAATGGCCAACTCGCGATATGTTACCTGATTGAGGTGAAAACGCACGCCAAGGCCGTACACTGCTTCTCTATAACCGCCTTGTTTTTGGTAAATCGCATGGCCAACTACGTCAAAATTGGATTGAACCTGAATCAAACCATCAACATAAAGGGCTAATTTGCTGTATAAGCGCTCATTGCCCGGATCGGTACTTTTTGAAGTCCAAAAAGTCTGTTTCGGGCGATTGATGTGCGCTAAGGATCCGCCAAGATCAAGCCGATTGCGTTTAGATCCGGCTTGAAGCCGCAGGTTGGCGCCGGCAGATAAATCAAAGTATTTCAGGCTTGTATTTGTAAAAGCCTCTGTTTCATGCGGATCAGCGCTCGGATCAAAATGACGACCGATAAACTGAGAATCAAATGTCAGGTTTTTAGGATCATAATGACGCTGTCCAAAACCAGGCATGGCTCCAACCGTGAAATAATGGGTACGTCCAACAGGTACCGTTACGCTCACCGGAATTCCAATGAGTAAAGACTTAAGGTGTAAGGTACCTTGGTCATCCGAATTGATGAGTAAACCGCCGGATAAAAAACGATCATACTGTCCTTTGTGGAAGTATAATTTGCCTTCCGCACTACCGGAATAGGTCAAATAAGGCACCGGTACGCTGTGCCACTGTCTGCGGTAGTTCCCTACAAAACGAGCGTCGCCGCCATAAACGCCGGCTAATCCGGGGTTTAGATTCAGCGGCGAGTTTTGAAATTGGGAAAAATGTATGTCCTGCGCCTGCAAGCTACATGCCGCAAAAAAGAAGAAAAAATAAATGAAAATGCGCCAAGTTGATGTCTTATTCACAAGCGTAATATTTAGTATTTGGAATACGGTGTCTACAAATCGGATAGCCTAACGTAGGATTATCTGGTACTTTTGCTGTTCTTTACGACATACAGCAAATAATATACCAACCACACGCACAAAATGCGTTTACCTAAAATGGCATACCCAAAAAGGAGTAAATACGAAGGTGGATAATTAATATGCGTCTGGAAGCGTATGTATTGGACGCAAAGGATTATACTCGTCACAAGATAACGGCCGGGAGAAGCCGTAAAATTAATACTTTTTAAAATGAGTCAAAATTTTCAGCCTCCAAATTACGCCATGATTTTATCTTTCATGCGTTTCCAAAGGCTGATTGCCAGACCCAACAGCATCATAATGGAACCAACCCAGACAAAATTAATGCCGGGAAAAACGATTGCTTCCAGCACAATATAATCGGAACGGGCCGCATTTTCAGCAATTTCCACCGGAATTCCGCGTTGATCGGGCTCCGCCTGGGCAATGCTGAAAGTCATAACGCCGGTTTGGGGATCAATATTTTCAAAACGTACGTGAATTCCTAAGGATGGGATTTCGTCTTTAAGGCTATAAGGGCGATTTTCGCGTATCAGGTACACCGGCGCCATTTCAGATTTAGATCCGTTCGGCGCAGTAACTAAAAGTTGGGCGGCTACCGCAATATCGCCTTGTTGTTTTGAATAATTGGGATGTTTGATTTCCCGTTCAATTTTTTCGAACTGTACTGTATAGCCCTTATATTGAAAGGAGGCTCCCTCTTTAGCCGTAAATTTTTGGTAATTCAATGATTCTTCTATCTTAAATATCTGGTTCATGGAGGCCTCTGTCAGACGCACTTTCATCTGCATTTGACCTATATTGGCAGGCAATGTAAAACCGCCGCTGCCTGGCCGCACGTACATCATTGGTTCGGCGCTGTACACATTGGGGTTGTCAAGCGCATGAACAGATAATTTTAACCCAAATGCCAGATCTTCTTTTTCTGCATGATAATCAGGGTGCTTGGGCTGTCTGGTTAAGTCTTCAACAACTAAAAAATGCTTTTTTGTGAAAATGGTGTCGCCTACGCGCGCTATATATGAGTCAAATTTCAAACTGTCTTCCTGTTGTTTGGCAAATTCCGGGTCTAATTCCGCTTTGGGCAAGGAAGATACATGGGTAAAAATATCATGATCCCAAAAATGTTTCGTCGACGGATTGGATGCTACAACCTTGGTAAACTGTCGGTCATACATGACATTCGGATGTAATTCGAACGATTCGCCTGTGTAATTCCCTTTTTGGTCGCGGCGTTTAAAATTCACCGAAAACGTGCGCGTCTGGCGCTCAACGGTGTCGCGCAAATAATTTGCCTCATATCCGCTTTTGATCGGCATCGGGGCTTCTTTCAGCAACAAAATATTTTTGCTCCCCATATCGCTGCCCATGCCTTCAATGAGGCCGTCCATGGCAAATGCATTAGAAGAAATCCATTCTTTGTTCAGGCCGGTACTCATAATTCCAAGTACCAAAACGCCAAAACCGACGTGCGAAATGGCGGAACCGGCTAATTTTATATTGCCTTTCAAAATTGTAATCAAATAGTCGGCATTTGCCACAACCGTAAACATAGCTGCGAAGAGCAGCACGTATAATTGCCAGGCATTTACATTAATCCAAGTCGTATTCAGGCCCATCAACCCGGCGGCAATTACAGCAGATATTCCAAGGTGTACGGCTACTTTTTTGCGATTCCCCGACCAATTCCGCTCCTGGTACCGCAGAAATTGCCCGAAACCGGAGAGCAATCCGATAAAAATGGCAATCCACAACTGATAGCGGTTATGGTGTGCCATTGGATCTTGCAAGGCTGCGCCGACAAATTTTGGATTAAACAACTGCATTAATTTATTGTACACCGGAAGCGAAGTAGCGCCGGTGATCAGAACAGCAGAGAAAAACAGCACCAGCGAACCGATAAACATCCAAAATTCGCGTGAATTGATAGATTCTTCTCCTTTCGTTTCCGGCACGCCCCGGTAACGCGAGATCCATAACCAGCCGCTCAGTAGCAAAAAGACGCCAATAAATAGCTCCAACTGCACGCTCAAACCCATTTCAGTAAACGCATGTGCCGAAGTATCGCCCAAGATGCCGCTTCTGGTCAGGTAAGTGGAATATAAAACAAGAATAAATGACAAAAGATAAAATCCGTAAGTGCTTCTGGTAGAGTAGCCTGTGGATCGCGCAACTAAATTTGTGTGAATGCCGGCTACCATTACTATCCAAGGCACTAAGGATGTGTTTTCAACCGGATCCCAGGCCCAATAACCGCCAAAAGACAAGGCTTCATAAGCCCAGGCGCCGCCCATTAAGATTCCGGTGCCAAGGATAGCGCCTGAAAACAGCGACCAATGCAATGCAGGTTTAAGCCACTCTTTGTGTTCGCGTAACCACAAACCCGCAATCGCAAAAGCAAAAGGAACGATGGTGGACGCAAAACCTAAAAATAGGGTAGGTGGGTGAATCGTCATCCAGTAATTCTGGAGCAATGGATTCAAACCGTTTCCTTTTATTTTGGACAAATAATCGGCCGTTTCAAAAATCGGCGCGTTCATCGTGTCCCGCAAGAGATCAAAGGGGCTGGCGCCTACACGCGCATCTCCGAAATAAAGTCCCAAAAGCATGGAACTGATAAAGGCTTCGGCAAGGGCGATGACGGTTAAAACAGGCGCTTCCCATTTACCGGCCTTCAGCATTAAAACGATTGACAGACCGATGTGCCAGAAACTCCAAAGCAGAAAACTCCCTTGTTGCTCTTTCCAAAAGGCCGAAAAGACATATTTTACGGGAAGATCATCCGATATATTGGACCAGGCGTATTGATACTCATACATTTTGCTGGTCAGGATAAAAAACAAAGACCCAATAATGGCCAAAGTTGCCAATCCGTGTAGCAAAAAAGAAAAGCGCCCGATGCTAAGCCATTGCGCTCCGACCGGTTTATCCCGCTGCTGGGTTGCCAAAAAATAGGCAACTGTCGACAATAAGGCCGCCACGAAAGAAAGTACCACGCATAAATGCCCCAATTTGCCTGGGAAAAGATGCTCGCCTATATATTCCATATTTGATTTTAGTATTGCGAGGCAAAAGTACGTGCTTAGATGCAAACGGCCTGCACTTTAAATGCTCAAAATGGAGAAACAGATACTAAACGCCCAAAAAAACAAGTCGTACTTTGCAACAAAAAGGTTTTGTACTAACTATTTTGTTGTGTAAATCCAATTGATCAAAACCTATTGTTTTGGCGTACAAAAACTCAAGACTTGATAAAACGCGTTGATTTACGCTGTTTTCCGTCAGATAAAGTAAGCAAATATATGCCTGGATGCAAGGTTTCCGTATTTATTTGAATGGTATAAGCGCCATCGGTATGAAGCGCATGCATCAATTTTCCTTGCAAATCCGTAATTTCCAATTGTGCCTCAACAGCATTTGGAATGTTTATAAATAATTGATCCTGAACCGGATTAGGATAAACCGACAGGGCATCAGCCGGTAAATCCTGTACGGCGCTTACCGGGCCGGCTGTATTGCGAATCGCCCTTAATAAAGAGTATTCGATGTTTGTGCCAAAAGCATCTTCGCCAAGTTCCCAAATCATAACACCCGAAACCTGATCCAGCGCCAGTTGGGTTTTGGCTTCAATCGTTGGTATACCATTGTAATATCGATTCCCCACCTGATCCAATTGTGCATTTGCGGTGGATAAACTTACGATATAACGATATGTGAAAGATGTTACCGGACTCACGCCAAAATCGTAGCCGTAAAAAGGCACACCCAGGGTAAGTTTTTGCGCGGGCACACCCTGGTTTAACCAGTATTGAATGCAATCCTGCGCCCAGGAATAGGGGGAATGTTGTCCCGGGTTTGCCGGATTCCAGGGGCCGGTAAGGTCGTACACCATCATATTGATCCAATCGAAGGCCGACAGGGCCTGGTTCGTAATTTCGGGATAGCGGTAACTGCCGGGTAATGCAGCGGTCAGGGGCAAGCCCAATGGCGCCAATGCCGCTTTCAAATCAAGGATAAATGGACTGTACCAATCTTGTATATACTGCCATTCCAGATCAATGTCAACGCCGTCAAACCCTTTGGCCTGCACGTATTGAACAATTTTCTGGATAAAAAATGCCCGGTTTGCAGGTTGACACAGGTAATTCCAGGTAGCATCCTGATTGGGTGTCAGGTAGCCGCCAGCCAAGGAAATAAATACCTTACAGCCTTTTGAGTGCGCCTTTTGAACAGCATTGGTTACACTTACGCCGCTTACGGAAAAATTACCCAGCGAATCCGGGTTTGCAAAAGAGATATTGACATGGGTGACATGTTGAAATTCAATATCGTTCAGCCAACTAAAACGGTAGTAAGGCAAATAGCCGACAACCTTAAAGGGGGTTTGCGCCGAAAGGATAGAACAGACAAACAGGAAAAACAGACAGGGAAGGTATTTTTTCATCATTCAAATCAGTTTTTTAAACGGCTTTTGAATTATTATACATATAAATATCTTTATATGCTTTAAAATTTGATCCATTTTTGAGCGCCAAAGGTTCATAAAAAAAGTGTTGTTTGATAACTTTTTGAGGTAGAAACTATTGTTTTTATCTAAAAAGCCGCAAAATAGAGGATTTTAAAATAAGTATATATATCGTACATTCAATATGTTAATGTTGGAAAAAACACTGGACTGATATGTAACAAAGAATTAACTTTGCAAGGGCAAAATTGCTATTTTTTCATTTTCTTTAAATTTTTACCAATGTTAAAAGGAACCGTCAAGTTCTTCAATGAAGCCAAAGGCTTCGGATTTATCGTAGACAATGCCACGGGTCTGGACATTTTCGTCCATGTATCCGGCTTGATTGACAACATTCGCGAAGGCGACGTTGTTACTTATGAAGCCGCTCGTGGCAAAAAAGGCATGAATGCAGTTAACGTTCAGCGTGCCTAAGAGCACCTGACGCTTGAGTGATATAATGCAAAACCTTCATCGGAAAGCCGATGGAGGTTTTTTGTTTGAATATCGAACAGATTAATATCGAATATCGAAGGGACGGGTGGCCCTAAATATCCGAAGATACCAGTGCAAAGCTGTTGTTCGATATTCATGATTTAATGTTCTTCTTTTTTGAGAAGATTGATGTGTGTTTTATTTTTAATGTGTTAATGTTTGGGAAAACGCTTTACATACACCAATACAGACATTAACTTTGCACTGGCATATTAGACCATTTTTTCAATTTTTTTCAATTTTTACCAATATACAAAGGAACAGTTAAGTTCTTCAATGAGGCTAAGGGCTTCGGATTTATCGTAGACAATGCCACGGGTCAGGACATTTTCGTCCATGTATCCGGCTTGATTGACAACATTCGCGAAGGCGACACTGTCTCTTACGAAACTGCTCGCGGCAAAAAAGGCATGAATGCAGTTAACGTTCAGCGTGCCTAAGCGCACCTAACGCTTGAGTGATACAATGCAAAACCTTCATCGGAACGCCGATGGAGGTTTTTTTTTGAATATCGAATAGAGGAATATCGAATATCGAACAGAGGAATATCGAATGTCGAATGAAGTGTTTCAGGCTTGGGTTTTGAGCAAACAGAAGTGAATTTTTTTGGGATAATGGGAATGTGTTTTGTGTTGGCGCCAAAAAGCAAGGTTGCCAGGGTTAAACGCTGGCAGCGTTAAGCCCTGCCAGCGTTGGGGGAGTGGTCGACCGCATTTACAGGCACTGCCAAAAAGCAAAGTTGCCAGGGTTAAACGCTGGCAGCGTTGGGGGTGATGCGTACCGATTCCCCTCAATCGAAATTCCTAAAAAAAAAGACGGAATAAACCCTTTCCCCATAGAAAAGAGCCTATTCCGCCCACTCAAACCAAGCCTGAAACCCCGTTCGATATTCGTTATTCGATATTCATCTGTTCGATATTCAAAAGTCCGGTTTCCAGCGCACAAAAGCTTCCATCGCTTCATATTCGGCCAGGCCCAACGAACGGTACAGGTGCGCCGTTTCGCGGTTGCGATCTTCTGCGCGTTGCCAAAATTCGCGGTTATCATCGCCGGGGAATGGCGGACTGTCTTTTTGGCTCTGGTGCATAAAGATCGCCTGTCGTTTTTTGCGCAGTTGAAGCGGACTAAACGGCACCGCCATTTCAATTTCGTGTACGGCCCATTCGTGCCAGGCGCCGCGGTATAGCCAAAGCCAGCAATCTTTCATCCAGTCGGCGTCTTTTAAGCGGCGCATCGATTCGAACACGGCGTCCAGACAAACTCGGTGTGTTCCGTGCGGATCAGCCAAATCGCCCGCAGCATAAAGCTGGTGCGGTTTGATAGCCTCTAACAGATTGGTAATCACCTGAATATCGCCTTCGCCCAGTGGTTTTTTTCTGGTGTGTCCGGTTTCATAGAACGGCATATCCAAAAAGTGAATATGATCGTCATTTAAACCTGAGAATCGAGCGCCCGCTCTTGCTTCCCCGCGGCGGATTAAACCTTTAATGATGCGTACTTCGTCAATGTCTGTATCGCGGGTAGTTTTTTTGTGCAGGAATTTGATTACTTTATCATAGTTTTTGAGGGCATTTTCGTCCACAAAACCTTGATTTAACGTGTATTCTCGCATAAACTCTGCGTAACGCAGGGCGTCGTAATCGTGTACGGCGATGTTGCCGGATGTTTGATAGGCAACGTGTACATCGTGGCCTTGTTCGACTAAACGCAAGAACGTGGCGCCCATTGAAATCACGTCATCGTCGGGGTGCGGACTGAAGATAATCACCCGTTTTTTGATCGGTTTGGCGCGTTCCGGGCGGTGTGAGTCATCGGCATGTGGTTTGCCGCCAGGCCAGCCGGTGATGGTATGTTGTAAGCGGTTGAAAATATTGATATTAATGTCGTAAGCGTTGGCCTGTTCAATAATCAGGTCGCTCAAACCGTGTTCGTTGTAGTCTTCGTCGGTCAGTTTGAGGATTGGTTTGCCGGTTTTCTGCGACAACCACACGACCGCTTTACAAATCAAATCGTCTGTCCAGTTGCAAATACCTGTGAGCCAGGGCGATTTCATGCGCGTGAGTTCTTCTGACGCGCTTTTATCGAGAATTACCTTGATATTCTGGTGTTTTTGCAAAAAAGAAGCCGGCACGGAGGCGCTGATCGGGCCTTCAATGGCCTCACGCACAATCTGCGCTTTGTGCTGACCCCAAGCCATCAGGTACACTACGCGCGCTTTGAAAATACTGCCTACGCCCATCGTAATCGCGCGGTACGGCACATCTTCTTCGCTTAGAAAATCCTTGATTGCGTCGTGCCGGGTCAGGTGGTCAAGGCGCACCATACGCGTGGTGGACGTGTCCCAGGAACCAGGCTCATTGAACCCGATGTGTCCTGTACGCCCAATTCCAAGTAATTGAATATCAATGCCGCCGGCCAGTTCGATTAGCTTTTCGTAACGTTCGCAATACTCAGCTACCTGCTCCATCGCAATGGTGCCGTCGGGAATGTGAATGTTCTCCTTTTTGATATCGACATGATCGAACAAAAAGTCGTGCATGAAACGCCAGTAACTTTGGCGCGCCTCACGTGGCATCGGATAATATTCGTCGAGGTTGAATGTTACCACATTTTGAAAACTCAGCCCTTCTTCTTTGTGCATTCGGACAAGTTCTTCATACACTTTGATAGGCGTACTGCCGGTTGCGAGTCCCAAAATGATCTCTTCGCCATCCTGTTGTTTTTGACGAATGGCCAGCGCAATGGAACGCGCAACGTGCCGGGATGCTTCTAAGGAATCGTCCCAGATTTTTACCGGCATTTTTTCAAAGTTTTTAAGCTCGTATTTCAGGTAACCGGTCAAAGGCTTTTCTTTGATTTTCATAATCGAACAGGGTAGATATACTTAGCGCTGTATCGTTTTGAACGTGGCCTTTGGCCAAAATCATTGACGTTCAGCGTTCAGTATGAAAAATGAATGCTGCCTTTTAGGCGGCGTTTGGTGAAATGCGGGTCAAAATTAAGATAAAAACTCAAACCGTGTGCGCACACGGGCCTAATTTTTTTAAAATTTAATATAGATAAAAAACGAGCCATCCCGGCGTACCGAAATGGCTCGTGCTATATGTATTCGGGTTGGATGTTAGTCTTCTTGTTCTTCAGTTCCGCGCATGCGGTATTTCATTTTTTCTACGGGTTTTAGTTTTTTCTTTTTGTGTGAATCTTGATACGCGAACTCACGTTCATCCTGGCGGCGGCTGTCTTTTTTGCCTTTCTCCAAGTTTTTCATGACAAAACTGATTTTAATTTATTGGTTTACAAGTTTGAAAATGTTGATAAAGGCCATACAAAACATCGCTCTGTTCTGGCTTTCAAGTACAAAAATAAACTGTTTATTCAGTTTGTCAACAGAAACTGTTATTAATTTTTTCAACAATGATTTTAACACTGAATTTTTCATCTAAAGCCCGTGCAGCATACTGGCGGGGGTAAATAGAGAAAAATACCTATTTTTGACAATTATTAGGCTTGAAAAGCTGGTTTTCGAGCATGAATTCGCACAAAAATTGCGCTTTACCGATGACAAGAATTTTTCTTTTGCTGCTTTTGTCTGCCGTTTCTTGCGGACTGTTTGCTCAAGCCATTGCTCCAACCCAATTTGAATGGGGCGCCGTCAGCATACCGCAAAATTTTGTACAATTAATTGCTAAAACGGATGTTTCGCCGTCGGAAATGATTGAAGGCCAGTTTGTCCGCTACATGCAGTGCAGGCGAATTTTGGACCAGGAAGAACGCGGCAGACTTGAATCAAATGGTTGTAAAATACTGGGATACCTTAGTTTTGGAACATATTTGGTTTCTTTTCCACAAAACATTGATTATAAGCAACTTGAAAAATTTCCAATCGCCGGTCTCGTTCCCGTAAAACCTGCCTGGAAGCTTGCGCGCGACCTGCGCGAACGCCCCCTCGGCGCCTGGGCGCTGGACGGCGATATGGTTCGCATTGATTTGCAATGTTACCCTTTCATCCAATTTGCGCGTACGGCCGAACTTTGCGCCGCGGCAGGAATTAAGGTACTCAAACAGGGGGCTACAAACGGCTATTTTGAAGTTGAAATCCCGGTTTCAGCCATTGAAACCGTGGCTGCCCTGCCGTTTGTGCAATACATGGAACTGCAAGCGCCGCCCGCCGAAGCAGAAGATATTAAAAATCGTACGTTGCATCGCGCCAACACGCTTGATTCGGATCACCCTTTGGGCTTGCATTTTAATGGAGCAGGCGTAAAAGCGGTACTTCGCGACGACGGCATCGTAGGCCCGCACCAGGATTTTAAAGGCCGATTAACAAACCTGATAAGTTATAATATTGGCAACCACGGCGATTACGTAGCGGGGCTTTGGGCCGGGGCAGGCAATATTGACCCTAAGGGCAAAGGCTGCGCCACCGGGTTGCATCTTTTTGTATCCAATAATGATTTCTCCTTTCAAGATCAAGCGCTGGCTGACCTGTTGGCTCAGGGCGCTGTAATCACAAATATGTCTTATGCTGAAGGCTGTAACCGAGGCTATACGCTTTCTGCGCAAACCGTTGATATTCAGAGCAATTTGTACCCAAACCTGACCCATGTATTTTCTGCCGGGAATAACGGGACACAAGATTGTTCTTATGGCGTCGGGGCAGGCTGGGGCAATATTACAGGCGGGCATAAAATGGCGAAGAATGGCGTGGCGGTAGGCGGACTCAACCCGGATTTGACCTTGAATAATTCTTCCAGCCGGGGACCTGCCTCCGATGGTCGTCTCAAACCGGAAATATGCACCCAGGGCGCGCAATTGTTTATGACACAACCGTTTAACACCTATTCGGTTGCAACCGGCACTTCTTTTGCAGCGCCGGGCTTTGGCGGCGGTTTGGCCCAACTCATACAGGCTTATAAATCCTTGCATAACGGCGATGAACCTGAATCGGCCTTGTTAAAAGCCTTGGTTTTTAATACGGCGCGCGATTTAGAAAAACCCGGACCAGATTTCAAAACAGGATGGGGATTGTTGAATGCGTACCGCGCCTGGCTTGCGCTTCAACAAAATCAATACACGCAACAGACTGTAAATCAGGGTGTTGAAAGTTCTTTTACGGTACAGGTTCCAGATCAGGTAAGACAGGCGCGCTTTATGATTTGCTGGAATGACCCCGCTGCGCTTCCTGTGGCGGGCCGCGCGTTGGTGAACGACCTCGATTTGACCGTACTCGCGCCCGACGGTTCGGTTCTGTTACCTTTAAAACTGAATCCTATGCCGACGATAGCTGCGCTCAATGCGCCTGCTGCGCCGGGACGCGATTCGCTCAATAACGCCGAACAGGTTGTCATTAATAATCCAACGCCCGGCGCATATTCCGTTACGGTGAAAGGCAAGGAAGTACCAATGGGGCCGCAAACGTTTTTCCTTTCCTGGGATTTTCAAACAGACGAAATACATTTGACCTATCCCATTGGCGGTGAAGGTTTTGTGCCCAATGAAATCGAGCGAATTCATTGGGACGCCTTTGGAAATACCGGCAATTTTGTGCTGCGTTATTCCACGGATGACGGCCAAAACTGGATCACCATCACCACCCTCGCGGGCGATCAGCGCATGTATGACTGGCAGGTTCCGCCTATTGTTACAGGCAAAGCGCGGGTGATGGTGCTGCGCGATGCGCAAAGCGATCAATCTGATTATCCATTTAGCATTGCCCCGGTTCCGGCCATTTTGAAAGTCGAAAAAGTTTGTCCCGACTCCATGACCGTTTCCTGGAACCCGGTGAACGACACCCTGGCTTACGATGTGTATTTGCTCGGCGCGCAATACATGGAAATTGTGGGCCATACCTCCGCGACACAATTTACTTTTCCGGTAGAAAAAGGCGGCGCGGAGCAGTGGTTTTCGGTACGCAGCGCCTCTCAAAACGGCCTGACCGGACGACGCGCTGTGGCGGTGCAATGGCTGGGAAACTTGAAAAACTGTGTGCAACAAAACGACCTGGCATTGCGCAAAATTATCAGTCCGGCAGCCGATAAAATCGTGCATTGCGGCGGGGTAGACCAAATCATTACCGTAAAAGTTAAAAACGAAGGCTTGAATGCGGCAACCGGCGCATTTGCGCATTATCAGGTTGGTAATCAATCTGTTGTTACCGAGTTGTTGCCTGTCGTTGCGGCTGGCGATTCCCTAAATTTTAGTTTTGCAACACCTTTGACGATTAGTGCCAATGGCTTGCTGAATATTAAAATTTGGATTAATTTGGTTGGCGATAAAGCGACTTTTAACGATACTATTACGCGTATTTTGCCGGTATTCACGACTGCGGCAAACACTGGATTTCTGGAGCATTTTGACGCTGGAGCCATCCTTCCAAACGGCTGGTCTATCATAAACCCCGACAATAGTTTTTCCTGGCAATTGCAACGTTTATCAACCCAAATCGGCGCATCTGGAACACCTACGCAAGCATTCCTATTTGATTGTTATGATTATGCGGCTGTTGGACAAGAGGATTATATTTACTTGATACCCTTGGATTTAACTTCAATAACAGATCCATTATTGGTATTTCATGTTGCTTACGCGCAATACGATGCCAGCTCAAATGACGCCTTGCGCGTTGATGCGCAATTGGGTTGCGACCTAAATGCTGCGCAGCAAGCTATTTGGCAAAAATCGGGGGCAACCTTGGCCACCCGACCAATTACCTCCGACTATTTTATTCCAAAACAGGCAAGCGACTGGCGTTTGGAAACAGTCAACCTTGCCCAATTTGCCGGACAAAAGGTGTTGCTCCGTTTTGCCGGTACGACCAATTACGGCAACAACATGTATTTGGATGACATTGGGTTGGTAGATCAACGACCCGCCGCGTTTACCCTTGATCGCGACAGTATTTGCCTTGCAGACACCGTTGTATATCAGGCAATTGGACAATATTCGGCACTTGCAGATTTAAAATGGAATTTCGGCGCGCAGGCCCAACCGGCCGGTGCTTCAGGCCCAGGTCCGCACGCGGTCACATACACGGGCGCGGGCGAAAAAACAGCCGCGCTGATCGTGACTTACCCAACCGGCGCTGATACGGCGGTTCAAATTTTACATGTAAATACTGCGCCCATAGCAGGTTTTAGCACGAATACATCGGCGCAAACGGTAAGTTTCTCAAATACAAGCACCAATGCCGATCAATATACCTGGGATTTCGGTGACGG
>JBAXTB010000077.1:0-18843 GCA_037130425.1 Bacteroidota bacterium
GGAATCACGGCTTCGTTGGTCAAGGGCATACCGAGGCGGCTCACTTGTACCCAATCGCCGCTATAAGATTCGTGGCCTGGCGTCAGGGTACGGATTTGCGGACGGCTGGCGCTGGCCCATACACCGATTACATAGTTTGGATCGAGGATACTTGTCGGGATGCGGGCTGCGCCTTTTTTGCGCAGGAAACTGATTGGCACCTGAATGGCGATGGTGCTCACGTTTTTGCAAGCCAGCCCGTCGCGGGATTGGCCCATTTGACGCGGCGCGTCACCGAGGTCGAAAATGCCGCCGAGGTCTACGAAAAACGGATCATCGGAAGGGCCAATGTACACGCGCTCGCCCGTGGTGGCGTAAGCAATCGATTCATTTACAATCTGTTGGTAGGTTTTGCCCAAACCGATTGGCGAATTGATGCTGCGCGCGCCGATATTGGTTGGCGGCACGGCCCTGTTTTGTAGAATTGGAATAAATGTCTGCCCCCCGTTGTCGGAACGGTACAGGGTGTAGATCATTTTCAGGTTGCGTTTGCCAAGGCGGATGTTGAAAAACGTGGTCGGATCTTCGTTGACCATCTTGAACTCCGCACGGTAAATAATTTCATCGCCGGGTTTGGTGGCGTCGTTGTCTACGTGTACTTCGTAGCGGATGTTTTCGCCGAAAGAGTAGTAGTTCGGACCGCCCTGTGGCAATTGCAGCGGCACATAAGTGGCAATCAACGTAACCGTGTTGTTGCGGTCCGGGCTGCGGAAAGCGTACACGTCCACGTTGTCGGCCAAGGGATCGTCGGCAATCAACGGTGCTTCCCGGTGACTGGATGCCTGTGCGGTCGTCAAGCCGATAAGCAAACCGCAAAAAAGCAGGATATTTTTGAATAAGATTTTCATTGTCTTGATATTGAATGTTTTACAGGAGATCAGTTTGCTTCTGTGCCGCTCCAAGGTGTCGCTACGTAAGGGAAAACGGTTTTGAATGGTTTGTCGTTTTTGTTCACGCCGGTGCTGTAGGTCAATACATTCAGCAGTTTTTGCGTTACCGGACTTCCTCCTGGCGTGTAATCATCGTACCAAAGTCCGATGGCTGCAAGCGCTACACCACCCACAGCTTGTAATTCGATGCGAGTCACATCGTCTTCCAAGCGGCGACCGTTCGGAAAACCATCCATATTCGGGATAAACTGAAGGTCTGCGCTGGATGCATAAGTCGGATTGGTCAAACCCAAAACGGCTGCATTTACAATACCAAGCGAACTGAACGCCGGGTCATTACGCTGGGTAACAGGGGTGGCCATATTCAAGCGCAACATGTCGCCGCCGTTTGGTAAAAAGTTGTTAATGAAGGGTTTACCGGCCGCCAATGGGTTGCCGTTTTTACCAGTTGCCAATTGGTAGGGTGGGAAATTCGGTACGCCGGTGTGGAATATAGGCCACAAATCCACCGAACGCGCTTTTCCAGGGCCAGGCAATAAAAGCGTTCCGAAAATGGCATCATCCAAGGCTGTGCCGGCTACGGCTGGTTTTCCTTTCAATCCGTACAATCCGTCTTTGCCGTACCCGAAATCAAAGGCGCCCAGCGATTTGCGCTGAATGCGCAGTGGCGCAAAAGCAGGTACTGCACCGCCATACAAGGCGTCGTCCATGTACAACGCGAGTTCCGGATTGTAGAAAAAGCCGTCAAGTTGCGTATCAGCCAGTTCTTGATATGGCGTAAGGCTGTTCCAGTAATCTTTGTACCCAACTGGAATTACCGCTTCGTTGGTCAGCGGCATACCTAAGCGACTCACCTGTACCCAGCCGCCGTTGTCGTCATACCCGCCGCCTGCATTTTTCAAGGTGCGGGTTGATTTACGGCTGGCGGATGCCCAAATACCCACGACAAAATTGCCGTCGAGGATGTTCACTGGAGTGGCAGCCACACCCGTTTTGAGCAAAGTTGTAATTGGAATTTGAATACATATACTGTGTACGTTGTATTGGCCGATGCCGTCGCGGCTTTGTGCGCCGCCCTGGCGCGGGAGGTTGCCTAAGTCAAATACACCGCCCAGATCCACGAAAAACGGATCATCTGCCGGGCCGCAGTACACTTTTTCGCCCGTAGTTGCCGTGGTGATGGCCGATTCGATCAACGTTTCATAGTCAGAACCCAAGCCTACGCCCGATTCGATGGAACGCGGGCCGATAAAAGGAGGCGGCACTTCGCCGTTTTGAACAATTACCTGCCAGGTTTGGCCGCCGTCGCGCGAGCGTTCGCAGGTGTAGTGCGTGCGGAGGTTGCGCTGACCAAGGCGAATGTTGAAAAACGTGCTTGGATCCTCGTTTTTGCGGCTAAATGTGAAACGGTACGTTACTTCATCGCCCACTTTGCTTGCATCGTTGTCGATGTGGATTTCGTAGCGGATGTTTTCCCCGAAGGTGTTGTAATTCGGGCCACCCTGCGGCAACTCAGCCGGAATGTAATTGGCGATGATGGTAATGGTATTGGGGTTGTCGGGACTGCGGAAGGCATATACGTCAGTATTGTCCGCAAGCGGGTCATTGGCAATAAGAGGGGCCTCGCGGTGAGAGGAAGCGCGGGCGCTCAAACCCAGAACCATGCAAAAAGCTGCCAGAAAAAAGCGGGCGGCAGCGTTTGCGTTTGTGAAAAAATTCATCTGGTGAAATGTTTGATAAAAGAATACGGTTGAATAATAGATGTTTGCAATCGTTGTTATACTGCGCACGGATTATCAATGACTTAAACGATTCAGTGCAAAGTATAAACATGGCAATGGCTGGCGGGCAAAGGCCTGTAACAGCCTTCCCGGTAAATTGTGCTTGCGCCTGTTTGGGAAATTACGGAGGGGAATTATCGCCCAAACAGTCGATTGTTTACGGTGTGAATTTTAACGGTTGATATGAATACCTACGGAGGCGGGCTATTTTTGGTTTTTAGAATTTGAATAAAATCTTCAAATCAATTTTAATCCTGGTATAAAATAGCCTTGTTGTGCCCTGCGTATTCAATCACAAGGTTTTCCGCGCCTATTCGTATTGATTGATCTTCATTAAATTGTGCAAAATCAAAACTGATTGGCAGGACGATAAACTTAGAGCGCGGTTTGGATGCCGGCAAGGCGCCAAGCACCTGATTTTTTAACTCAACATCAAGTTCCGGGAAAAAGCGCGGCTTGGGTTTCGATTTGTGAAACAGGTAATAATCAATGCCGAGCAATTCCATCAAATACGGATCGGAAGGGTAGTACAGGTTGATAAAGCTTTCCGCAATATCAAACACATCGTCTAATTTGTATTGATGGAAGGCTTGCCGGGTTTCAAAATAAGTGCCCAACGCAAGTAAAAAATCAAAAATGCTGTAATGCGCCGTGACATATTTGAGGGTGAGCGGCGTGCGTTTTTTGTTCCAATAAATTTCAAGCGCGTGTTCGAGCAGCACCATTTGCCGCAATTGCGCTTTGGATAAATAATTACTTTCAATAATCTGATATGGGGGATTTGGGTCAAATACAAACCCATGTTGCTCGAATTTGTCGCGCACCGGCGTGCCTTTCAGGAATTTCAGGAAACCCAATTGCAGTTCGGGCGCAAATAATTTGAATACCGTTTCAAAACTGTATTTAAGATCATCCCAAGTATCAAGCGCTAAACCGACGATCAAGTCCAAGTGCATTTCAATTTTATGCTCCAGCGCCTTGATGATCGCCTTGGTTTTTTCAAAATTCTGCTTACGGCTTACCTCTAAGTTGGCAATTTGGTTGACGGTTTGGATACCAATTTCAAAACGAAACAGTCCGGGCGGCACGTGTTCCTGTATAAATTGAATGATGTCAGGATGCAGGATGTCTGCCGTAATTTCAAATTGAAAAATGTTTTCCGGGCGGTGATTTTCAAGGATAAACTTAAAAATATCAAGGGTGAAATCGCGTTTCATGTTAAACGTTCGATCCAAAAACTTGATCGTTCGCCCGTTTTGCATGAGGTACAGCAAGGTCGCTTTTAGGCTTTCATTTGGCAAATAGCGCACTTTATTGTCCAAACTGGCAAGGCAAAACTCGCATTTGTAAGGACAACCCCGCGAAGTTTCCAAGTAAAGCACCTTGTTGTATAATTCAGCCGGATCATCGGTCCGGTAAGGCATAATGTCGCGGTATTGCGTCAAGTCAAAAGTGCCAGCTTCCGGATGATAATGCACACCGTGTTCCGTTTTTTGCACCAAACCGGGCACTTTCGAGACATCAGGAAAATCGCGTAAAAAGGTTTGAAACGGAATTTCACCTTCGCCGGTGATGATATAATCCACTTCCGGGCGGCTAATTATTTCCTGCCATTCGTAACTCACTTCCGGGCCGCCGAGCAGGATTTTGACGGTTGGGTTTAAAGTCTTTATTTTGCGGGCAACTTCCAATGTCTGGGTAATGTTCCAGATATAACAACTGAAAGCCAGGACGTCAAAATGTTGGCAAAAAGCCGCGATTTCGTCTTTGTTTTCCTTGATGGTGAATTCTTTCCACGACAATCCAGGGTGATCCTGATTGAGCTCGTACAGCAAACGGATCGCCAGATTGGTATGAATATATTTGGCATTAAGGGTACTTAGTAATACTTTCATGGCCCGCAAAGTTAGGTGATTATGACCTTTGAAGAGATATTACGCGATATTCGCGACAAAAAATTTGCGCCCGTGTATTTTTTACACGGCGAAGAACCCTTTTTCATCGACCGGTTGGAGGAGGCAATAGATGCCAATGCTCTGCCCGAAGCGGAAAAGGGCTTCAATCAGACGATTTTATACGGAAAAGACGTTGATGCGCTGACTTTGCTCGATTCTTTGCGGCGTTTCCCGATGATGAGCGAACGCCAGGTTGTGATTTTGCGGGAAGCCCAGGAAATGAAAACCATCGCCGATTTGGCTGGCTATATGGAAAATCCCATGCCAAGTACCCTGTTTGTCGTGTGTTTTAAACACAAGAAATACGACATGGGCACCAAGTTCGGCAAGATTTTGAAAGCCAAAACCCTGGCTTTTGAAAGCAAAAAACTGTATGACAATCAAATAGCGGATTGGATTAGCGCATATTGTAAGTCGAAGAAACTGAGCATGGAAGCCACCGCTGCGAATTTGCTGGCGGAGTATTTGGGCACCGATTTGGGCCGTATCACCAACGAACTCGACAAATTAGCCTTGAACCTTCCGGCGGGCGCCACCGTTACGACCAATCACGTGCAGGAGTACGTCGGAATCAGCAAGGAATACAACGTATATGAGTTACAAAAAGCGTTTGCTACCCGCGACAAGGCCAAAATTGCCCGCATCCAGCAATATTTTGCTTCCAATATTCGAAAAAACCCGTTAATTGTGACGATTTCGAGTTTGTTTTCCTATTTCTCAAAGGTGTATATGTTGCATTTTTTGAAAAATGCCAGCGATGCGGAGATGGTGAAATCCCTTGAACTGAGATCGGAATGGTTTTTGAAAGAATATAAAATGGCCTTGAATAATTACAGTCTGGCCCAAACCATACAAATTATCAGCCTGCTCAAAACCTACGATTTGCGCTCTAAAGGCGTAGATACAGACATGACCAACACAGGTGAAGAAGAACTCATGAAGGAACTGTTTTGGAAGATATTGCATTGAAAATCAAAACAATAATTAAAGTAAACGCAGGATAATCATGGAAACGATTTCAGTATATACCGTTGCTAAAGGCGATACTTTGTTCGGGGTGGCCCGAAAATTCGGCATGAGCGTGGGCGATCTTAAAACGCTTAATCGGCTTATTTCCGACAACTTGAGCGTGGGACAAACACTTCGGGTACGCAGTTCGGCCACGCCAGCGCCGGGGCCTACGCCAGTACCGCCTATGCCAACACCGACACCAGCGCCCCAGCCTCCAGCGCCTGTGTTTGGCAATGATTACTTAGCCAATCGCCGGCAGTTTGCCTTGGAAATAAGGCAGGATATGGGTTTTCAACGGTATTTATTGACTGTTCCCTTGCTCAATGGCGGTTCTGTAGTGGCCAATATGCGCGACAACCTTACAAACTCGCGTTTTATGATGTATCCAAACGGCATTATGTACGCTGGCCAGTCGCATATGGCCTTGGATGTGAATACCGTACAAGGCGTCGGGCTTACGCTCGCACAGGCGCGCGCGCTGCAATACGTGTCTACGCACGAAGGCCAGTTTGATGCCATCAATAGTTACGACAAAGCCATTTTTTCTTACGGATTTATTCAATTCACCGGTTCGTCTGCCGTGGGCGGAAGTTTAAACCGTTTAATGGAGAGCATGGAATTAAATGCGCCAAGTCAGTTTCAGCGCATTTTCCAACAGGTCGGCATAGATACTGAAAATGGAGAAACCACGGTTTTGAACGAAAACGGCGCTAAATTGCGCGGCGATGATGCCTGGTTGTATATCCAGCATAATGTGTTGCTGTACGGCGCTTTCATTCAGGCCGGTTTCGACCCGATGCTGGTGCGGGAACAATTGCGCATGGCCAATAACTTGTATGTACAACCAGCGCTCAATTATCGCCTGAATATTTCGGCAGGCGGGCTGCAAATTTCGATTCCCCGATTAGGCGACATCCTAACCTCTGAGGCCTCACTCACGCTTATGGTTGCCTTAGCCATCAACCAAGGCAACGGCGGTATGAGTCGCATTTTTGCCGATGCCATCAGCCGCGTAGCGACGCAATCGCGTTTGAATGACTTGGGGTCTTTGTTGCAAATTGACGAACGCTTGGTAGGCGAAACCATTTCAGCCTTTACGACGGACGAGCGGGTTCGCGCGCGCGCGGAAGGGATACTAAATTCGGGCTTGAGTTTTGTATAACTTACTACTCGCCCAAACTCACAACCCGCGAAGGTTCAATCAATTCATTGCGCACAGCCACCTGCCGCAGCACGTTTTTCGCTACGTTCAGGAAGGCTTCCGACATGACGCCGCCGTCTTTCAGCACGGCGGGTTTGCCCTCGTCGCCGCCTTCGCGGATGCCTTGTACCAATGGAATTTGTCCGAGCAATACCGAATTGCTGGCATGGGCTAATTTTTTGCCGCCGCCTTGTCCAAAAATGTAGTATTTGTTGTTCGGCAATTCTTCCGGTGTGAACCAGGCCATGTTTTCCACGATGCCCAAAATCGGCACATTGATTTGTGGTAACATGAACATATTCATGGCTTTAACTGCATCGGCGAGCGCTACCTCCTGTGGCGTGGTAACGAGTACGACACCAGTTACAGGTACCGTTTGTACCAGCGTCAATTGTACGTCGCCGGTGCCGGGCGGCAGATCCACGATCATAAAATCGAGCGGTTCCCAAAGCACATCGTTGAAAAACTGCTTGATGACGGCTGCCAAACGCGGGCCGCGCAGCACCACCGCCTGATCCGGTTCGATGATGTTCCCGATGCTGATGCTTTGCATCCCGTAGGCTTCGAGCGGCACCATTTTGATTTTGCCGGTCACGTCTTTCACCTTCGGGCGTTGGCCAGTCAGTCCGAGCATGGTGGGAATACTGGGGCCATACACATCAGCGTCCATGAGGCCAACTTTGGCGCCCAATTTTTTCAGGCCCAAGGCTAAGTTTACGGCCACCGTGCTTTTGCCTACGCCGCCTTTACCGGAGGCCACGGCAATGATATTTTTGATATGCGGCACAATGCTGGTGTTCTCCTGACTGCCGGGTGTGCGCGCCATAAAATGCACATTTACATTGGCTTGCGGGAAGGATTTAGCGATGGCTTCCATGCAGGCAAAGTTCAATTCAGCCTTGCCCTGCATTTGAAGCGAAGGCACCATGAGTTTGAAATTGATATTATTTCCCTCTATTTCAATATCGCCGATCATCCCAACGGCCACGAGATCCTGGCCTGTTTGCGGGTCGCGCACGGAACGCAGGGCTTGTAAAATTGCTTCTTTTGTCATTTGTTTTATTCCAGATTTTCTACGTCGTCAAGATCTCTCTTCCTGCCGCTGGCTAACTTATTGATTTTCAAGTCAGACAAGCCTATAAAATTGATCGTTATGTCATCAATACTTGTAATGTCTCGTCTTTCATAGCAATCTTCAAATGCTAATCCGCTTATAGACATGGTCATGTCAATCCGTACAGGTGGGTAACCCAATTGAACGACATTTTCAGCGTTTAAGAAATCTTTTTCAGTGAGACCTATTGAGCCAAATCCGAATGCGTTTAGAACGTCAATGATTTTCTTTGCATTGTCGGGAGAAACCCATAACCAAACATCTAAATCTTTGGTATATCTCGGATGGCCGTGGTGCGCTACGGCATATCCGCCAATGACCATGTACCGAACTTCATGCTCGTTTAACAATTGTAAAAACTCTTTGAAGTCTGGGTTCAGTACCATATTTCCAATGGTGATATTCTTGTCTGATTGCCTCTAATGCAGCAAGGCGCTTCCATTCGGGTTGGGATTGCCAAAAGAAGAAATCAGTCCCCTGACTTTCTAATTTGACAACTCGAACTGCTGTTTTATCCAATCGAAAGGCACTTGTCATGAAGCATTTATCTTTTGCACAAAGATAGCGTTTTTTGAATAAGTTCAATTACTTTACTGCCTCCTTCACTTCCGTAAACACGTCATTCAACGCCCCGCGCATACCCATCAACACATCGCCGTGGGTATGGTACCACATTGCGGGTACTTTGCCGCCTAATTTCCGGAACGTGCTGAGCGAATCGCTCAAGCGGGCCTTCAGCACATCCGTATCCGAAATGTCTTTTCCCCCGAACCGCATTTTACCGGTTGAATCCACTTCGACGAAAATGGTGTCGGGGACAGTGATTGTTGGCGGTGCAGGTTTGGCGGCGGTAGTGCCGGCGGGTGTTTGTTGACAGGCGAAAAAGAACAGGGTTGCTGAGAGTGTAATAAGTGTTCGAATCATGGTGTTGGTTATAGATTTTTTAAAATGCCGTCATTCCCCCTGCAACCATTCTTTAACAGTATCTGCTGAATATCCTTTTTCCTGCCAGACAATCCCGGCTTCCTCTTTTGCTTTGGCCAATAAGTATCTGGCAATCATCTCTTTGATTTCGTTGAGATATTGGTCTTACACGCCGGCCGCGTAAAGTTTTAGAAGTTCCATTTGGACATTTGAAAATGGCTGCTTTATAGAAAGACTTGACATCACGATTTTTGTGTTTTGTACAAAAGTAATGGGGTTGGCCGGATTTACCAAATTTCAGGTTGAGCGAACCTGTAGATAACCAAATTGAGCGACATTTTCACCTTTTTCTTAAAACCGCAGCAATTTCCCGCTCAACACTGCTTCACCCGCCTGAATTTTATACCCGTACACACCCGGTCCGGGAAACACATCCCCGGAAATGTTAAGAATGCCGCTGCCCTGATCCATATCCGTTTTGTAGGTATAAATTATTCGGCCAGCCTCATCATAAATGCTTAGCGTGGCCAACGACGCTTCGGTCAAGTAAATGTGAAATGCAGTTTCTGCGCCGACAGGATTGGGCGAAGGCAATGAAATTTGATCGGTACTACCAATGGTTTGATACCATTGTAATCCCAAACCTTGCCGCACCGGCGTATTATTTTCAGTATGTCCATACCATTCAGGTTTGAGCGCCCGTTCGTCTAATTGCAGCGCATCTGACAGCCTTGCCGATTGTAATACATTCAGTTTCAATCGAAATAGTTGTTCCGTCCCGTTATTCGGCCCATAAGCGTCGAACCATAAAGCGCGCAGCAGGCCATCCGGCCCAAGGGTGTAATACTCGTCAGATAAGCCTTCTACCGATTCGACCCGCGCGATGTTGGGATCTATTTGTAAAGCCAATTGCCAACCTTCAGCCATCTTTTTCTGCGCAAACCGAACCGGAATCTCCACCGTCTCACCCGCTTGTAAATCTATATCGTTCAAGGCGATCGGAAATTTGGGCAACTCGTCGCGATCATCCGGCTCAGACGCCAAACCTGATGCGTTTTGATTGATGTCCCCGTATTTCACCGCAATAAAATTCAAGTTATTAAGGGTAGTATCCCCTTGGATATTGTTGAAATTGAACACAAAACTGTCTTGTACTGCCCCAAATGCAAGCAAATCTGAAGGATTCGGCATTGCCCGAATAACCCGCCAAGATGGAAGTCCGGGCAAGGTGTCATAAATTCCAAGCAATAATTTCCTGATTTCCACAATGTCAAATGTGGTTACGGAACTACTTCGGTTTACATCAGCCGCAAGGATTTGGTAAAAATTTTGCAAAGGCTGAATATTTAAAATATGTTTGCTAATCAGCAGCAAATCAAAGGTAGAAACACCGTTCAATGGATTATTGTCGCCCGTCCGTTCTGCTCGGATTACGGTGCGGTAATTTCCGCCAAAAGGCAATTTGTCGTAATGTATCATGCCACAGGAATCAGGGACATTCACCTGCCGGATTTTATTCACCGCCGTTTGCACGCCGCCTGTTGAAATTAAGCTGCTTTTCAACACCAGCAAGGGTATTTTTTTATTGCCCGAAGTGCGCGCGCAAGCCTGTAGAAAGATATCAGCATCCGGGTTGCAATCGCAGCCGCCGCTGTTGGGTTGCACCAGCACGTAGTTCTGGCAGGAATTGGTCAGCCCGTTTCCATCTTTTACCCAAACCTCCACAAAATTGGTTCCTATATCGCAACGACCATACGAAACGCTTGTTTCGGTTGGAAATCCCGTGCCGCTGCCAAATTTGCGAATGCCCACTTTTAATTGATTGGTAGGAGTGCAATTATCCGACATGCTTTGAATAAAAGTAGAGGCCATAAAGGTTTCACTGCAAAGCGGCGGGTCAATCCCTTGCGTCAAACCATTAATACACAGCATGTTAGGCGGCTGGCAGTCTTTAATCGTAAACAAATAAGAACAGGTGCTCGCCGCGCCGCAATTGTCAGTTACACGCCAGGTGATCTTATTCGTTCCTAAGTTATAAGTACCGTATATGGAATCTGAACTGGATTGAATATCAATGCTGCCATTGTTATCCAAATCAATTTTATAAGAATAACTCAGAATCGGACTACTGCAAGTTGTGACCGCCCTTTCCGCAAAGGCGCAGTACCCAGTGGTACAAGAGTTGGGAAGCAGGCAAAAAGATTTATTGGCGCAGTTAGTCACCCAGGTAATTGTACTTTGGGGCTGTGCGACCGTTTGGATTTCGGTAACATTTTGGGCCTGCGATTGCAAACATCCCAACGTAAAAAAAAGTAAAAGAAGCCGATGCATGAGCAATTGTTTTTGGATCAATAAATGATTGCGTCCGGCAGCAGAGTAGGGAAACCAGATATTAGCTGGACAAGCGGATTACATGTACAAAGTTATACATGTTAATGGAACCGGCAAATACTTTGCCAGAAACAAAAAGGCTCTCCCGGAAATTACCGAAAGAGCCTTAATGCTTTCATTTATGTTTAAAAAACGACTATTTCTGCAAATGACTATGTTTCTGGCTGTATGCGAAATAAATAACCAAGCCAAAAATCATCCAAACTAAAGCGCTTATTAAGGTTGGGCCGGGCAATCCTACGATCATCGCCGTGCATACCAACATACCGAGAATCGGAACCAAAGGAACCAATGGCGTTTTGAACGGGCGCGGAAGTTCCGGGTTTGCGCGGCGCATCACCCAAACGCCAAGACTCACCAGCACAAACGCAAACAAAGTACCGATGCTGGTCAAATCGCCCGCCACGCTGCCTGGAATAAAGGCTGCAAAGGCGCCAACAAATACAAATAAAATCATGTTGGATTTGTAAGGTGTGCGGTATTTCGGGTGAACTTCGGAAAACGCTTTCGGCAACAAACCGTCGTTCGACATGGAGTAGAACACACGGCTTTGACCCATCAACATCACCAAAATCACAGAAGAGAACCCGGCAAGAATGGCAACAGTCACCAAAGTGGCCAGCCAACCGTAACCCGGCATGTAAGTTTTAATGGCATACGCAACCGAGGCCTCCTTGCCCGCCTGTACGAAATCTGTGTATGGCGCCAGCCCGGTCAGTACGTGCGAAAACAAAATATACAGTACCGTGCAAACCGCCAACGAACCAAGAATACCAATGGGCATATCGCGGCTTGGGTTTTTAGCCTCCTGCGCTGCCGTTGAAACCGCGTCAAAACCGATAAATGCAAAGAATACAATGCCTGCGCCGGTTAAAACGCCACCCCAGCCGTGTTTGAAGAAACCTGCATAACTGTACATCGTGCCATCGGGTTTTAAGGCGTCCGGGGCATTTGCGGGAATTAAATACGGAATATGGTTGGCCGGATTAATGAAATGCCAGCCCAAACCGATAAATGCCAGTACAATGGCAACTTTGATAAACACGATGACTGCATTTACCGTAGCCGATTGTTGCGTGCCGCGAATCAGCAGCATCGTAAGCAGCAACAGGATCAGCAAAGCAGGGGCGTTCATAATCCCTGAATGTAAGGTGCCATTCACCAAGGCTGATTCAAGCGGCGAGTGGCACCATTCGTATGGAATCGCCCCTCCCAACAGCAGGTTTAAATACTCGCTCCAGGCAATGGATACCGTAGCGGCGCCCAAAGCATATTCAAGCACCAATGCCCAACCGATAATCCAGGCCACCAATTCGCCCATCGTCGCATACGCATACGTGTACGCGCTGCCGGCGATCGGAATCATGGATGCAAACTCCGCATAACAAAGTCCGGCGAATGCACAGCCTACAGCGGCAATAATAAAAGAAATGGTAACTGCCGGCCCGGCGTGTTCCCCGGCAGCCGCAGCAGTGCGTACAAATAATCCGGCGCCGATAATTGCCCCGATCCCAAGCGCGATCAGATTGAAAACGCCGAGTGTCCGCTTAAGCCCTTTATCCGAATCGGAGGCCATCGCCATGAGCTGCGAAAGCGGTTTTTTTACCCAAAGATTTGCCATAGATAGTTGAATGTTAAAGGAAAAGTTGTTTTCGTCGGATTGTTTTCGGCGGGAAAGATAGAACGGATTTTGGATTTTCAATTTTGATTTCAAAAAATGATATGCTCGTCTGCATCTTTTTCCGAAATATTTGCGCTTCAAGCGCCTAAACAACAATATCTTCCAATCCGTTTTGGGCTTCAACCAATATTCATGCAGGTCTTTATCACGCGTTCGTTAAAGGATTGTCCATTTTTTGACCAACAACTCAGCGCATTCGGCTGGGAAGTTTCAGGACTGCCGCTTATTCAACTCAGTCCGCTTCCTTTTGAAATTATTCCGAGCGCCGACTGGATTTTTTTCAGCAGCGGAAACGGCGTGCGCTTCTTTTTTCAAACATTGGAAGCACAAAATATCCAAAAACCGCTTGCCAAATGGGCGGCCATTGGTCCGGCCACAGCAACAGCCCTTGCCGAATTTGTTGATCCAGTGGATTTTACCGGAACCGGCGATCCGGATACCACCATTGCGTCGTTCATAAAACAGGTTAAAACACCATCGGTGCTTTTCGCGGGCGCCCGCAACGCACGCATGGCCCTGCGCAACAAACTCAGCGAACATACCCTGATTAGATCGCTGGATGTGTACGACAACCGCCCGATTTCAGATCCGCCCCTTTCAAATGCTGCGGTAATGGTGTTTACAAGCCCCATGAACGCCGAGGCTTATTTCGCCGCTCACCAGCCGAATGCGCGCCAAACCTGTGTAGCCATTGGAAAAAGCACGGCCGCTGCTTTGCGCACATTTGGAATCACCCAACCGCTTATCCCGGAAGCGCCGACAGAAGAAAGTTTGGTTGCCTTGTTATGCACACAGTTTTCAGTGTAAAAAATCAATATGACAAGCAAATAGTTTTACCTTTCGCCGCCGCCAACGCCGTTTTTCCTACTTATTCCGTATGATGTATAAAAAACAACTGCCTTTTCAGGTATTGCTGCTTGTTTTTAGCAGCCTTTGGGTCTCAATGTCGGCTCAAAACCCCGACGCGCAAGGTTTTACGCCAGTTCCCTTGCAAGATTTAAGCCCTTTTCGCGCACCGGATTCAAACTGGAAAATCGCGGGCGCTGCGCACGCCGATTTTACCAAAGACGACGCCTTGAGCACGGCGCCAGGAATAGGCGTCTTGGTCAATTTGCCGGATTCTAAAAGTCGCGGAAACCTTACGTTCCAATTAGAACACGGCGATATGGATCTTGAACTGGAGTTTATGATGGCCCGCCATTCCAATTCCGGCATTTATTTGCAAGGCCGCTACGAAGTTCAACTGTTTGATAGTTGGGGCGTTGCCAATCCGAGTTTCAGCGATTGCGGCGGTATTTACCAGCGCTGGGACGATGCGTTGCCGGAAGGCCAAAAAGGCTATCAGGGTTACGCGCCGCGCATCAATGCCTGTCGCGCGCCCGGACTTTGGCAAAAACTGCATATTTCGTTTCAGGCTCCGCGTTTTGACGCCGCAGGCCGTAAAATTGCAAACGCCCGAATTCTGCGTATCGAACTAAACGGCGCTGTTTTGCACGAAAACCTCGAACTGACCGGCCCCACGCGCGGCCAGGCGTTCCCCGGCGAATCGGCCACAGGCGCTTTGTTTTTTCAAGGCGATCACGGTCCGGTAGCCTTCCGGAATATCCGCTACAAAAAATACGACGGCGAATCAGCCCGGCTTGAAAACCTGCAATACGCTGTTTATCAAGGCGATTACCGGGTTGTTCCGGATTTTAAAACCCTGACGCCTAAGGCAACGGGGAAAACGGCCATCCTCACGCAGGAAGTCGCGCGCATGAATGAAAAACTCTTGCTGCGTTACACCGGTGTGTTCAAAGCGCCCAAAGCAGGCAATTACAGGTTCAAACTCAATGCTTTTGGTAGCGGTTTGTTGCGCATCAATGGTCAGGAAATCATTCCGTTTGCTGAGTGGACACAGGAAAAACAAGCAAATTTGCCCGCTGGCGACCTGCCTTTTGAATTAGTGTACGCCAAACCCGACAACTGGTTTCCCAACGGACTTGCCCTTGAAGTAGAAGGCCCCGGCTTCCGAAATATTGCGCTTCAATCATTCAGTTCTTTGGCGCCACCCGACCCAACACGGCCGATTATCAATAAAGCTGGAACAGAAACAGTCATTTTGCGCAGTTTTTCAGACTTTTCATCTTTGGATACAGGCAGCACGCACCGGATTGTGCGTGCAATCAATGTAGGTTTTCCGGAAAACCTGTCATACAGTTATAATGCCGCAAACGGCGCGCAATACCAGGTTTGGAAAGGCGGATTTTTAGACGCCACGCCCATGTGGAATTCTCGTGGCGACGGCAATTCTGTTCCCGACGGTGTGGTGTTGAAATTGCAGGACGCGCCGACTTTGGTACAAATAAACAAAGCGGAAGATGTTCTGCCCGATACCTTACCTGCTGCCGCAAACTTCCGCGCGCTTGGGTATAATTTAGATAAAACGCAAACACCTGAATTTCAATACCAAAGTTGGGGCGCTACGGTTTCGGACAAAACAACATACACCGAAAACGGCAACGGTTTAACCCGCAACCTGGAAGCAAAAAATGTGGGTTCCGGCGCCCTGTATTTCAGGCTGGCAAGCGGACAAACAATAGAGGCCTTGTCCGACAAACTCTATCTCATTGACGGAAAATACTATATCCGCCTTGAAAACGCGGCGAAAGCGAGCATTCGCGCGGGTAAAAAACAAACAGACCTGATCGTGCCTGCCCAAAACGGCGCTCCGGTTCGTTATTCCTTGATTTGGTAAATTGCATTTTGATATGATCCGATTCATAAAAAATATATGCCTGCCCTTGGTTTTGTTGGCGGCAGCCCAGTTTCTAAACGCCCAAAACAACGCGGATTTACCGCCGGTGGAGGACGATTTTTATAAAATTATCACCGTCCCGATCCCGGAAGACGTCATCCTTGAAGTGGGCGGCCTTGCTACGCTGCCCAATGGCTCCATTGCCGCCTCCACCCGCCACGGCGATATCTGGATGATTGAAAACCCGTATGCGATGGAACCGACCAAACCTTATTTCCGGCGTTTTGCCACCGGGATGCACGAGGTTTTGGGCTTGGCTTACCGCGACGGCTCTTTTTTCGCCGCCCAGCGCGGTGAACTTACCAAACTGACCGATACCGACGGCGACGGCCGCGCCGACAAATACGAAACCGTGTTTGCCTGGCCTTTGTCGGGCAACTACCATGAATATTCTTACGGGCCTAAAATCATGCCCGACGGCAGCATGTTCGTCACCACCAATGTCGGATTCTTTTCCCCGGAATGGTGGCGCGGGCAAAGCCGGGTACCCTGGCGCGGCTGGACCATGCGCATCCAACCCGACGGCACGATGGAGCCTTGGGCGACCGGGATGCGCTCCCCTTGCGGCATCGGCATCATCGACAACGAGTTTTTTTACGGCGATAATCAGGGCGACTGGATGGGCTCCGGCGGTTTGGTGCATGTAGAAAAAGGCGATTTTACCGGTCACCCGGCCGGTTTGGCCTGGACTTCGAGACCCGAATCTCCGGTAAAAATTAGTCAGGCTGAACTTTACCGCCAGGTTGATCCGCGTTTAACACCTGCCTGGTCGACGCCGATCAAGCCGGAAAACCTGCCCGATGAAACGCCTAAGCCTTTATTTGACGTTCAAAAGGTATTGCCCGGCATTAAGTTGCCCGCTGTTTGGCTGCCCCACGGCATTTTGGGTATTTCCACCTCTGAAATTGTGACGGATGATACCAAAGGCGTGTTTGGCCCATTTTCCGGTCAGGTATTGATCGGCGACCAAGGGCAAAGCAAGATTATGCGCGTTTTCTTAGAAAAAGTAAAAGGCGAATACCAAGGCGCGGCGTTTCCGTTTCGGGAAGGTTTTCAATCGGGTGTATTGCGCATGTGCTGGGGCAACGACGGATCTTTGTTTGTCGGCCAAACCAACCGCGGCTGGGGTTCTACCGGCCCGGCGCCTTTTGGCTTGCAGCGCCTTGTTTGGACCGGCCGAATGCCGTTTGAAATGAAGGCCGTGCGCGCGATGCCCGACGGCTTTGAAATAGAATTTACGCAACCGGTCGACAAAATCAGCGCTTCAAATCCGGACAATTACAGCGTTACCGGCTTTATTTACAAGTACCATCCGGTTTATGGCAGCCCGATTGTAAATCAAAAAGAGCATTTCATCCAGGGCGTGGTTGTTTCGGAAGACGGCACGCGGGCGCATTTGGTGGTGGATAGTTTGCGTTTGAAATACATTTATGAAATCAAAGCGGAGGGTGTTCGGGCCTACTCGAATAATGCCGCTTTGTTGCACAATACCGGTTTTTACACCTTAAATAACCTGCCCGAAGGCGAGTCCTTGCGCCTGCCCGCGCGCAAAGCAAAAGCCAAAAAAGAAAGCGCGGATGCCTCTACCGGCGAAGCAGCTCCGATGAAAATGGACCACAGCGCCATGAAAATGGAAGCTGCTGCGGCTAAAGCAAACGCTGCGCCACCGGCCCCGGCAACGCCAACAGCGGCAAAGAAAAGACAGTTAAAAATGCCGGAGGAATGGAACGGGAAAGTGGATCAAACGATTTCTTTGGGAACGCTACCGGGGTTAAAATTTGACAAAACACTTTTCACGCTCAAGGCCGGTTCCAAGGTAAAATGGAACTTCAACAACGTGGACGATATGCCGCACAACTGCGTGATTGTACAACCCGGCGAAGCCAACGCTGTGGGTGACTTGGCCATGAATTTGGGTTTGAAAGGGCCCGAACTGTATTACATCCCTAAAACCTCTAAAATCCTGTACCACACCAAGTTAGTAGCCCCCGGCACAGCGGAAAGCATTTATTTCACAACGCCGTCAAAAGCAGGCGATTATACCTTTATGTGTACGGTTCCTGGACATGCGCAGGTGATGCGCGGCGTGATTCGGGTTGTAAATTAGTGCGATAAGGCAACTTGATTTGGATTCGTTCGCTATTTTTGCGCGATTATTAAGGGGATTGCCCCCATTTCAACAAAGAAAAGACAGTACGACAATTTAATTTTATGGCAAAGAAACCCGTTCCGGTAGTAAAAGTCAAACAGCCGGCTCCAACAAAACAGGCGCCTAAAAAGGCAAGCAGTTCCGGAAACAACAGCCTGGAGCCTACCGGATGGTTTACCTACGCATCTATTGTGCTGATTATCACGGCAATCTGTTATTTGCCCAGCCTGCGGAACGGTCTTGTCAACTGGGACGATGATCCGAACATCACAGAAAATCCCAACCTCGCGCGCATCGGCCACGGCGCGCCCTGGAGCGAAACAATTGCCAATATTTTTGACCTCGAAAAAGGTAACGTAATCGGTAACTACAACCCCTTGCCGATCCTATCATTCGGAATTGAAAAAGCCATTGCTGGCGATTTTAATACCACGCTCATCCACACAACCAACTTAGCCCTGCACCTGCTGACCGTATTTTTTGCTATGCGGCTCTTGCTAATGATGGGCATTGGCATCTGGGGCGCCTTTGTCGGCGGGCTGCTGTTCGGGATACACCCCATGCGGGTGGAATCCGTAGCCTGGGCAACTGAGCGTAAGGACGTGTTGTTTGCCGTTTTCTTCTTTGCGGCGCTCGTGTACTATGTGCGCTGGATCAAAACGGAGGATCGGGGCAAACAACTCACGTATTATGTTGCTATGCTGGTGCTGGCCGTATTGTCCTTATTCTCTAAGGTACAAGCTGTTACGCTGCCCTTATCCATGCTGGCTTTGGACTATTGGTTCCGTCGTCCGATCAGCTTTAAATTAATTTGGGAAAAAATTCCGTTTTGGGGACTTTCCCTGATGTTCGGTATATTCAACCTGATGACCCTGAAACAACAGGGTTCGACCAACGACGACGTTACCAA
>JBAXTB010000078.1:0-18649 GCA_037130425.1 Bacteroidota bacterium
AATGTTAAGCGTTACCGCGCCATCTAAAATCTTAAATCATGTAATCTTAAATCTTGAATCCTTAAGTCAATGACATTGCCCCCAACCGGGCAGGGTTGATTGGTTCTGCGTTGAACAAGGAATATCCAACAAGGAACATCCAACAAGGAACATCCAGCAAGGAATGTCCAGCATTGTAAAATATTAAATTATGCGAATAATGGGTCGAATTTGAGTAATAACGTTCAATGAGTTATAGCGAGCGTTGTTGGATGTTCCTTGTTCTTCGCTTCTTGTTGGATGTTCGATGCAGAACCAATCAACCCTGCCTACCGGGGGGGCAGGCGCTCATTCCACCGAGAGATTCTTACTTTTAGATTTCCTCAAACAGATGAATCATTAATCCACCACGTGAGTGCTTACCCCCCTACCGGGCAATGTCATTGACTGAAGGATTTGAGATTTAAGATTACATGATTTAAGATTTTAGATGGTGCTGTAACGCTTAGCATTTCGAAAGGCCAATCCTTTCCCGCAAGCGCCCATTTCCGTTACAAATACGAATAAAGCAACCACAATAACCAGAAATACGCGACTACATCTTAAATCATGTAATCTTAAATCATGTAATCTTAAATCCTTAAATCAATGACATTGCCCTACCGGGGGGGCAGGCGCTCATTCCACCGAGAGATTCTTACTTTTAGATTTCCTCAAACAAATGAATCAATAATCCACCACGTGAGTGCTTACCCCCCTACCGGGGGGGCAGGGGGGGCTAAATACTCCAACACCGGCTTTATTTTGATCTTCCAATCCAATTGATCCTCCGCATAAGCCCTAATCTTTTGATTAACAACCGAATACTGTTGATAAATTTGCTCCATAAATTGCAAGATCGAATCAATGGAAACCGCCGTTTCATCCGATGCCAACCTCAAACAAAACGGATATGCGGTAGGAAAATCAGCGTCTTCTCCGCCAAAAACAAAAGGCATTCCGTAAGCGCAATAACTCCGGTGCTTGAGGGCAGAACTCAGGCGGACACGCTTGCGATGATTGCCCAAGGCGCCGATTCCCACATCGGCCTGCGCCATATAGGCATCAAATTCCGCCCCACTGCAAGGCGGAACCATTTGTATGCAACTTTCCAAACCAAGGCGTAACACCAGCGCTTGTATCGCTTCCAATTCCGCGCCGTTTCCCACTATTTTCAGGTTTATAATTACTCTGTTTTCCGGCAGTTTTTGCTGAAATTCGTACATGCCATATAACAATCGGTCGAGGCCGTGCCAATAACTGATGTTGCCAATGAAGAGCATTTGCAGCCGATCTCTATCCCATATTTTGGGTTTTGGCTTCGGAATGCGTTGCACATCAATGCCGTTTTGCACAAAAATGGTTGGTATGCCCCATATTTCGGTTTCCCGACCGTAGTGCAAAAACCGATCCGTATATCGCTGTAATTTTTCGCGAAAAAACCGGTCTATTCCAAGCATAAAACGACCTGATAAGCCCTTCATTTCAGCATCATAAGGCCAGGTAGGCAATTCAAGGATGATTTTAAGGTTGGGATTGATCCTTTTGGCCTTTCTTAACAAAAACAAAAAGGCAGGATGGGTCGGCATGTGGCGGATAAAGAAAAAATCGTATTGCTTAAAATCAATTGTCTTGGTTATTTGAAAATCGCCCAAACCGTAAAAAAGAGCGAGATGTCCGAGGGATTTTTTAGGGCTGTTAAACAAGGATGAACCAAGTGGTTTATCATTGAATATCAAGCCTTTATCCGAATACCACAGCACGTCTGCCTCGATTTGGTTCGCCTGAAAAGCCCTGGTATATGCTTCACATTTTTGCACTACACCCTGATTGGCAGGGTCGTTCCGGTGCGTGCGAAAGTAAAAAAGTCCCCTCATAAAGATCTTCTTTGGGATTCTAAAACCGATCCGAACAGCTTGCGGAAATCAATGCCGTGCAAGGCTTGTTCGTACCAATAGGTGTTGTGTAAACTAAGGGAGATCGCGGTTCCAAAGCGGTTTTTCGATACAAATTGCTCCCAATTCAAGCGCAGATCAACGTGATATGCCCCCCATTCCCGTACCAAACCGCAATCCATGGCTACCAGCGGCATTTCCTTCCAGCGGTACGGTCTTTCTTCCTTAAAACAATACAAATAATACGGGAATCCAGTCCCGGCGCGAAAACCAACACGGTCGCGAAAACCAAGCGTGGCATCGGTTTCAAGACCGTTTTGTTCTATTAAGTCAGCCGTTTCCGGAAATGCAAAATGCAGGTAATGCTGGCGGCTGTGGCGTACAGGTTGCCCCAACCATGCTTTGGCAGTTTGAAGTTCTGCCTGGAATAATTCGGCATTTTTCCAGGTGTTAAAACTTGGGTGAATACCGGTTTCGTAGCCCAATTCAAGGGCCTTATGCCGAATTTCCAGCAAACGCGGATGGTTTAAATCCGGAAAATGGTCGTAGCGGCTGTGGTTTCCAAATCCGAAGTAAATCCTTTTCTCAGCGTTTGGCCCAAGGCGCAACAACCAATCGAAGGTATCCCCCGGATCGGGTTGCCGTCCTTGGCGCACCAACTTGTAATCTTGGATGATGCGAGGCCAACGGCCAATGCTTTGATGCCGAAAAAGCACGCCGCCTAAGTAGCGTAACAGTTTAAAATTGGCGCCAAACACCTGTAAAGCATCCACATCATGGGAAATGGAAAAAGCGGTCGGCATGATTTTTGGGGTAAAACCAAGGGCTTCAAATATAGCGGCGATCAAATGATCTGTTACTGGAATATGGTGCAAGCCATGTTTAGGAAATAATTGCGCGGCGCTCTTCATGTTCCCGATTTCATCCAAATCTTCCGGTTTGGGGGCGTATTCTTCAAAGCGGCTCAGGTGGAAAAACAAGGTTTCGAGCCAGTCAAAAGCAAACGTATTTGCTTGAAAAAACGTTTGTTTGGCAGGTTTCCAAAAGGGTTCTACGGCAAATAACTTGCGGCCGTTAAAATCGTATTCATTTAGCGCATATAATTGATGGTCAGCGGGTTGTGCTAAAAAAAAATGGCGCTGGGCGGGAATTACAAAAGCAGATTCGGGTTGATTTACAGCATTTCCGTACACACAAATTCGATCAAACTTGTCGACAGCGACAGGATTTAAGGCAAACTGAAGTCCCGCAGGCGCGAACGGGTGTTGCGCAAGGGCATCCAACACATAACGGATACGCGGGAGCGCGGGGGACAAGGACGGCTCCGAAAAAAAAGCGATTAAATGGGGCATATTTGGGCGCTACTTTTAAAAAATCGGACGCTTATATATGACATGTATCTATATGGATCATTCATTTTCGATGCAACTTTATGCTTAGCCGATTGTTTTTTTGCAAAAATACTACATGCGTGCTAAGTTGTCATTAATTCTATTCGTGTAGCTAAGTATTTCACTACTTCTTAGCACTACATTTGTACCTTAAAATAAAAACACAAGAACAGGGTGGATCAGCATCAAAAAATTTATGTAGCCGGGCATCGCGGTATGGTGGGTTCGGCCATTGTGAGGAGATTACAAAAATCTGGTTTCCAGAACTTTGCATTTAGCGATTCGTCAAGTTTAGACCTCCGCAACCAAGCCGATGTCAGCGCGTTTTTCGAACGGGAACGCCCGGAGTATGTTTTCTTAGCAGCCGCAAAAGTGGGCGGTATCTTAGCAAACAACACTTACCGCGCTGATTTTCTGTACGACAACCTCATGATTGAAGCCAATGTCATTGAGGCAGCGTACCGAACCGGTGTCAAAAAATTGATGTTTCTCGGTTCTTCGTGCATCTATCCCAAAATGGCCCCACAGCCTTTAAAAGAGGAATACCTGCTTACCGGATTGCTGGAACCAACCAACGAGCCGTATGCCATTGCCAAAATTGCCGGCATTAAACTATGCGACGCGTATCGGGCGCAACACGGATGCAATTTTATTTCCGTAATGCCGACCAATTTATACGGCCCAAACGATAATTATCACCCGGAAAACAGCCATGTATTGCCTGCATTGATCCGAAAATTCCACGAAGCGCATCAGGCGAAGGCACCGTTTGTAACCCTTTGGGGCACCGGAACGCCTTTGCGGGAGTTTTTGCACGTTGATGACCTTGCCGATGCCTGTTTTTTCCTGATGGAAACATATAATGAACCGGGATTGGTGAATATCGGAATCGGTGAAGACATTTCTATTCTGGATCTTGCCAAAATCGTACGCCGCATTGTTGGTTACGAAGGTGAAATCCAGCATGATTTGTCAAAACCTGATGGTACCCCGCGAAAATTAATGGACGTAACAAAATTACACAGTCTCGGATGGCAAGCAAAAATCGAGCTGGAATCAGGTATCAGAAGCGTTTATGAGGACGTTAAAAACCGCTTATAGACCAAAACATGCATACGAAACATCGGGTACGGTGCGTAATAGGCAACAGGTGAATGGCGTAAAACGTTCGACCAAAGCGCGTCAAAGCGTGATGCTGGTATCAAACTCCACCTGGAACATTTATAATTTCAGACTTCCTGTTATCAGGATGCTGCTGGAGCAATACGAACAAGTGACGGTGGTAGCCCCCGTTGATGAATATATACATAATTTAGTATCTATTAAAGGCTTGGAAATCATCCCGTTGCGGAATTTAAGCCGTAAAAGCCTGGGTGTTTTCAATAATTTGATTTTGGGCGCCGAGTTATACGGCATTTATCGCACTCAACGCCCCGATTTGGTGATTCACTTCACGATCAAGCCCAATATTTTTGGCAACCTGGCAGCTGCTTTATTGAGGATTCCTTCAATATGCGTTGTTACAGGCTTGGGCTACACCTTCATGTACAATGGTTTTTTGCAATTTGCGACGACCTTGCTTTACCGCTTTTCCTTCCGTTTTGCAAAAAACATTGTTTTTGAAAATGCCTCCGACCGGGACTTGATGGTGGAGAAGAAAATCACGCGACAGGCTAAAACAACTGTGGTGCCAGGTTGCGGGGTTGATACCCAACATTTTTACCCAAACGGTCAACATCCGAACCCTGACAAGATTGTGTTTACGTTTATCGGGCGCCTGTTGATCGACAAAGGCATTAAGGAATTCGTGCAAGCAGCCCGCGTGGTAAAAAGTAGTTACCCCAATGCGGAGTTTTGGGTACTTGGCGGCCTTGACGACGGCAACCCTGCGCATATTGACCGCGCTACCCTATTGGACTGGGTTAGAGACGGCTTGATTCAATACAAAGGCACCACTTCCGATGTGCGTCCTTTTATCGCGCAATCTGACTGGATTGTGCTGCCCTCGTACCGGGAAGGATTGTCGAGGGTGTTGCTTGAAGCGATGGCGATGGCCAAACCGCTCATCACGAGCGATACGGCTGGTTGCCGCGAAACGGTTGAACCAGGCAAAAACGGGTATTTGGTACCGATCAAAGACGATCAGGCGTTGTCGATGGTTATGGAATATTGCTGTACCTTAACCAAACAGGAAATGGCACAAATGGGCCGCTACGGGCGCAAAAAAGTGCAACGCGAATTTGAACACGGATTAGTTGGTAAAGCGTACCTCAAACTTGTACATGAAATCCTGTAATTGAATAAGCGGATTTTGTGCAAGCAACTTATTTTCGCCCCGGGAAATTCTAAATTTACACATTTAAACGGTAAAAAATGTCAAATAAACACAATTATGTGGCCATTATGGCCGGTGGCGTAGGCAGCCGCTTCTGGCCGGGAAGTCGGGAAGCACGGCCAAAACAGTTTATGGATATGCTGGGAACGGGCAAAAGTTTGTTGCGCCTCACCTTTGAACGTTTTTTGCCTATTTGTCCGGCTGATCGCATATTTATTGTTACCAATGCGGCGTATAAAGACCTGATTAAAGAGCAATTACCTGAAATTACGGACAACCAAATCCTTTGCGAACCAAGCCGGAATAATACTGCGCCTTGCGTTGCCTATACCGCTTTTAAATTAGCGGCCCTTGATCCGGAAGCCAACTTGGTCATCACGCCTTCCGACCATATTGTTTTAAAAGAACAGATTTTTTTGGATAAAATCGGGGTAGCGCTCGATTTTGCTGCCAAAAACGACGCTTTAGTTACACTTGGTATTGAGCCTTCGCGCCCGGATACGGGATACGGTTATATCCAATTTGGGGAAGAAAGCAGCAAAGGCGTACATAAAGTGAAACGTTTTGCGGAAAAACCGCATTTGGAAACGGCCCGGCATTTTATTTCAACGGGCGAATACTTGTGGAATGCCGGTATTTTTGTTTGGCGTGTGCAGTCGATTCTGGAAGCGTTCAAAACCTTGTCCAATGATATTTTTGAAATCCTGGTACAAGGCAACGAAAAATATAATACCCCTGAGGAACAAAGCTTTATCAATGAAGCCTACCCTACTACGCCCAATATATCGGTCGACTTTGCCATTATGGAAAAGGCCGAGAATGTGTACACGGTACCGGCGGAATTTGGCTGGTCGGACCTGGGAACCTGGGCCAGTTTGCACGCTGAATGTCCGAAAGACGAATACGACAATGTGCTGCAAGGCAATATCATTGCCATTGATTCTGACAACTGCCTCGTGCGCGCGCCCGAAGGTAAGTTGGTGGTACTCAAGGAAATGAGCGACTTTATCATCGTTGATACGCCGGATGCGCTGCTGATTTATCCGAAATCGAAAGAGCAGGAGATCAAACAGGTGACGGCTATGGTGAAAGCGCAGGCGGGAGAACAGTATTTGTAATGCGCTTTCCAGCCCTTGCCAGCAAAAAGTTACTTTGGATATTACTCGGTATATCCGGGTTATTACGACTTTTACTGATTGGCCGGGGCGCTGTTTCCATTGGCGATGAATTCCGATATTGGTATTCGGCGTATATGTTGCTGGCCTTGTCGAAAGGCGATATTTCCCACGCGCTGCTGCAATTATTTGAGACCGGCGGCCGGCCCGGTTTGGTGTTTGTTCAAATGCCGGCGACGCTTATTCAGGCTGTTTTATTTAAAGTATTTGGACTTGATCCGCGCTCGACCGATTCGCTGATGGTTCCGCAATTGGTTAATGTGGCCGTGTCTTTATGGACGATTTGGCTGGTTTACCAATTAGGGCAAAAACTTGGCGGTTTTTCGCAAAAAAAGGCGCTGTTAGCGGCTTTTTTGTATAGTTTATTGGCAAGTTCCAGTTTGTATATTCGCCATTTGCTTCCTTACCAGTACGCATTAGCCGCCTTTTTGTATACATTTTTAATGGTTTACCAAGGCAGAAAAGCCTTTTGGATCGGCGTGGCTACAGCATTTGCATTCACGGTTTACCCGGGTTATTGGCCGCTTGTGGGTATGGCTTTTTTGTTGCTGTGCTTAGAAAGAAACGCGTTTGAGGGCTTAAAAGTCTTTCTTCAAAATTTGTTTCGATTTGGTGCAGGCGCGTTTTCCGTGTTGCTTGGATTTGAAGGTCTTTCATACATTGCAGGCGTATCGTATTTCAAATTGAGCGCGGTAGCCGGCAATAATTTTGTGTATGATCCGAAACTTGCGTACGATGGAAGTATGGGCTTATTCATTGAATATCTGTGGGTTACGGAGGGTTTAGTCGGTATGTTGCTGTTGATTGGCACGGCCTGGTTTTTAATGCAAAGCGCTTGGAAAATAATCAAATTCGGCGCTGTTTCAAACTTAGAATACCTGTGTTGGGCCTTGCTTGGGTGTTTATCGCTCCAGACTTTACTTGGTTATGTGACCGGGATGAAAGTGTTTTACGGGCGGCTGTTTTTCCAAATCATGCCGTTCTTGTTGTTCGCGTCATGCGTCCTTGTATTTCAGTATTCAAACAAGTTAAGCGAAGGTAAAAAAGCCTTGTTTTTTGTGGCTTTGGCTGGTTTATGCTTAACAAAGTTTATCTTTTTTTACCAGGAATACGCGACCCTTGGCTACCCCCGCGACCTGTTTTCAGCATTAGGCTACACGCAAAAAGCCGGCGATTCCAATTATGACATTCGAATGATTGATTCCTTGCACGATGACTTGACCCGTATAGTGCAGGTACGTCCCAAGGTTGAGTTTACGCAGCCGCCAAATGGTTTGTTTGTAAAAAACAGGCTTGCAAAAGACAGCAATTGCTTGTTTTTAAACTTTGTGAGTTTGGAATACACCGGAATTTGTTGTTATCAGCCTTTTATGCCGCCTGCATCCTATACCTGGCTGGTCAAACGCAGGCACTATGGAAATTTTAAACCGTATTGGTTTGAGGGGGATTTGGCAGGACGACGGGGGTTGGTTGCCGAGGAGGCGTTGTGGCTTGGGGTGTTGGGGCCCGTGAGTTCTCATCCTGAGCGATAGCGAAGGATCTGCCCAAGAACGAAGCGAAATCACCCATTCCACGTCCGGCCAAATCCTTCCTCCTGCGTCGTCAGGATGACACCCGAGTGAAGCATTATGTTCACGTTGCGCTCGGCGGTACCGAGTTTTTTAGTAATTCAGCACGCTTGACTACGCGACGCCAAATTTTATTTCCATACCGCATCGCGCGCAAATAAGGCGTTTTTGTAGCCCCGAAAGAAGCAAAAAAACTACCGATACCCGGCACATTTCCACCTTCAAAATCAAAGGCAAGTCCTTGTTTTACAGCCTGTTGTATGGCGTGCCAGAGCAACAAACGCGGCGCTTGATACTCCCGGAAATCGCGATCCATGGACGTTACCAATATATACATCTGCTGCTGATCCCAAACGGCAAAAATACCGGCAACCAGCGTGTCCTGACGATCGTATGCGCACCAGAGCGCGCCTTGGTTTTGCGTCAAACCCGCTTCAAAAAGCGCTTTAAACGCAGATAAATGCTGATTGGTAAATATGTTGCGTTCCTTGGCGTGCCGGATATACAAGGGTAAAAAGCGATCAAGGTTTTGTTCGGCACGGACTTCAAGTAGTTGTGCGGCTTTCCGAATCCGGCTTCTGGTGTTGGGTTGAAACAAATGATATAAATCTTCCGCTTCTTTTACACGTGGCAATTGATACGTGTAGCGGAGTTCGGTTTCAAAACCTGCTGATTCCCAAGCGTTTCTGAAGGACAGGCCCTGAAACGAATGCGTAAGAAAGTAAAGTACCCAAGGAAACCGGGCGGCGACTGATTTTATAAGTGCGGGTGCATTTTCTGGGGCAGAGATGAGCCAAGGCCCGGAAACAGGCGTGTAGGGCGGCAGAGTATTCCAGCGAAATCCGTACTTTTGCTTTTGAAAGACGGGCCATATACCAAAGACTTCACCCGACTTTGTTTGAAAGATCAATTTCTCAACTTTTCCGCATCCGGCCAATGCCTCCAGCCACCAGGGCTGAAAAAAGACAGGGATTTTATCCGCATGTTGCAGGCAAAATTGGTCGTATTTATCCGTGGAATGTTGAACAATATCCATTTAAATCTGTGAAATTGATAATTTTGGATCGTCCGGACAATCGCAAACATGAACAAAATAAATGCTGATATTGCGTTTGCCTATTTGTTTCAAACGGCCAATGCCGGACTGACATTTATCTCCTCTATTTTGGTTGCACGCCTGCTTGGGCTTGTTTACAACGGCGAATACGCCATTTACACCAGTGCATTATTGATCCTGAACGTATGGTTTGGTTTTGGCCTGCCCGGATCCATCGTACACTTAGTGGCGGCGGGCAAAGTTAATGCGGATAAACTGCGCAATTCCGCCTATTTATTTTCCATGACGGCCGGGATCGTTGTGTTGGGATTGTTGTATTTGCTGGATATTTTCCACGCATCGGGTTTGGTTTTTCCGGTTGGAAAGGATTCGGGTTTTTGGAAATTCATTTTTATCATTCAGTTTTCCATCGGCATCTTGAACGGTGTGCTTGTGGCATTTGCCAATGCCCGCCAATTGTTTTTTAAAAGCGGATTGATTACACTCTTATCGTCGGGTACATTATTAATTTTGTTGATTTTATATAAATTAGAAATAGTTTATATTAATTCTTTAGACGCGTTTTCATTTGTTGTTGGCGCAAGCGTTGCGGCCGGGTTGGTACAAATTATTGGCGCCTGGGCGCTGCTTCGATCCGAGGCGATACCAAAACCCAATGCCGGTATGTTGGATTTAAAATCCTTTGGAATTGTGTTGCAAATGGCCCTCCTTGTTTGGCTTTGCAACGGCATTCAAATGCTCAACTACCGAACAGATTATTGGATTTTAGATCATTTTCAAGGCGCGCGCGCGACCAGTTTGTACGCTGTGGGCAGCAGTTTAGCGCAGTTGATTCGAATGTTTCCAACCGTTGTCGCGACAGTGCTGGTGAGCCATTTATCCCAAAGCAAGCAAACAGATTCCGTTCCGGCGACGATTCGATATTTGCGGGCGGCGCTTGGGATTTCCGCCCTGACCGGGATTCTCGCAATGGTCGTATTATACCCATTGATACCGCTTATTTACGGATCGGATTTCACGGAAGTGCGGGCCATTTTGGCGCCGCTTTTTATCGGCGTCACAATCTTTACCATCCCGATTATCTTTGCCGCGTATTTTGTTTCCATCGGCGCTGTGCGTATTAATTTGTTTGCTTCGATCCTTGTATTTTTGGTCGGATTATGCCTTGATTTTATGCTGATTCCAACATATTCTCTCAAGGGCGCTGTATTTGCCTCAGTTGGGGCATACTTTGCGGGTGCTATTTATCATTTGTATGTTTTTTGCAAACGCAACCGACTGCAACTTTTTGATTTGTTTTTCCTCCCTCAAAACAGGTTTTTATGAAAGTTTTAATCATTCCAACCTGGTATATCACAAACGAGCGACCTGATTGCGGCAATTATTTCAGGGATCAGGCGCTGGCCATGCATGGGAGCGGCGTACAAACCGGCGTGGTTTATGTGGACATCAGTCGCAGCGCCTTTGGGGGCAAGTTGCAGCGATTCGATCTTTTTAAAACCCGCGTTTATATAGATCAGGACATTCCAACGGTGCGCATGAACGGCCTGGGACTGTCTTTTCGGTTTAAGGCGTTTCAAGTTTTTTATGCGCGTTTGGTGGCGCATTGTTTTAACCAGTATGTCCGGCAATTCGGAATGCCTGATATCATCCACGCGCACGGGTATCCGGCCGCCTACGCGACCAGTGGAATCAAACAGCGCTGGGGTATTCCTTTCGTGTACACGGAACATTTGACCTTGATGAAGGGGCATAGATACCCGGCGGCGCACCATACATTGATCGAGCAGGCTTTAAAAAACGCTGATGCCGTTACCGCAGTCAGCAGCGCCTTGGCGGGCTGGATGCAGGAAAAGACAAGGCGAAAAATTCAGGTTGTTCCGAATTTAGTCAATACCGAGGTTTTTCATTGGAAAGCACAAGCAGTTTCTGACAAATTTTGCTTTTTGCATGTGGGTGATCTGATTCCGAGAAAATCGCCGGATTTGATTTTGAAGGCTTTTGCAAAACTTGTAAAAAAATATCCCGGCGCTCCCTTAAAACTCGACCTGATCGGCAAAGGCGTTCTGATGCCAAGCCTGAAACAATTGGCAGAAAGCCTTGAAATTCAAGCGCAAGTGCAGTTTTGGGGCTTGTTGCCGCCCGAAAAAGTAGCCGAACAATTGCAAAGTCGGCAATGCCTGCTATTGTCGAGCAGCCTTGAAACCTTTGGGGTGGTACTGGCAGAGGCGCTGGTGTGCGGCGTACCTATTATTGCGACAGACTGCGGCGGGCCGGCTGATTTGGTGACACCGGAAAACGGATATTTGGTACGCGTAAATGATGTGGAAGAATTCGCTGCCGCCATGATGCGGATGTTCGAGCAGTATGCACGGTTTGATCAAAAAGCAATTAGTGAGGCCGCTATTGCGCGTTATGGGCATGAGGCAGTGGCAACGCGTTGGCAAGAGATATATGCTAATGTGGCTAATATTGGAAACCTGAATGAAAGGGGTAGCATTGATGGGTCTGGAATGTAAACAAAGCGGGCAATTAGAGGGTTTGCAAGAAAATTTAAAGGCTTGTTGAATATTTGGATGGCGGGAGTGATATGTTGAGGTTGTTGGTGTGGGCCGTTTGACAAAGATTCGAAAATCTATATCTTTGCAGTAAATCAACCATAGATTTCAACCACCACCACCCCCTTATGCGCACACCAACCCTACTCCTAATCCTCTTATTATCAGCAACTTACACCCTGGCTCAACCTTCCGCCCGATTCGGCCGAACCTACAGCGATACCCTGCCTGATAATTTCAAGCTCAGCACCACCAGCCTGCGGGAACATATCTACAACGGCATTCCCGACAAGATCAAAAACGAACTTTACCAGCGTTCTGCCTACCGATTTGCAGATCAGTCGGCCGTGCAGTTATCTTCCACATTTTCGAGTGGACGCGTGTACAGCGACTGGCCAGCCTTGGAAGATTATATCAACCGGGTACTGGCTCAGGTAATGCCCAAGGAACTCGCGCAGGACACCGTCATCCACGCCTATATCATGAAAGACGGCAATTTTAATGCCTCCATGACAGCCTTCGGGATTCTGTTTGTCAATGTCGGCTTGCTGGATGAAGTGCCCTCGGAGGGCGCGTTGGCAGGGGTATTAACCCACGAATTGGCGCATTATTACTTGAAACACGCATTAAACCGCTATGTCAGAGCAGAACGTGGTGAATTCCAGCGCGTATTTATGAAAACTGATGCGAGCCGTTTTTCCGTTCAAAACGAATTACAAGCCGATTCCTTAGGCATTGTTTGGATGGAGCGTTCCGGCTACGGAATTAAGGGCATCGATGAAAGTATGAAAGCCATTCAACGCTTAGAAAAAAAGTCGCTGATGCAAAAAGAAAAAACCTGGGAACTCACCGAAACAACCCACCCGCTTTCTGATAAACGCTTAGCGCAAATAGCCGATTATTCAAAATCCAAAAACGGTGCGACCGGGGAAGATTATATGGTCAGCAAGGCGAGTTTTCTGCGGTTCAAAGAAGTAGCAAAATCTGAAATCCTTAAACTGTTACTCTATGATTATCAATACGATGAATGTATAGAAAAGGCATTTAAGTTTCATATTTTAAACCCGAACAAGGCCGAATATGTGTATTATTTAATGGAGGGAATTCGGCGTAAATGCTACTTTAATTCTGATTTGTGGAAGCATAAATTTGTTACTGATATTTATTATAAAGAAAACATTTCGGCCAATATCCGCACCAAGGAAAAAGTGCAGGATCATATTTTCAAATCAATTCCCAAGGATTATTTATGCCTTACAGACGATGATATCAATAACATACAAGCGCGCTTTTATTGGGAAGGTGTGGAAAAATTTACGACCTACGAGGAAGCCTTTAACTTCTTCGCGCAGGTGGGTGAGTTGTTTAATGAACCGGAATGCGTATTGTCCAATGCCTTGAGTTTGAATTTTGACCCGGATGCACGCAACAAACTGTTAGCCAAGTATTTATCCTACGAAAAGATCCAGTTTAGAGACTTCGCCACCCGTTTAGTAAAAGGCACTTTGAAATCCGGATTGCCAGAAAAAACGCTTACCACATTGAGCGATTTTTACGCTACTGTCAAACAAGGATCAGAGGAAATCTATATCAGAAATGAAAAACTCGTGCAAGCCAACGACCTGACACCCATTTTTGATACCGCTGTAGCCGGTTTTGCACGCCGCCGCTTTCTGAATTTATCGGAATTACAAAACAATAATGTCAACGATTTTGTGCTGTTTCAGGATTTAAAAGAACTGGCGCTGCGCCGCTTGGTTGCAAAAGGCGAACGCACGGAGGTACATATTTTGGATCCAAGGTTTTGGGAAATTATGTACAGATACAAGGTGGATGAAGTTGAATTCATCGATTTTAGTTATTATGACGTGCGAAAAGCCGAGTATGAACTGGAATCCTACAAAAAAGTTATCGGTACAAGCATCATCGATTTAATATCAGAACTCAAACGCAACCGCTACCTTGATACGCGTATAGCCTGCGTGCGCGAGATCCCCGAAAGTGTGATGAAGTCTGTTCATTTCGGCTGGGAACAAAAACTTTCGTACAACAAACCCGGCCGCGCGCAAGTCATTGATTATGTGGTAGATAACTTAAAAGCAAAGGATGATGAAATTGTAAAAATGGACAAGGAATATAGCATGAGCAAAAAGTAATTTTTCAGGCTTATTAAACCAATTTTGAGATTACAAGTCCAACCCCCGAACCAACTCGTATGTCTTAACATGAACTTTCCGGCCCGCTGCCTTTTCCTTGCCCTTCTCCTGTTATTTGCAGGCTCCTCCTCTGCCCAAACCTTCAACGAAATCCTTGGAAGACCTACCGATAAATCGCTGACAATCAGTATCTTGTTCAATCAAGTCGTACAGGTGTATGTAGAATACGGCACTACGCCGGGCATTTATCCCCAATCCACAACAACCGTCACCAGCCTGCCGGAAACGCCCGTTGTGTTGGAATTGCAGCCACTCGCAGCCGACACACGCTATTATTACCGCACGGTTTATAAAACGCCCAACGCCGCAAATTTCCAATTCGGCCCCCAACGAACGTTTCATACACAACGCGCCCCGGGACAGAAATTCACGTTCACTGTTGAGGCCGACGAACACCTGTACGACAAAAAAGGCATCCGCAGCCTTTACCAAATTTGCCTTCAAAATCAGGCCCGCGATTCAGCGGATTTTATGCTTTCCCTCGGTGATATTTTCGGCGACGACCACACGCCACTCGAAACCACCAGCGACGATATGAAGGCCTTGCATCTTGATTACCGCCAATACCTCGGCGCGGTTTGCCATTCTTTGCCGTTTTTTGTATGCCTCGGCAACCACGAAGGCGAATCCGGCTATTATCTCGATCAAACGCCGCCCAACAACATTGCCGTTTATGGCACCAACTGGCGCAAATTTTACTACCCCAACCCCGTGCCCAATGATTTTTACAGCGGCAACATGACCGTAGAACCAAACGGCATCGGGCTTCCGGAAAATTATTACGCCTGGACCTGGGGCGACGCGCTGTTCGTCGTGCTCGACGTTTACCGCGATTGCGATGTAAATGAAAAACCGCAAAAATGGGACTGGACCCTTGGCGAAACTCAATATAAATGGCTCAAAACCACCCTTGAAACCAGCAATGCTGCGCACAAATTCGTGTTCGCACACCACAATCGCGGACAGGGCCGGGGCGGTATTGTGCCTGCAACCGGCTTTGAATGGGGCGGCATCGACGGAAATTTGTACAAATTTGACGAGTTCCGTCCGGGTTGGGGACTGCCCATCCACCAACTCATGGTGCAAAACGGCGTCGACATCTTTTTCCAGGGCCACGACCACCTGTACGCCAGGGAATCCCTCGATGGCTTGGTGTATCAGGAAGTGCCGATGCCCAGCGATTCGACTTACCAAATCGGCATGTTGGCCAACGCCAACGCCTACACCGACCTGACCCTCGACGGCGCCGGGCATATCCGCGTAACCGTTGAACCGACTTGTGTAACCGTCGATTATGTAGGCGCGTACCTGCCCGCAGACACGCTTGGGGTGCATAAAAACCGCGAAATCCGATATTCTTACAAGGTGGGCGACTGCGCACTATCAACCCATGACGGAGCAGATGCGCAAAATGCGGCCTTTGATGTTTTTCCAAATCCGACAAGCCGAAAACTGAGCATAAAGGCCAGAAATACAAGCTCCTATGACCGCAAAATCGACCTGTTTAATAAACAAGGCGCCCTAATTCGATCTGCTGTATTGCCGGCGGGAGCGGAACAATGCGAATTGGAATTGGAAAATATTAGCCCCGGATTGCACCTTGTGCGCATTTCAGAAGGATCATCCACCCAAACAAAAAAGGTGCTTATTTATTAAAAACAGCCGTAAAACAGATTTTAATGAAATTTTTAGTAGAAAAATCGCTGTTCGCATTGTGTTTGTCCCTGGTTTTGTGCCAGGCAATTTCCGCCCAAACCCCTAAAACCATGCGCCGCCTGCCCGACACCGGGCAAACCCAAAGTTATACCAACACGCCCGGCGAAGACGCGGACTACACCCAAAACCCGCCGTTTTTCCAACTCAACGGCGACGGAACCGTGCTTGATACCGTGACCGGCTTGATGTGGCAACAAAGCGACGGGGGCGAAATGACCTTTGAAAATGCTACGACTTATTGCCAAAACCTCGTGCTGGGAGGCCATGACGACTGGCGTTTGCCGACGGCCCAAGAGGCATATTCCATCCTAAACCAAGGGAAAGTGAACCCGGCCCTCGATGTGGCCGTGTTTACTGCTTCCGATGCAGAATACTGGTGGACAAGCGAACACGACGCAACAAACGCCAACAAAATCTGGGTAACAAACAAAGGCGGAGGCGTCGGAAACCATTTAAAAAGCGAGACCGTCAGCGCCGGCGGCACGAAAAAAATCCATGTGCGCGCGGTACGCGACCTCGCCCCGCCGCCAAACGTTCCAAGCCATTTTGCAGACAACGGCGACGGCACCGTAACCGACCTTTTGACCAACCTGATTTGGCAAAAAATACCCGCGCCCGATTCTTTGACCTGGGAAAACGCATTGATGTATGCGGAAAACCTTGTGTCGGCCGGGCACGACGATTGGCGCTTGCCGAACATCAAAGAACTCCAGTCACTCAATGACGAAACGCGCGCAAACCCCTCTGTTGACCCCGTTTTTTTCCCAAACATCGGCTTGTTCAAATACTGGTCGAGTACCACCCTGCCCAACCAAAATGCGCGCGCTTGGTACCTTGACACCCGTTTCGGCATTACGACCTACGACACTAAAACCGTCAAAAACAAGCTGTTATGTGTGCGCGGTGGAGCCGCCATACCGCCGCCACCGCCGCCGCCAACAACAAACGTTTCCCACGCCGAACTACTCAGCAGACCGACCGACCACAGCATCACGGTACAAGCCTTTTTAGGCGTAGATGCCGAAGTTTGCGCTCAATACGGTACCCAAAGCGGCAATTTGACCAAGCAAACGCCTTGGAAAAACGTCGCAGTCGACCAGGCCGCCGAAATTTTGATTGACAGCCTCAATGCCGACGCCCGCTATTTTTACCGTCTTTGTTACCGCTTTCCGGGGCCTGGCGCGGTTATTTTCCGACCCGAACACAACTTCCACACCCAACGCGCCCCAGGCAGCACCTTTACCTTTGTAGTGCAGGCCGACCCGCACCTTGACGCGCAATCGGATACAGCCCTGTACCGGCGTTGTTTGAAAAACCAATTAGCCGACGCACCCGATTTTATGATCGACCTCGGCGATTTTTTGATGTCGGATAAACTCAAAAACACGCAGGGAAAGATTACGCGCGACACCGTGGCTTACCGCTGCAATTTGCTCCGCTCTTATTATGAAACCAGCGGCCATTCCGTCCCGTTGTACATCGTACTCGGCAACCACGAGGGCGAATCAGGCTGGCAACTCAACGGCACCGACCAAAATGTGGCCATTTACGGCGCAACGGAGCGCAAAAAATACTTCCGAAACCCCGCGCCCGACGGTTTTTACACCGGCGATGTTACGCAAAACACTTTTGTCGGACAACGCGAAAGTTATTATGCCTGGCAATGGGGCGACGCGCTTTTTGTGGTGATCGATCCATATTGGTACACATCCCCCAAACCCGACTCCCTGCACGGCTGGCGCTGGACGCTTGGCAAAACCCAATACGATTGGCTTAAAAACACCCTGGAAACAAGCAACGCCACCTTCAAATTCGTGTTTTCGCACCATTTAGTCGGCGGAGACCCCGACGGGCGCGGCGGCATCGAATTTGCAGATTTGTACGAATGGGGCGGCAAAAACCTCAATGGCAGCGATGGCTGGGCGGCCAATCGTCCCGGCTGGTACAAGCCCATTAAAGATCTGCTGACCGAAAACCGCGTCACGACTTTTTTCCACGGGCACGACCATTTTTTCGGGAAACAAGAAAAAGATTGCCTTATTTACCAGGAAACGCCGCAACCGAGCCTGCCCAATTTCCAAAACGCCAACCAGGCCGCCGATTACGGTTATTTTGCCGGACAATTCCTGCCCAATGCCGGCCATATCCGCGTAACCGTAAGTCCGGACGGCGTAAAAACCGAATACGTGCGCGCCTACCTGCCGCAAAACGAAACTGCCACCCGCCACAACGGTGACGTTTCGGCCACCTATTTTATCGGCGCCACCAATTGCTACGATTCCCTCTCGACCGGTATTCCCGTGCTTTGGAACTCCAATTACTCGGATGAATTGATTTACCCAAACCCTTCTTCCGGAGACGTAAATATTACCTTTTCATTGGCACAACAAGAGCGTATCAGCCTGGCTATTTATGACGAGCAGGGGCGGCTTGTGCGGACTTTGCTGGCCGACAATGTAGTGCCGGCCGGGCAATTTCAGGTTGTTTGGGACGCAGGAAGCGAGGTTCCAAATGGGGTATATTTTTGGAAATTACAAGGTGAGAAAGGTGATTTGCGCGGTGGGAAATTGGTTTTGCAGCGCTAAATCTTTCATCTTGCTGGTGTTTTACCGCCGAGCCAGGTCTTCGCTCGGTGGTAAAAACCAAGCCCAACCCGAAGCAAACCGTCTACCGTCCACCGTCTCCCGCCCACCGTGTCTACGATCCTTCGGATTCTATCC
>JBAXTB010000079.1:0-18536 GCA_037130425.1 Bacteroidota bacterium
GCAATTTGGCCGCACAATACAATCCTTGCATGAAAGTTTATGTTGCTGATAACGGCATCAGAAATTTCACCGCCTACATTGTCAAAATAAATATCCACGCCTTTGGGACAGGCATCTGCAATAGATTTTGTTATATCGGCACAGGTTTTATAATTAATGGCTTCATCAAAACCAAATTCCTCTTTTAATGATTTTATTTTCTCATCGCTACCGGCAATGCCTATTACACGGCAGCCCTGTAGTTTAGCGATTTGACCAACGACAATGCCAACCGCACCGGCAGCGCCAGACACCACAACGGTTTCACCCGCTTTCGGTTTTCCAATATGCATTAGGCCAAAATAGGCCGTAAGGCCAGGCATCCCCAATATGCCTAAATAATAACTTGCAGGCGCAACGGAGGTGTCAATTTTTAATAAGCCCGTTTCTGTCGTAATGCAATGCTGCTGCCAGGGTAAGTTACCGGTAACAATATCATTTTCCTTAAAATTTACGGCGTTGCTTTTGAGCACTTTAGCGATTACGCCGCCCGTAATGGGTTTCCCGATTTCAAAAGGCGGCGCATACGATTTGGCATCATTCATCCGGCCGCGCATGTAAGGGTCAACAGACAAAAACATCGCTTCCAATAGTATTTCCTTATCCTTAATTTCGGGTAATTCAATATTATTTGTCTGGAAGTTTCCCAGTACAGGCTTACCGGTTGGTCTGCTGGATAGTACAATTTGCTTGGTTGTCATAGTCTAAAATGGATCGCTTAATTCACTAATTCTGATCAGTTTTTTGTTTACAAATTCATTGATGCCTAATTCGGAAAGTTCCCTGCCGTAACCGGAACCTTTGACGCCGCCAAAAGGCAAGTCCGCTTGCGTCCAGGTCGGGTGATTGATAAACACCATTCCGGTATCAATCTGGTCGGCTATTCGTTTGCCCCTTTCTATGTCTTGTGTAAATACCGAGCCACCCAAACCGAATGGAGAATCATTGGCTAAATCAATGGCTTCCTGCTCATCTTTTACGCTAAAAAACACGGCAACCGGTCCAAAAAACTCTTCGTAATACACCGGATTGCCCGGCAGCATATTGGTAAGTATGGTTGGTTCCATAAAAGCGCCTGCCCTGTCCACTCTTTTACCGCCCAACAGAATTTTGGCGCCGCCATCGACCGCTCTTTTTACCTGATCGGCAATTTGCACTGCAGCGGCCTCGCTGCTTAACGGGCCTAATTGGGTCGCGGCATCCATCGGATCGCCAACAACCAATGCGGCTAATTTGTCTTTAAACTTTGCTAAAAAAGCCGATGCAATACTGTCCACCGCAATAAAACGCTTCGACGCCACACAGCATTCGCCGTTGTTATTGATCCTGCCTACGACCGCCCATTCGACCGTTTTTTCAAGATCCGCATCTTCCAGCACAATAAACGCATCGCTGCCGCCTAATTCCAATACGGATTTTTTCAAATATTTACCGGCCTCTGTTGCAATGCTTGCACCGGCCGCTTCACTTCCGGTCAGCGACACCCCTTTAATTCTTTTATCGGCCACCAATGCCGATGCCCTTTTGCCGGATATTAACAGATTCGTGTACAGCCCCGCTGGCGCACCCGCCTGTTTGAATATTTCCTCTATGGCAATGGCGCACTGCGGTACAATAGAAGCGTGTTTGATTAATACGGTATTGCCCACCATGACATTGGGGGCGGCAAAACGCGCTACCTGATAAAACGGGAAATTCCAAGGCTGCACGCCCAGCAAAACACCAATGGGACTGTGCCGAATGAAGGCCTGTCCGTGCGTCGGGTCTAACATTTTATCGGCCAAAAAACCTTCGGCGTTGTTGGCATAATAATCAAATATTTCCGCGCTTAATTTGATTTCACCTTCGGCCTGGGCGACTAATTTCCCCATTTCCAGGGTAATCATTTTAGCAAGGGTTTTCTTTTTTTCCCGTAATAAACCGGCTACTTTGTGCAACATTTCGGCCCGTAATTTATAGTCCGTCTTTTTCCAGTCTTCATACGCAGCGGCAGACTTTGCAATGGCTTTATCTACCTGCTCGGCCGTCATTTCTGCAAAATCTTTCTCTACTTTATTCGTGGCAGGATTAATTGTTTGAATTGGCATTATTTTATATTTGTTTAGTGCGTTTAATTTTTGAAATTTCAAATCCTTTTTTTCAAATCAACATAAGGTACCGTTTGAAGTGTTTGAGCCATTAAACCTGTTATAAGTATGGTGAAGCAAATGGTTAAAATGAAGGAGGAATTTTTCATGATGCGATCAAGATGCCTTTGGTAGGAAGTGCTGCAAAAGTGCGGGGCATTGTGTGTGAGGAGATTACACAATTTTGGGAAAGAGTTGTAAAATTCACAGGTTCACAAGAATGTTAGCGTACTGTTCGCACAACCTCGGGCTATCAGCTCTTCCGACGTTTGAACAGGCAAAAGTTTGCCATCTTTATAAACGGCTGCCAGAATAGTCGCGTTTTACTGCTTGTCTTGATCCGCCAAATCTATCCGATTCCTGCGTACATCTTGCTGTAAAATAGTGCTCATTTTATCAGGCTCTTCAAATATAGGACTGTGTGCGGATTGATGGAACGTATAGAATCCTTTTATCGGCGCTTCGATCAGATTAAAATAAGATCGTGCTAATGTATAAGAGCAGGTATAATCATAAATACCTTCCATAAAATAAACAGGTATCGTTAATTTCGAAACTGCTTTGTTAAGGTCGGTTGAAAGCATCTCGGTCCAGACAGCGCTTACACCCGATGCTGCTTTTGAACGCCATAGATTTATTTTTTCTTTCAAAGTGTATTCCTCAAATCGCAGGGAGGGCAGGAAAATACCTTTTAACACCGAATGCATAGATCGCATGGTCCCTATGCCCAGTTCATGCATACAAGGATCACGAAGGGCAAGGTATTGCTTTGAAATACTGCCGTTTATAATTGCAGGCGCCATTTCAAGTTTTTGAACCATCCGCCTGTTTCCATTTTTTTTATACTGTTCCAGCATATAATTATAGGCAAGTTGCTCCGACAGCAATTGATTGGACACTTGTGATATTCCAATATATGCATGAAATAACTCCGGCGCTTTGGCTGCGGTTAACATACCGATGAATGTGCCTCCGGAATGCCCCATCAAATAAATTTTTTCTTGGGAAAATCGTTTCCTGAGGTAATTGGTCAACGCGATTGCATCCGACACCAACTGATCCGAGCTTATAACTTGGGATTTTACACCTGATTGGAAAGACATCCCCGTGCCGCGTTGTTCCCACCATACGACAACAAAATCTTCATCCAATTTTATGGGATAGTTTGCAGTCAGAAAATAATCCGGCATTCCGCCATGTAAATAGAGGAGCACAGGTTTTGTAATATCTTTTCCTCTAATAAACATCCCTTGTTTTACGCCATTTATGTCAATATATATTTTCTCAGATATACTACCTACGATGGCTTTCCCGTGTTCATCCAAAAAAGGTTTTGGTTTTCCGGGACTCCATATCCATAAGACAATCCAAAATGGTAAGAAAATAATAAGAAACGTTAATAAGAGCAACTTGCTAAATGTTTTTATAATATTTAAAATATATTTCAAACGAGGTTTTAATTGAATTTTATTAGACTTGAAGCGGTGGGAAGTGTTGCAAAAGTGCCCTTCTTTGTAAAGGTGGGTATTACACAATTTCAGGAAAGTGTTGTAAGATTCACACTTTTACAAGAAATCTTCATTGTCTGCGGTCATATTCCAGTTATGTTTTTTTCAACACCCCAGGCATAGATACTTTCCAAAATCGGGATGAATGACATACTGATCTCGGTCAAACTGTATTCGGTACGTGGTGGAATTTCGTTGTAATCTTTCTTGTTTACCCACCCACTTTGCATCAACTCTTTTAGTTGTTGTATCAGCATCTTTTCAGAAATAGCCGGTATCGCTTTTCTGATTTCATTGTAGCGCAATGCGCCGTTTTTGAGGTTCCATAATATAATTACTTTCCAACGACCGCCAATGACAAGCATGGTAGCGGTAACCGGGCAGTTCTCGGTCATTTGCTTTTCGTTGAGGTGATTGGTTGAATTTATTTTTCTCATAATGTACTTACTAAATAGTGTGTACTCAACTTTTTTACAGTAAAGATAATGGCTTTTACTTTTGTGGCATAAAAATAAAACAAATGACAGAACAACAAATCGCAACAGCATTAGACGAATTGGTAGCCTTGGTTTCCGCCGGCAAACCAATGGAAGCCTTCGAGCAGTTTTACCACGAAAATCTTGAAAAAACAGATTTAGATGGAGTTATGCATAAAGGAAAGTCTGAAAATGAAAAAATCGGGCATGAATTGTTATCCAAGGTGACAGCCATTCGGGACTTCACGGCTGTTGGCAAAATCGTAAAGGGCAAGCGCAGTTTTCTGGTTTGGTCGCTTGATTTTGACCACGCCGACAATGGTGCCATCAAGGTTGTGCAGGTTGCTATACAGGATTGGGAAGACGGGAAAATTATTCGGGAAAGGTTTATTGCGTAAGATTGTCACTGAAACGGTTGAATTAAAATTACGTCCTCATCGTCTGCCGAAGGCCCGTAAGTAGCGGGAACCGGGACGTCCAAAAGCCTTAAATATATACCCAATTGAGCACGATGATGCACCAAATGGTTCATACAAAATAACCGGGCAACTTGTCCTTTGGGCAGTGTAAAAAGTATCTCGTCGCCATGCGTCATTGACCACTCTTTTTCAAATACGGCGTCTGGTGCATTTGCCAGGGACGTTTTAGCGCCTGCCAATAAATGATCAAAATATGCAAGCAGTTCATCCTTCGTCTTGATGTCCGCTGGTTCAAAGTCAATGAAGTCAAGTTTTTCGTCTTCAACACAGGAGGTCCACCAGGCAACAATTTCTGCCACGTGAATAGCAAGTCGCCCCAAGGTTTCCGATTTTTCAGTGGGCTTGAAGTCGAGTTTGTCAAATGGAACGCTGTCTAAATATCGCCTTGTAACGGCTGCTTCTAACGTGAGCTCTTGTAAGAAAGTTTGTCCGATGGTCATTGTATATCGTAGCATGGAGGCATTTGTTGTTTTGATTTAGTTTGCGTGGCGGCGGGGGATTGAGCGAGAGGGAGCGAAGACCAAGCGCGGCGGAAATAAATTTATGTATTTTATTTATTTTCTTGTACCATACGCCCCCTCCAAATACCCAAAAGTAACATTCCCCCTCACCGCATCATGCGGCACCAACAAATACTTCCACGCTTTTTTCCCTGTCTGTTTTGCATATTCCGTTGCCTGGCGGCAATAGATCGTAGCGGCTTCGGCTTTTTGAAGTACATCCGGATTTGTCATTTCGTTGGAAGCCTTGATTTCAACCAAATATATCTTGTCCGCCGTTTCGACCACAAAGTCGGGTTCGTACTTTTTAGATTGCCGGTCCCAATAGATTTGAAACTGGGTGGGCGCAGGGCGTAACCATTTTGCCACTGCGGGGTCATGTTCAAGGACGCGTGCAAATTCCAATTCCGGCAAAGAATCAAAGGTGTATTCGAGATGACAAGCTTTGCTGAAGCCCATGAATATGTGTTTTTTGACTTCTCCGGTATTGAATGTGGACGTATTCCAATGCAGCCTTCCCGCTGAAATCGGAATGGTAACGTTCCAAGGCTCGATCCGTGTAAAGGGCTGAACCTTGCCAGTGGTCACAAAACCGGTATGCCGTATCTCAAAACGCTTGTTCATTTGTGTATAAATCCGCTGTGCAATGGTTTTCCGATGGTGTTGCACAACGATGTCTATGGTTTCATCCATCCGCAACCCGGCTTTGATAGCATCCAGCGCCTGTTTGGCTAATTTGAAGAGCAGATCCTTGGTTTGGTCATAATTCACTTGAGGAAAAAGGAGCAAATCCGACACGATCCGCTGTTCCGGTGTTTCAGGCCGGGTCGTTTTGGCGCCATGTAGCACGCCGATATAGTCCTGCTCATGCGTCGTGAGGGTTTGACGCAAGATGGTAGCATCAAGTTTGTTCAAATCAAAATTGCTTTCAGGAGTGGTTCCATCCGTGTTTAAATCAAAATCATTAAAAACCGCTTCCGGTGGCGCGGGCTGCAATGTAAAACGCGGTATTTCAATGATATTTTGCTTGAACTCCTGCACCATTGTAAGGTATTGATGTTCAGCCTCTTGTACGATTTGGAGATGTTCCTCTACGGAGAATAAGGTCTTGGGCGCTTTGGCCAATTCTTCCGTAATCGTTTGAATCACGGCGGCTTTTACTTCGGATTTCTCCAAATCCTGCACCCCGCGAACGGGCACTTTTAAGGCCGCCAACGGCAATGCATTGATAATGGCTCTTTTGGCATCTAAAGAATGTTGCCCTCTTTGTTTCTCCGCCGCATCCTGCATGGTATCTATGCGTTTCTGCTCTGCCTTTAGGCGCTCCGAAACGCGGTCTTCCGTACGGACGACGATGCGTTTTTCGCCCAGTTCAGTTTCCTGTATTTCCACCAGCTGCATCTTGTTGAGCAGCGAATTCGGGTCTTTGGCGGCACTGATAACGGCGTCAAAATGATCGTGCGCAATAACCGTCAGGGTATCTGCGTGCTTGTCGTTGGTGCGTTCTCCATAAGGCAGGCGCAAACCGCGCCCAATGGTTTGCTCAATCAGCGTCAAGGCTTTTGCTGCCCGTAAAGGAACGATGGTATAAAGATTGGTTACGTCCCAGCCCTCTTTGAGCATGTTTACGTGGATGACGATCTCAATTTTATTTTCAGGTTTTTCTAAGGTAACAAATTGCTTTTCAATTTCTTCCGTTTTCGTGGTGCTGTCAATCTGCAAGGCTTTGTTTGAATATGCGCCTTCGTAGAATGCATCGCTTCGAACGTAGTCAAATACTTGTTTGGCATGGGTCGTATCGCTGCATACCACCAGCACAAAAGGTTTGACTTTCGGCCGGCCCGATTCCAGCGCGTATCGCTCCAATTCAACTTTGGTATTTTCATGCACACTGATGGCGTCTTCCAATTTGATGCGCTCCAGTTCGTCGGGCGTCTTGCCCTTGGGATCAAAGTTGGCGCGTGTGGCGATGGACGGAATTTTGATATACTTGCCGTCGTGCAGGGCCTGCGCAAGGCTGTATTCAAACACGATGTTTTTGAAACGGGAACCTTTATCGTCAAGTAAGGGCGTGGCGGTCAGTTCAATACCAAGCACCGGGCGCAACTCCGCAATGGCCTGTTTGCTTTTGTCCGCATGATAACGGTGCGCTTCATCCATGAGGATGACAAGATCATCCAATTTGATCAAAAAATCCCAATACGACTGCCCCAGGTATTCCGAAATACGCTTGATGCGCGGAGGTTTACTTTTGCTGTCCTTGCTGCGCTCCTCGGTCGTATCTTTATTGAACTTGCTGATATTGAATACGTTGATGCGCATTTCAGTTCCGCTGAACAAGCCGGTGGATTGCGCATAATTGTCGCCCGTAATAATGACGGGCGGATTGGCGACAAACTCCTCAATCCCTTTGAATACGTATTTGGAAAAACCCGGATTGCCAAAATCCTCAATGAGTTTTTCATAGATGGTCAGGTTGGGCGCCAGCACAAAGAAGTTGCGACTGCGGCCTGTCAGGTACAAATAGGCCATGATTGCGCCCATGAGCCGGGTTTTGCCGACGCCGGTGGCGATGGAAAAGGCTACGGAGATAAAATCACGCTCGAAATCCGAGCAGGTCGGATAATGCGCTTGTACCTTTTCCAAGGCGGCTTTCAGTTCGGCGGGTTCGCTGATTTCTTCCAAGGCCAGCAAATCTGCCAGATGCGCCACAATATCGAGCGAATCCCGAAGCGGTTGCCGGAGCGAGAGACGGGACTTGATGTTTTTGATGATTTCCTGATGATCCATGCTGTTATTCTTTTCGGGTTACTTGGGCGGTAGCATTTTTTTTATTTCCCGGTCAAAATCAGATTCGTATTGCTGATCCTGCGTGACGCGGAACTTTTCATATTCCTTCTCTGCCAGACTTTTGGCCACTTCTGCCGAAACACTGCCCGCATTTTGTAGTACCTCGTAATCGTTGAATTTCAAAAACGCATCCAATTTCTCAATCCAGTCGCTCATTTTCATGGCTTTTTGCCGGGCAGCCTGATTTTCCGCATAATCCAAATACATGCTTACGATGCGGTTCAATTCCTTGATTTCGGGTTCTTCCAAATAGTTTTTAGCCACACCCACATCGCTTTTAAGCACTTTGCCGGAAGGTGCGTTTTTCCAGGTCATTAGTCCCATATTTGGTTTTTCCGAGCTGGCACGGGCTTGAATGATTTCAGCAGCGGTTAAACCGGTGATGGCCCATTCGAGTTTGTTTTGCACCGTTTTGTAAAAGGTTTGCGTCTGTTCCGATTTGGCGTCGTAGTCTACGCTGCACTCGGCGTAGATGTCGGTGATTTTCTGGTAAAAGCGCCGCTCGCTTGCCCGGATTTCGCGGATACGCTCAAGCAGTTCGTCGAAGTAGTCCTTGCCGAAACGTTTGCCTTGTTTGAGACGCGCGTCGTCGAGCACAAAACCCTTTACGATGTATTCCTTGAGGGTTTTGGTTGACCAGATACGGAATTGCGTGGCGCGATGGCTATTCACCCGATAACCTATGGCAATAATAATATCCAGGTTATAAAAATCAATGTCCCGGGCTACTTCGCGGGTTCCTTCTTTCTGAACTACTCGAATTTTTCGAGTAGTTGCCTGCTCTTCCAATTCGCCACTCTTGTAGATCTCCTTAAGGTGATAAGTGATGGTGTGAGCCTCCACGCCAAATAGTTCCGCCATTTTTTTCTGGCTGAGCCAAAACGTTTCGTCTTCATACAAAACATCCACCCGCACCGAACCATCGGCCGTGGCGTACAGCAAAATATCATTGAATTGAGGCGTCTGTTCCGGCATGGCTTCCATGTTTTAAAATAAGGTAGGTTGCTGCTCGTCGTTACTTTTCCCTTTTTTCCGCTGCGGCGCTGCGGCCGAATAGGCTTCCCATTCATCTGCACCCAATTCCTGATCCTCGTTACCGCCGATGACGTTTTGCACATTCAACGAATAATCATCCTTGCCGAACTCGTACTTGCGCATGAAGGCATTGGGGATCTTTTTCAGCGTGATGTTGGGGTACGCCCGCTCGCAGCCATCACCATACGCGGGACAGCAGAGCAGCAGCGATTCGTTTTCCGCCATTTGCGCGTGCAATTGCGCCAGCCACTCGGCCGTGACAAATATTTTGGTAACCAGCAGGTAGTCCTGCTCCGAAGAGCGGCTTTGTTTCCAGAACACATCCGGGTCCGGCGCGTAGGTAAAACCTTCTATTTTGGCGACCGCCTCGGCCACCATATCATCCGTAAATTCCGGATTAAAGCGCAGCATGGCGTGTTCGTCCGTGGCCAGCAGGCTGGGCGCCAGCCGGTAGGTTTTGAAGCCGCCGCCGCCTTTCCAGTCTACGGCCTTGGAAATGCCGCCCTGGTCTTCGCCGGATACCACTTTGCGCAGGCGCGGCACGCAGTGGGTGTAACAGTGTTCGCCCAGTTCGATGCCGATCCAGCGGCGCTTCATTTTGTGGGCGACTGCGGCGGTGGTGCCGGAGCCGAGGAAGGAGTCGAGGACGAGGTCGCCGGGATTGGTGGCAAGGGTTAGGATGCGTTGAATGAGGCGTTCGGGTTTGGGGGTTCCAAAAACATCACCGCCAAAGAGTGAAACAATTTCTTTTTTTGCTTCTTGAGTATGACCTACTTCTTCATATGACCAGAATGTCTGTGGTACTATTCCTTCTTTTACTTCTGATAAATAAATTTTTGGAGCAGGAACATTGTTTCCATCTTTTCCCCACCAAATTCTACCGTTGGCATCCATTTGCCAAAATTTCTCTTCTGAAACTCGCCAATAGGAGCCTGAAGGAGGACCCGCGATAACCCTTCCTCCTGGGCATTTGATTGAGTATGTGCCTTTGCTATAGAAATTTCTTGCGGCCAAATTATTTGGCCTCCAAAGCCCCCGTGGATCTTGGTCCGGGTTTTTATAAGCCTTATCCTGTTTATCACTCCTTGGCATTAAATTGGGTTTCCATAATTCACCATGTTTCCCATATACAAGTATATAGTCATGATCCTCTGAAAAATGCTTGGCACTTGATTTCGGAGCATAATTCTTTCTCCAAATGATAGTTCCTACAAAATTTCCCCTCCCAAACACCTCATCACAGAGCACCTTCAAATAATGGCATTCATTATCATCAATAGAAATCCAGATAGAGCCATCAGACGAGAGTAAACGCCTGAGTATTTCAAGCCGGTGTTTTATCAATGTCAACCACAGCGAATGCTCCATCATGTCATTATAATGCTCAAAAGCAGAGCCTGTATTATAGGGCGGATCAATATAAATACACTTCACCTTCCCGGCATATTGTTGTTCCAATGCTTTGAGTGCGAGCAGGTTATCGCCGTGTATGAGGATGTTTTCGGCGTTTGGGTCGCCGTGGCAGTGTTCGGGTTCGAGCAGGAGCAGGCGGGGTTCGAGGCGGGGTTGGTCGCCTTTACCGAGCCAGGTGAGTTCGAGTTTTTGATTGGTGGACATATTAACGTTGATCGTCGGATGCCGAAATGGCTTGTAGTTGTGCTTGTAATGATTGGAGGTAATCCTGTAGTTGTTGGGCGGACATATCGCTCAAATTTGCTTCTATTTTTGTCAATAGAATTGAATCTTTGGCATTTTTAAGTTTCCCCGCAGTTCCCAGGTTTAATGGTTGAAGTTTTTCCAGCACGATTCTTCTGTATTCCCTGAACCCGATACCTTTTTTCGATAATTCCTGAATCCACATTCGGATCGTGAGCGCAGGTTTCCCTCTGGAAATTGCAAGATCGAAATTAGGTCCGAACTGAATACTGTGATCTTCCGAAGTGGTTCCGAAAGGTACGAACCCAAACCAGTATGAAAGCATACTGTCGCGCCTAAACTGGTTATGAGCAAAATCGGAATTGGGAAAAACGGTTTTCATTTTTGTGAAAAAACCGACCCAATGCCAGTGGTTCCATGTTGCAACTTTGTGGTTTTCAAAGTCTTTACAATCAATGCCCGCCTGTTCGAATTCGCGTGCTAATTTACGTAAATGCACACCAAAATCGGCAAAAATGTCATTTTTTATACCTTCCTTTTCTCCGAATTGCCAAACATCGAGCAGGTCTGTTGCGGTAATTTCCCGGTACCCGGCGGCACGTGCTTCCGACCAGTCTTGTTGAAAGCCCGTTTTAAGAAATATGGGCAGTATATGTTCTCTGGAAGCGTGGATATCCTCAATTCTTTTTAGGTACCTGTTCAGTTGATCGCCATGTGCATGGGCATATACTTTATCTTCCAGCAGGATAATGCGTTCAATACCGTCTTTGCATTTAAGCCGAATGAGCAGATCAATTTTATACTCCTGGGGATTGATGTTTATCTCGTCAATCTCTACAAGTTCCGATCCGTACATTTTTCGGATGAAATACCGGGCGGTTTCATGCAAGGCCCGGTCGTGGGATTCAAACCGGGGATCAGCCCACTGAATGAGCCAAGCGATAATGGCATCCTGGCTTAGTTCGCTGGTAGCGAAGGAAAAGAGATTGGGTTTATTAGATGTCATATTATTTTCCATTTTATAGTGAACAAGGTACTTTGAGCCGGTTTTACCTCCAATTTCTTCTCCACTTCATCCAAAAACCGATTCTTATCCGCTTCTATGGCGTCCTCCGCCGCATGGAGTTGAAAGCGCAAATCTGCCAATTTTTTTTCCAGATCGGTAATGCGGCGTTGTTCTTTTACCCGTTCTGCCAGGGTGTTGATTTGCCGCAAGTTGTTTCTGCTCAGGCGTATTTCCTGCTCCAAAGCGCGCAACTCGGCGTGTAGTGCCATGCGGCGGTCGCCAGCCCATTGGTCGAGTTTGTCCATTTCCCGGTTAAAAAGATGCACATCCTGCTGGTTGCGCTGTATTTCAAGTTCGCGGCGTTGGCGCGCAATTTCAGCATCCAGCGCTTGTTGGAAATCCGGGTCCGGCCCAGGCAAATGATCTTGTACGATCTGCCCGGACAAAGAAAACATCCGGCGGCATTGTTCAGGTTGTAACAAAACACCCTCGTCGTCCATGCCCGAAAAAAGCAGAAAGTCTTCACTTTCAAGCGATTCGAGGGTCAATGTTTCCAATTGCATCCAACCGGAAGCGCCGATCAGGTATTCCGGGATGGTGACTTTGCGCGTGGTAACGGAAGTATCAAAAACGACCTCGGCACAGGGCGGCGCAGCCTTTTCAAACTGCTGCAAAAAATGCTTCGCGAGCGGATGCCCGATGCGGTACACCTGCGCGTCCTTGGGCAAACGGTCGTGCGGAAGCCGGTGGGACAGGAAGCGGAAATTGCCCGTCGGGATTGAATCAATGGGAGATTTGAGCAGCCGGAACGAATGGTTTTCGTCGTCGAATTGGTCGGCAAAGGGCGCGAGCGCAAAGCGGCTGAATTCCCAAAATTTATTTTCAAAGGCATCTAAGCGTTGTTCGCTTTCCACCTTTATTTTTTCCAATACTTCCTCGTCGAAGTTCTCCAGCAATTGCTGGTGGGTTTGATCTACGCGCAAGGCAATACTTTCTTCAAGGTCATGGCGCAAGGCATCAAAGGCGGTCTGGATTTCCTGTTCCGTACGGCAACTTTGATAAATCTGTACAATCCGTTTTTCAAAATCCACCCCGCTTTCGATGGTGCCCAGCACCTCGTCGCTCGCTCCGAACACGCCGTTGAACAGGTTGAATTTTTCGTTTAGCAATTGGTACACCCGCACGTCTGCGGCGTTGCGTTCATTTAAGAAGTTGATAACCACCACATTAAACCGTTGTCCATAGCGGTGACACCTTCCGATCCGCTGTTCAATCCGCTGAGGATTCCAGGGCATGTCATAATTGACAACCAATGAACAGAACTGAAGGTTGATGCCTTCGGCGGCGGCTTCGGTCGCAATCAGAATTTGCGCTTCATCACGAAAGCATTCCGTAAGCGCTGCACGGATATCGGCGGCCCGGCTGCCTGAAATGCGGTCGCTGCCTTTGTTTTTTGCGATCCATTCCTGGTAAATCCGGTTGGATTCGGAGTCATTGTTGGAGCCGTTGAACAGCACGATTTTACCGTCGTAACCGCTTTTTATCAGGATTTCACGGATGTATTGCTGTGTCCGCACACTTTCCGTGAAGATTACGGCTTTTTCGGCAGCGCCAAGTTCGCGCATTTTTTCAAAGCCTTTCTTGAGCGCGATGACCAGATTATCACCCTTGGAGTTCTGCTGGATGCTTTTCGCCAATTGGTAAAAGCCGCGTACTTCCTCCAACTCCTGGCGGATTTCATCCAGTTCTGTCGCGCTGAAATATTGCGCTGTGCGCTCTTCCACCGTGTCAAAATCCGGATCGTCATTCCATTCTTCCTGTACTTCTGCGGCCGTTTCAAAGTCTTGTACCCAGGCATCTTCACCGTTTTCAATGGAAACCGCTTCGTGCCGTGCCAGAATGGCTTCTAATTTTTGGTCCAAACCTCTCAGGGTATCCGCAATGGCAAATGTGGAAGATGCCAGCAATTTGCGCAGAATCAGCGTCATCAACGCGCGTTGGCTCGCCGGAAGCGCATAGAGTTTTTCCTTGCGCAGGTATTCGGAGACCCTTGTATAGAGTTCATGTTCATCATCGGCAGACGTAAAACTGTGCGTGATGCAGAGCCGTTCCGTGTAGCGCACGTACTCCCGCACCTGTGCCCGAAGCGTGCGCTTGCATACGGGCGCGATGCGTTGTTTAAGTTCAGCAAATTGTATTTCGGACGTGATGCGGGCGTATTGTTGACGAAAACTACGGAGGTCGCCAAAAATATAATCGTCCACAAGGCTAACTAAGCCATAGAGTTCAAGCAGGCTGTTTTGCAGCGGCGTAGCGGTGAGCAGGACTTTGGGTTTTCCGGAAAGCGCATCTTTTAGCGCGTTTGCGATCTTGTTGTCTTTGCGGTACACGTTGCGCAACCGGTGCGCTTCGTCGATGACGACTAAATCCCAATTTGTACGACTGACATAAGCATCTTTCGACCTGGAAAACTGAAAAGAACAGATCAAGATGGTTTCTGTTTGTTCAAAAGGATTGAAATTGCCCTTTTTTGTGGCTTCTTCAAAAGATTTTTTCTCTAAAATCCGGCTGGATAGAAAAAACTTGTCGGCGAGTTCCTGGCTCCATTGTTTGCGCAGGTTGGCCGGACAAATGATTAGGATTCTTCTTTTGCGTTCTGCCCAGCGCTGAGAAATGACGATGCCAGCTTCAATTGTTTTTCCAAGACCAACTTCATCTGCCAGGATCACGCCCTGTGATAGTGGTGAACGCAAGGCAAAAAGCGCAGCATCCACCTGGTGCGGGTTCAAGTCTACTTGTGCGTCAGAAAGAGATGCAGTGAGTTTGTCGAGATTGTCTGCGTCGTCAAATCCTTCGGCAGTCACCTTGGAGGCGAAGCGTTGGGTAAGTTCGTGGGCGAAATATTTTGCGTGGTAAAGGGTGTAACTCATAAAGGATTAGGGCTTTGAGACGACCAAGCGTAGTTTTCTGGTGCAAGGATACCTTATTCTGCGTTAACGGCAAAAACCATGACAGTTTTTCTAATGTATAATATAATGCAAGTACTGCATCCGATGGGCACCTTATTAATCGGGGGCCATATTTCCCCACTATTTGCGTTGTTCGTCGGTTAAAATATCCCCAAAACAAATTGCGTCAACCAAACCACTCCGGTTCGCTTGACGCAACTTATTCAATATCAATGGACAATCCGGGTTCATCTGGAAAATTTTGCTCCTGCAAATATATTGCAATATTCCAAATTCCCAAATGCCCGGCCAAGTGAGGGGGTGACTTTAGTCACCCCCTCACTCTAACACCCCCTACCGCGCCACCACCAACCTCCCCACTTCTGCTCTCCCCGTCACCTTATCCTCCAATCTTACAAAATAAATCCCCGTCGGCATCGGCGTCACATCAAAAAAGAACACGTTCGTGCCTTCCACAATGGATTCCGATGTGGCCGTCATGATTTTTCCGCCCATGCTGTGCAGCGACAACTGTGCCGGGAACGCGCGGGTGCTTTCGTAGGTGATTTCCACACTCAGCGAAGCCGGGTTCGGGCCGATGGCCAAAGGAGAGGCCGGTTTGTGCGGGTCCGAAATGATGGGGCTGCCGCCGATGTAGCAATCCGGGGCAACGGTGTATTGTTTGTCCACCATAAACATCTTGCTGTAATCCGAAAACAGGGCCTCCTCCATCACGTAGGCGTTGGCGCCCAGCCAGTCCTGGAGCAGCGTGCCGAACACCTGGCGGTAATCGAACTGCATGTTTTTCACCTGGTTATCGCTGGTCAGGTCGCTCAGGTTTACGTTGGTGCCGTGTACGTGCGCGCGGATGCCTTTGCCGAAAATCATCATGGGCGCCAGGGTGCCGTGGTCGGTGCCGATGGAGCCGTTTTCGGCCGCACAACGCCCGAATTCCGAGAAGGTGCAAGCCGCCACGCGGTCGGCTAAGCCCATTTGGTCGAGGTCGTCCATGAAGGCTTTTACGCCGTCGGACAGGGTTTTCAGCAGCGTGGCATGTGCGCCGAGGCTGGTGTCTGTTTGGTCGGTTTGCGCGCTGTGGGTGTCAAAACCGCCGATTTGGCACAGGAATATCTTGGTTTTGCAGCCGCCGCGCAGCATACGGGCCACGGTTTTTAACTGGGCGGCAAAGGAATTGTTCGGGTAAGTTCCCACATTGGCGCCGGCATTGAACACCTGCGTAATGCGTTGGGCATATTTATTGATGCTTTGCTCCACGCCCATGATGTATTCTAATTCGTGGCCGTGGTCGGAGTCAGGCACATCCAAGATCGGGGCGCCGCCGATGGTTTGCACGAGGGAATAAAAACCAGCCGGGTCTTGTCCGCTCAGGTTGATGGAGTTTTGATGCTCGGTTTCGGTGTGAAAACCCAGTGAAATATTCGGGTCGCCGATTTGAATACCAAGCGGATCAAGCATGGTTTCGGTAGGCGCGCCGTACACATCGGGGTAAATGGCTTGCAACGCGCGGCCCATCCAGCCCGACGTGAGGCTGCTTAGCGCGTAAGAGCCGTCGCCGCCCGACAACCAGATGTCGGTGCCTTTGAAGTGCGACTGGTTCAGGCTTTGGTAGCCCACGCCTTGTACGATGGAGGCCCAGCCCTTGTCGTACAGTTCTTTTACGCCGGTCATGGCCGGGTGTAGGCCCAATTGATCGGCGGCGGGTAAAGTCGAGTCTAAGTTAATGGCCGCGTTTTGGGCAATCCGCACGGTTGGGCGCAGGGTTGCGTAGCGGTCGTATTGCGGAATGGGAATCACCATATTGATCCCGTCGTTGCCGCCTTTCATTTGAATGAGGATCAGGGTGCGGTCCGTGACGCCATCGCAGGAAGCGACCACGCTGGCCATGCGGCTGTTGGCGAAGGGACGTATGGAAAAACCGTTGACGGCAAAAGGCGTAATGCCCAAGGGCGGCAGTATTTTTAGAAAATTGCGACGTTTCATAGTAGATGTTGATTAAAACGTTTGATACTCAGGGGAAAACATAACATAATTAATCAGACGCTCCAAGGCAATTTTAACTTCCGCGTCGTTGTTGTTAGCGATATAATTGTTCCATTCGTAAGTCCAGTCGCCTGGCGGCAGGTTGTCCAGGAATATTTGCAAATAGAAATAATCGAAGCGTTCGGGCGAAACCTCTTCAGGTAACATATAGGAAAGCAAATCCTGCACAAGTATGTAAGGATCGCTGGGAACACTGATGACCCCGCTGGTTTTGACCCACGGCGCAATGTCTAATTTGATGCCAATAGATGAAGTGGGCGAATTACCGATGACGCGTTTGCCGCTCAGCAGCATTTGCGGCAATTTGTAGCGCGCAATGACCGTACTCGAACTAAACCACTGCCGGTTGTAATCGGGTTCCTGGTGGTAGGCGGCGTAACCGGCCACGTCTTGGGGGTAAAAAATATTCAAATTAGCCAGCGCCAGCATCCGATCAATGACCGCGCTGGCCCAGAACGTTACATAATGCTGGGTATTCTGCGTGATCGCGCTTGGAATGGTGATGTTGAAAAATGTAAGTGCCTGCAAAGACAGTTCCAGCGGGGATTTTATCATACCGCCGATGATTTCGTCCTTGTTATCGGAGTCGTCGGCGTCGTAAAAATGCTTGCTGGAAAGCAGTTTCAACAGCACTGGTTTGATTTCGTAGTTGCCGTTTTTCAGCAGCGTTGCCAGCGGCTCAATGATGTCCGTTTCAATTTCCGTTGTGATGTTCGGGTGTACAAAAAAGCGGTACAAGCGGCGGCACAAATTGCGGGCGGTTTCTTTTTGGTTAAAAATCATGTTCACAAAAGCATCAATTTCCGTCGGCATGGTGGCCGCAGTGGTCGTGCCAGTAATCACGGTATTTTGAAACCTGGGACTGAAGGTTTTATTGGTCGTGTCGTGTCGCGAAATGCTGATGGTGCCGCGCGGAATCCCTGTTTCAGGGTCTACTTGATCGCGCTGGGTGCGGGTTGTAAAACCTGTTAACACCTTGGCGGCCTGTATAATATCGTCTTCCGTGTAATTAGTATAGTCGCCTGGGGCGACTTGAGGTCCCTTGCCGATGGTAAACAGTTCGAGGAATTCGCGGGCGAAGTTTTCGTTCGGACTCGTTTTGGTATTCACGTTGTTGTTCAGGTAGCGCAACATCGTGTTGTCCATAATCATTTTGGTGGCCAGCCTTTTGAAATTCCCCAGCGCGCCCCAGCGCAAGAGCGCGAGGTAATCAAAAAACATTAAGTTGTTGATTGTCAGGTTTGTAACGGCCAAATACTGGTGGAAGAAAAAAGTCATTTTCATCCCGATCCCGGCGTCGTGCAGGGCTTCATTGAGCCACCAGGCCGTGACCCTGCGCTGGAGGTTGTACTCCTGATCGGGCAAGGTTTGTCCGGGCGGATTGATCCAGGTCGTGTATTCAACCGTGGGTGTGGAGGGATTATCGTAAACGGGTTGGTCCATTTGCAGGGGCGACATGACCAGCAGATAATTCAGGGCTTCATCGGCGGTTTGGTTCGCCAGTTGGTCCACTTTTAATTTGGTATAGCGGTAACTGATGCGCCGAAGTAGGTGGGCGGCACGGCGTTGGCCTAAATTACCTTGTAGCGGGTTGAGAGAAGCCATAAGCGGGTAAATCGTTGGTGGATAATGACTTTTGAAGACGCGGATTGCAAAATTTGGCAATTCGCGCGGATATGGCGATTAAGGTTGGGCGAAGTTAATAAATGGGGATGAAATATTTTAATAAAGGAGAGAAACTTAGGTAAATACAAGAGCAAGGGACACAGATTTAAAAGAATTTTGCTGCTTTAGAGGGATGGGACACAGATGACGCGGATCCTGTCAGGGCGCAGATTTAAAAGGATTTTGC
>JBAXTB010000008.1:0-41860 GCA_037130425.1 Bacteroidota bacterium
ACAAAAGCGGTCATACCACGGCTGTCAAGCAACGCGCCTGTGCGGGCAATGACGACCGCAACGTTGCCGCTTTTGCCGTGTGTGATCCAAGATTTGGTACCGTTTAGCACCCAATGATCGCCCTCTTTTGTGGCCACGCATTGCATGCGCCCAGCATCCGAGCCGGTGTTGGGTTCCGTAAGCCCCCACGCGCCGATCCATTCGCCGGAAGCCAATAGCGGGAGATATTTTTGTTTTTGGGCTTCGTTGCCAAAACTCAAAATATGATTGGTACACAAGGAATTATGCGCTGCCACCGAAAGCCCGATGGAGCCGCATACTTTGGCAATTTCCTCGATAATTGTGGTGTATTCCTGATAACCCAAACCGGCGCCGCCATAAGATTCAGGCACTAAAACACCCAAAAAGCCATGTTCGCCCATTTGATGAAAAAGATCAATCGGGAAATGTTGCGACTCATCCCATTCCATCACGTGCGGACGAATAAAGGTTTCTGCAAAGTCGCGCGCGCTGGAGCGAATAAGTTGAATATGATTGCTGCGTTCTTCCGACAGACCCATCTTGAAAATTTTATTTGGTTAGAACCTAAAGGTACGTCAAAAGTTCAAAAACAAACAAAAATTCGGCGAAACTGCGCATTTTGCAATCGAATTAAAATTTTATCTGCAAAAAAATATTTTTTATTTTGAAAAAAGGAAAGACCATTAAACTAAAAAACCTCCAATCAACGCAAATGGTTTGGGCTGATTGGAGGCGTTAACAGTTTTTATAGAAATCTATTCTTCTATTATAAATGAATAGTTCCGCTCTATTTCGGTACCGCAGTTATCGGTTGCCCAGAAGCGAAATGTGATTTTGTCGTTTTTTTCAATGGAGCCTTGGCCGGGATAATTGAGTTTTTTAAGCAATATCCTGGCGTCAACCGTAATAGTGTTTCCTTTATCGTTGTCATTGCCCAACAATACCCCGGCATAATGGCCATTTACGGAATAAGACAATTCCCATTCCCGGAAATATTGGTCGTTCGCGTTAGGATTGGTTGTGCTTGCCCGGATTAGAAAATCCAGTTCATCTTCCAGGGTGCGACTGCCGGAATGGTCGGCGTCGTACCAGGAAATATCATATTGAGGGAGATCAATTGCGTAGGGTTCGCGGTCGCAACTGGCAAGTGAAAGGGTAAAAAAGGCGGTAGCCCAAAGGAAGATTGACTTTTTCATAGCAACGGATTTTGGTTCAAACATATCGGCATGAACCATAAGACTGCAAATGAAAACGCCGTTTTAGTACCAATTTAACGCATTGCAAGACCCAAAAACGGGTTTTAACAAGCGCCTAAACGTATGTTAAGACGTTTTAACATGTATCAATATTTGAATTTTCCTTTCCATTGTTCACGCAGTTGCGCGCGCACGCGATCTTCCGCCGGATTTTTACCCGGTTCATACAGAATTTCACCTTCTAACTCCGTCGGCAGGTTATCCTGTTGCACAAAATTGCCTTCAAAATCGTGGGCATATTGATAGCCGGAACCGTAGTTGAGGTCTTTCATCAACTTGGTTGGGGCATTGCGCAAGTGCAGCGGAACGGGTAAACTCCCGGTCTTACGAACTGTATCCAACGCTTTGTTGATGGCCATATAGGTGGAATTGCTCTTCGCCGAAGTGGCCAAATACACCGCGCACTGCGACAAAATAATACGGGCTTCCGGCATACCGATCATCCGAATGGCGTCCATCGTGGTCGTTGCAAGCAAAAGCGCATTGGGGTTGGCCATTCCGATGTCTTCCGAAGCCAGGATCACCATACGCCGCGCAATAAACTCTATATCCTCGCCGCCGTCAAGCATTCGGGCAAGCCAGTACACGGCCGCATTGGGATCGCTGCCGCGCATACTTTTGATAAAGGCCGAAATAATATCGTAATGTTGCTCGCCGGTTTTATCGTATAAAGCCGAGTTTTGTTGAATAATTTCCCGTACTAACTCGTTGGTAATCAGGAACAATTCGTCGGGTTTTCGGAAATTACAAATCAGTTCAAGCGCGTTGAGTAAGCGTCGGGCATCACCACCAGAATACAATAATAACGCCTCATATTCCACCACTTCGACATCAAATTGCTTCAATTGCTCATCTTCCTGTAAGGCGCGCTGCACGAGGCCGATCAGTTCTTCTTTACTTAAATGTTGCAGCACATACACCTGGCAACGCGACAACAAGGCCGGAATCACCTCAAACGAAGGATTTTCCGTTGTAGCGCCAATCAGCGTAACCACGCCTTTTTCTACCGCGCCCAACAAGGCATCCTGCTGGCTTTTCGAAAACCGGTGGATTTCATCAATAAACAAAATGGCGCCTTTTGACTGAAAAAGTGTTTGGCGTTCCGCGCTTTCAATGGCTTCACGAATATCCTTTACACCCGCATTGATGGCCGATAATTGAAAAAACGGCTTCTCCAACATTTTTGCAATCAATTGCGCAAGGGTTGTTTTGCCTACGCCCGGCGGCCCCCATAAAATAAAAGAAGGAATCCGGCCAGCCTCTATAGATTGACGCAGCACAGCATGTTCGCCTACGAGGTGCTGCTGACCAACGTATTCGGAAAGGTGCTGTGGACGCATGCGTTCGGCCAAAGGTGTCATCGGCTGGGATATTGCTTTTATTGATTCGGTTGAAGATCCTTTTTCTTACGCAATAAGACCAGGGAACATTGAGGAACCCTGAGTACGATGTCATAAGCGCTAATCAGCGCGTCCACATCTTCGCTTGAATCGGTATAAAAGAATTCAGTATCACGCGGGTATTCACGATGCCCATGCCAACCTGCAAGTTTTATATATTGTTCGTAATGCGGGGTGCTATGCTCAATATGAAACATTAAGCTGTTTAACATAACCCATTTAGAATCAAGCGTATATGGTTTATCAGGGTGCTCTTTTTCGTATGTTTCCTTAAAATAATCCAGCACCTGAAAGGTTCCGCCGTCAAACCACCACTCATAAGTATTGCTAAAATTGAGGGCCACGCAGGTATTAAACAAGGCGAAGAAACAAATTGGCGCCAGATAAAGATAAACCCGATTTCCCCAGCGCTGTTGTAACCATTGCGCCACGACGATTAATTGTAAGGCAAACAAGGGATAAAAGAAAAGAGCAGTACGAGAATCTAAAAAAGGGGTATTTAAAATCAAGACATTGAGCAAGTTAACAACGACTGTCCCGGCAAATAACGCCGATATAAAGCCCGTTGTTTCCAAGCGTCCCTTCGCGCGTAACAAACGAACGATGGCCGTAATCCAGGCGCCAACGGCAAATAATACAGCAAATCCGACTAAGTAATCTATCGTTTTTCCGCCGATGTAATCATATCGTAAGGTCGAACTTGAAATTAATGGAAACAACGTATCTTTAAAAAATCCGTTGGCATGCCAAAATTGAAACTGATCTGTTGCGCGCATACGCGTAACGGGCAGGTAACAAAATAGCCCGGTGATAACCAGCGCTGCCGGTAAAAGCCAGGCCACCCGCCAAAATCGCTGCCCGCTGTATTGAAATACAATAACTGAAAAAAAGAAAACAAATGGAACGAAAAAATTCAACAAGGTAAAATTGGCCGCTACCGCTAAAAACGCGAACACCAGCCCCTTCGCAACTGCCGCATCCTTTCTCGTATCTATGTATATTACAGCCTGCAGGATTGCCATCATCATCATTCCAATCCCAAGGCCGTAACCGCGGGCCAATGCAAAAAATTCCAGCATGTACGGATTGGCAACCAAAAGCACAAAAGCGCAAAGTTGAAACCAGAAACCCGGCAGACGCCGCGTCAAGTTCAGTCCGGCCCATAAATACAGCAGGCTCCCAATCAACACGGGGATACGCACGACAAAATGATTCATGCCCAAAAACCAAACCAACCCTTTGATTAGCAAGGTATTAAGAATATGATTGTTTGGCGTGGCATCGCCGGCATAAGTTAGTATTTCCCAATAGGTTCGCGGAAGATGGTTGATACAGGTTGAAACCTCATCAATGGTAATTGGAATAAGGCGCGCCCGCAAAACAATATAAATCCATACGCAAAGCGCAATGCCTTTTAGTATTCCGTCTTCCAATTTTGGCTTCATCACAGATAATGTAGTTTGTGGCGTAAAACTATAAAACCATTTAATGGTAAACAACTTTATAGCCAACGCAAAATGGTTTTGGAAACGGCCGGATTCTAATCCATTGAAAATCAATGTTTTTTATCCATCTATCCTTCAAATCCACTATAATCTTAGTATAAATTACCATAAAAAAGCAGCTCCAACCTGAAACGCACGCCCCGGAAGCGGTTGATATTCAAAGAATTGAAAGTGGGTGTTCCAACAATTAGTCAGGTTAACATCAAGATCGCAGGATCGTTTTTTCCGAAGTGGTATTTTTATTTTGCAACTAAAATTACCGGTTTGATAAGCACTCAACCTTTTGTCATTGTCTGTCGTTACAAACCTTGAGCCGGTCCATTGATGGGTATAAATACAGGAAAATGGGCCCCTTTCAAGCCTGAAGAATGCTGCGCCCGTGTGTTTTGGCACATACAATAATTGTTTTCCAAGGATGGATGAAGCATTATTGTACACGGCTATATTCGTTGTTTTCGTGTATTGATAGCGCAATTGTGCATGAAAAATCCAGCGTCCGCGTTGTCCATCAAGGCCAAGCATGGATTCAAGCCCTCTTGACCATACTTTTTTAAGATTTCCCGGCCTGAAAATGCCGTCCGAACCTGGTTGCCAGAGTATCCAGTTGTCAATCAGGATATTATAAGCCGTAATTTCGGCTCGAAACGATTTTTGAATCATGCTCCAGGAACAATCCGTACTGTACCCATATTCCGGAAGCAAGTCCGGCCGACCCCATTTATTCCAAAACCGGTCGTTAAAGGTTGGCATATTGAAATTGCGCGAGCAGTGGAATCGAAGCTGATTTCCCAGCGGTAATTTGAAATTCCCGGCAAGCGACCAAGTGAAGGGCGCCGCCTGCCCTTCCGCCCATTCCTGCCGTAAAAGCCCGGACAATTGCCCATGCGAAAATTGGTAAACAGCGCTGGCAAATCCGGCCAACCGGCGCTGGCGATACCAGGAAGCACTATCAGCGTAACCATCTGCTTGCGCCCACTGGGCCGTTGCAGTTCCGCCTGTTCTAAATGATAAGTATTTGGTTGTCTTAACGTTATATTCAGAACTTAATATGACAGAACGCGATTTACTGGTATCCGCATCGCCAGACAAGCGATAGGCAATCCACTCATCGAACCAGGCTATTTTTGTTTGAAGCAATGATCGCGCGTTTTTATTGTGCTCCCAAAGCACAAATGCCTTGTTTGAGCGATCCTGTTGCCTGCTTTCCTTTGGAGCAGCGGTAATCGGTTGTGGAATTTCACGATCGGCAGCCTGGTTCCACCAACCCGTTTTCAAGCGATTTTCAGCATTCAGTGTAATATCGTTAAACTGTTGAAAATCATGTTTTTCAAGATGGTTATTTTCACGGTATTCAGTTGGAAAGTCGTACTTAGCCGTATTTTTGAAGGGATAATTGTTTTTAGCCTGCTGCCAATCGGCGCGCAGCATGGAACGCCAGGAGGCAGCCCCATAACCGACAGTCGCCAATGCCTCCTGTTTTCCAAAACTACCAAGCGAGGCGCCCAAATTCCCAAAAAATCCCGGATGTTGCAACCAATCTGATGCCACCATTACCGAGCCGCCCATGGCCCCACTGCTTTGCACCGCACTTTGACCACCGTAACGAATCTCCAATTGATCGCCCGGCCAAATTGGAAGCAAGGCGGCATCCACAACCCCGTTCATAGGGCTTTGCAAATTGATACCATTCCAAAAAACAGGGGTATGGGAAGGGCCCATGCCACGGGCGGAAACCGTGGCCAGCGTACCCAAGCCGTTGGTTCGAATGGATATGGGATTTTCCGAGGCGAGTTGATCGGAAGCGCTGCGTAAAAATATGATTGGCAGGGAATCAGCGCGCCAATTAGAATAACCGATTTGTTCCGGTTTGATGTCCCGAACAGTGATTTGCGGTAATATTTGGTTTGAATCAACCTGGGCGTATGTCGCTTGACAAAACATCAAAAAGCAAAATATTGCACATGTTTTGTTTAGCATTGTTGAAATGGCTCCGGCATTTATCCGTGTGAATTGATCTGGCAAATTTCTTCGTAATCGGGCCGATCGTATGCATTTTGGTGAATAAAAGAATTCCTGATTTCACCTTTATGCAACACAAACACGCCGGGCATTTGAAAACCATCGCCCAATTCTTCGCTGTGGTAGGTTGCGCCGTGCCCTTCCACGACAGCAGCCTGGAAGCCACGAATCCAGTTCATCAGGCCGATCAGTTGCTTGGGCGTACTTCTGCCTAAGCCGAATGCGTGGTAAAATTGTTTTTCCGGGTCAGCGATGTGGTCAACTGGGAAAAGTTTATATTTTCTAAAAAACTTTTCGGCCACTTCTATTTCAGCCCCCATGTGAACCAGCACAATGCGAAATCCTTGCGCTTCTAATTTTTTCCTGCGTTTGGAAATATCGCTGATCGCTTCCCGGCAGAATGAGCAACCGAAAAAGCGTAAAAAAACCAAGAGAACGGGTTGTCCATCGGCCAATTTGGCTACCGATTCGCCCCCGTTCACCGTAATCATATCATCCCACCAGGAAGGATGAACCATGGCTGGTGATTCGGTCATGCTGCGCTTTGTTGTTAAAAACACCTGAAGGCGGGCGATGTTTTCTAAAATGAAAAGCCCGCCCTCAGGTATCGTGTGTACTTATAAGAGGTTCATCGCATTCAAAGCATCAACGATTTCCTTCACTGCGCCCGCAGATTTGTGCAACAGTTCAGTTTCGTCTTTATCCAAATGCAACTCAATTATATCAACAATTCCTTTGCGTCCAAGTTTAACCGGAGCGCCCACAAATACATCATTTATGCCATATTGGCCATTTAAACGCACACAACAAGGCATTACACGCTTCTCATCCTTGTGAATCGAGATCGCCATTTGGGCTGCGGCTGCGCCAGGAGCATACCATGCAGAGGTCCCCATCAGGTTCACCAATTCACCGCCGCCAAATTTGGTGCGCTCAATTATGGCGTCCAATTTGTCTTTTTCAATCAACTCGGAAACCGGAATACCGCTTACCGTTGTGTAGCGCGGCAGTGGCACCATGGTGTCGCCATGACCGCCCATCAGCATAGCCTGAATGTCTTTCGGCGAAATATCAAGCGCTTCCGCTAAAAATGCGCGGTAACGGGCCGTATCCAATACGCCTGCCATGCCAAGTACCCGGTCGTCGCTCAATCCCGAAGCTTTCCAGCAAGCATACGTCATCACGTCCAAAGGATTGGAAACGACGATCAGAATCGGGTTCTTCGAATACTTCATGATATTCTGTGTAACAGATACCACGATTTTGGCATTGGTTGAAATCAAGTCATCGCGGGTCATACCAGGTTTGCGGGGAACACCTGCTGTAATGACGACAATATCTGAGTCAGTGGTGAGTTCATAATCGTCGCCGCCGGTGATACGCGTTGAATAATGATCTACCGGCGCCTGCTGCCAGGTGTCGAGGGCCTTGCCTTTCGCCATATTGCCCTGAATATCAATTAATACAACTTCGTTGAAAATATCTGCGTGGGCGAGTACGTTCGCACAGGTAGCGCCTACGTTTCCGGCGCCTACTACGGTAATTTTGCTCATTCGTTTAGGCTTTGAAAAATGTTAACTTTCCGCAAAAGTAGGTATTTTTCAAGTCCTGTAACCTTGATTTGAGCAGCGTTTTGTATTGTCTGTGAATTTTTACAAAAAATTTCTACTTGGGGAAACTAACCGTGTACGTGACGGTCGAATAACCCGAAAAATTACCGTACCCACCGTTTATATTATTGTACACGGCATCCGGTTCACTCAACGGCACACTGCTGCCCTGACGAGCCAAGGAGAGGTGGTAGCGATAAAAATCACTTGACAGGGTGCGCCATTCCACAAATATCTTTTGCACCCGTTCTTCCGGGTTAAACGGAATACGCGCGATCAGGTTCAAGGTGGTCCGATCTTCGTTCCAAAAATTTTCATTGATTAAAACGGCTGGCTCCGGTATGTTGTGCAACAAGGAAAGCGTACGACCATCAGCCAGGAAAAAAGTAGAATCCGACGTAATCGTGTACAACAACTCAGGCGGTTCTTGGGTGAAATCGTAGGCGCCAATTTCGTGAGACAAGCGAAATGCAAAAAAACGGTTTTCCTTGGGAAGATTTTTAACCTGCAAAGACAACGGAACCCGCAATTCAAAACGGCCGTCATTCAGGGTAATGGTATCAATGTCCGCAGCCTGGATCCGAATCGGTTCAAGCGCCACGGATTGGGGCATATATCCGGTGGCATCAATGTTCGGATAACCTTCCACTTTTATCGCCATCGAGTACTTTTGTCCGGCAACTGCCGTATCACGACTTTGCCAATACAATTCACCCTGCTGCGTAAACGTCCGAAACAGCTTGTCCAAAAAAGCGCCATTCTTGGAAATCGAAACATCCGCTACTTCAGGAACAACCGAAGAACCGGAACCATACACCGGCTCGCTGGTCGATAACTTTACCTTAAATGGTTCACCGGCTGTAAAATGGCAAATAGCCACCAGTTTCGGCGCTTCTTCCGGAATTTTGATGATGACTTCACGAGCGCAACCCGCCAGGATCAGCACCGATCCAAATGCAATAAATAAGAGTAAGTGGCGGATTACAAACTGCATATAAATGATAGTGTTATGTATATCCGGAACAAGCCGAAATATTGATGCCGATCAAAATTTTACCTGGTAACGAAATGAAGGCAATACAGGTAACAAAGTGTATTGAATTGCCCGCCCCTGAATATTACTGCCCGCATCTACATATAAGAAAAACGGATTCGACCGATTATACGAATTATACGCCCCTAATTGAACCAAATGCTCCGTATTTCGCACAAAAAACTTGATATTCAAGGCCACATCAAATCTGTGATAATTGGGCAAACGGTACCCGTTTACATCCGTGTATACATAAACGTCACGTTCTACCTCTCCTTCTACCGATTCGTGTTTGAATTTGACACCCGCCAATGTAATCGGGTTGCCTGTGGCAAAAGACCAAATCCCGCTAATGTTGAGCCAACGCGTAACTTGTTGTCGCACAGTAAGTTTTAAATCATGCCTCCGATCAAAACGAAACGGGTACCGCCTGCCGGAATTAATGTCCGGAAACAAGCGATCGCTTTCCGATAAAGTGTACGCAATTGACCCTGTAGTCTTGCCGGTATTCCGTTCAAATATCGCTTCGATGCCCCGGCTTTTACCTGACCCGGAAGCGATTCGGTCTTCCCAGCCGCTCGCATCTTCTGCGCCGCCCGTGTACAGCGCTTCATTATTGGAAATAAAGGTAAGCACTCTTTGGAGTTTTTTATAATATGCCTCAATTTGCCATCCCCAACCCTTCTGTTCCCAGCCGGTTCCAATGCACACCTGCCATACCTGCTCCGGCTTTACTGTGCGCGTGGATGGGACCCAAAGTTCAAACGGCAGACTAATATTAAAAGTACCGATTTGGTGTAAAAACTGGGTATTCCGATAAAAACCACCCCAAAGATCCCATCCATGCGACCCGATAAATTCGAGTTTTATGCGCGGCTGTAAGGATTTGTAGTTAAAATTTTTCGATTGCAGGAAGAAAGCGCCGTTTAATCCGGTTTCAATTTTAAAATGCTTTACCGGTTCAAATTCAGCGTCTATATAGGATTCTGCTTCACCCGCTTCTAATAACTGATTGTTAACCAATAGATTAGTCAACGAATCTATAGAGCCTGGCGATTGTCCGGGTTGCAAAAAGTTGGCCGATAAAGCGCCGGGCTGAAATTGATGCGCGGTGTACGATACGCCCCAACGCAAGGTTGCAGTCGGATTCACGTAATAGGTAAAATCTGTCTTGCCCGACCAGTCCCGAATAAGCGTTTGGTACAATTGGGCATAATCTGCCAGGATCGCCTCTTTACCGGTGGAATAATAGATATTGGAATTAAAGCCTAAACGGCTCTGGTAAATAAAACGGCTGTACCGGGCAGTAGTATTGGAAAACAAGTTTTTACTCCAAACATGGTTCCATCGAAATGCCGCAATGGCATTCCCCCAATTGGAATTCAGGGTGTACTTATCTACAACCAAGCCCCTGGTTGTCGTATAGTCTTGGTCAAACCGATTCTTAAAATAGTCGTTCCCTCTGTAATAACTGAAATAAACACGGTCTTTTTCTGAAAAAATATAGTTCAACTTGATGTTGGCATCATAGAACCGATAATTGATCAAATCGCCCGAAATATTCAATAAATTGCCTCTTTTGCTAAAAAAATCGACCCAAGGTTCAAAATAGGTTGTTCGTGCGCCGATCAAATAGGAGCATTTTTCCTTAATAATCGGCCCCTCTGTCGATACCGTAGTAGCAAAAAGCCCGGCGCTGGCGCTCGATTCATATTTTCGAAAATTGCCGTCGCGTGTACGAATATCCAAAACCGACGAAACCCGTCCTCCGTAACGCGCCGGAAAATCGCCTTTCCACAAACGCGCGCTGCTTATTACAGAAGGATTGAAAATAGAAAACAACCCCAAGGCGTGCCCCGGACTGTAAACAGGCACATCATCCAATAAAAAAAGATTTTGATCGGCATTCCCTCCGCGCACGTGCAAGCCGCCAAGCCCGTCGACGCCCGTTTGCACGCCTGCCTGTAATGCTGCCAGTCGCAATAAATCGGCCTCCCCACCCGGCATCGGCAAATCTTTCAAACTTTCAAGCGGCAACTCTTTGGGCGCTCCGACAATTTTTTGTCGCGACATAGAAGCGGGGGTAGCCTTGATCAGCACCTCAGGCAGTTTGTTATCGGCCTGCATTTGAAGCACCAGAAAACGATCGTCCGAAATAAGCAGGTTTTCAGTCTGGGGTTGGTAGCCTACATAAGATAAGGCAATGGTATAAGCGCCTTCGTCTAATTTTAGGCTGAAGAAACCAAATTCATTTGTGATCGCGCCAGCCTTTGTATCAGATAAAGTGCGTATGCTTACTCCGATTAACCGTTCGCCCGTTTCCGAATCCTGCACATATCCGCTTATGGTATATTTATAATTCCCCCTATATATAACAACCTGATTGTCATCTATTTTAAATGAAACCTTGGCGCAACTGCTTATTTTACGAATCAAGTGTTCAAACGATACTCCCTTCACGGAAATACTGATGGGCGTGCAATGCGCGAAAATTCGGTCATTGAACGCAATGTTGATTCCCGTTTGTTTACTTAATTTAACAAGGGCGTCGGCAGGGTTGGCATTGGTGCATACGAAATCTACTTTGGGCAGCCGCGGTTGCTGCGCCAGAGCAGTTTGAGTTGCAATAAGCAAGAAAAAAAACAAAAACGCCTTAACTCGTATCGCCATATTCTGGGAATGGATGGCGCAAGTTAAGGCGTTCGCTTAAAAAAAAACGTTAAAAGAACAGTTTGGGCGTAATTAACCTAAACTACCCTGATAATATTACTTATTGGGGCGCAAATACTCCCGGATTCAGGCGAAAAATCATATAAAAAATCAATCTGTCGGAAGTTGCCCTATTGGCAGTTTCCTCCCTCCAACACATATTCTGCGGTTGTCATCTTTTTCACACGCATTTGATAGGTCAAAGCAATGCTTTCGAGCACTTTATCAATTGGCTGATTGGTTAAAGGCGCAGTGTAGGTGCAGGTACTAAGTGCGCGGTTGCGCAATTCAATTTTGACACGATAATAGGTTTCCAGATCGGAAATTACTTTCACGAGCGGTGTTCTGACAAACTCCAGACCGCCCGCTTGCCAGGCAAGTTCATTGAATGTTGCGGCTTCTGTTACGAATATTTTTGCGCGTTCGCGGCTAAAAACTGCTTTTTGACCTGTAGTGAGCACTACGCCTTGTTTGCTTTCTGGGTTAAAGCGCACTTTACCGGTGCGCACCAACACGGATGATTCATCCTGTGCAGCGAGGGCGCGAACATCAAATTGCGTTCCAAGCACTTCTACGGTACCATGATCGGGAAGTTCTACCTTGAAAGGTTGTGCAGGATTGTGCGTAACTTCAAAATATGCCTCGCCGTTCAGTTGAACGCGGCGCTCTTTTGAGTCGAATTTTTGTGGAAATTGAAGTTGAGCATCACGCCGAAGCCAAACATGGGATCCATCGGGCAATTCCAAAAGACGAAAATCCTGATTTGCAGCAGTTTCTGTTTGAACAGGCGTATGACTGCCACCGAAAGTGTTCCAAGTCCAAACCGCAGCAATCAACAAAGCCATTACGGCTGCTATGCGCATCAGCATTTGGCCCATCGGAATGACACGTGCAAGTGGTTTCTCTTCCAAACTGCTCAATTTTGACTGCAATTGAGCAAAATCATGGTCCAGATCAGGATTAAAAGTTATTTGAGCAATGGAGGAATAATCCCAAACTTGCGTTAACTCTTCTGCAAGCTTTTGATTTTCAGGCGATTGTGCAATCATTTCACGCAACGCAACATCTTCTGCCGAGGTGATTTCCCCGGTAAAAGACTTGTTGAGTAAGCAGATAAAATCGTCAGTTAAGTACATTATATTTGGTTTTAATATTGGTTGATTGAGGCTCTTGTATGTTTTTCGCACTAAAGACAACTGTAGGACTGAATTCCCCTATCTCAACCACCACCAATTTAAGCATAAAATGACAATACGCGACATTTCTCGATGCTTTATCATGACCTCTCTGAGGATTTTCATTGCCTTCGTAATCTGGTTTTCAATGGTTTTTACAGAAATGTCAAGCTGCATGGCAATCTCTTTATGCGACATCTGCTCAAACCTGCTCAAAGAAAAAACCAACCTGCATTTTTCAGGGAGCCCCTCAATTGCTTGACGCAGAACACTTTCCATTTCTGTATTAGAATCGACCGCTTCTATCTCAAACGCTTCCGCTTCCGGGGATTCCGACAACCCATCATCCGGCTCTGCAAATATATACTTTCGGTTTGACTTTATAAAATTCAACGCCCGGTTTACCGCCGCCCTTCTCAGGTATGCTCGAAGCGAAGTATGGATATCGATGGAGGATCTTTTACGCCACAATTCTACAAATACCTCTTGCGCAATATCCTTGGCCGTATCTGTATCCTGAATAATTTTATAAACGTCTCCCAACAATAAAGGGTAGTGCCGATTAAAAATTAACCGCAAAACGCCCTCATCGCCCGCTTTAAGCGCGGTGAGCCATTGCTGCTCCATTGGGTCGTTGCTGGATATCATGGTATGTTATAGTGTTTGCCGATTAAGGCGTTCGTTCTGAAGCTAAGGTATGTTCATTCGATCGATGGTTCTATATCCGAGGAGCAGAGAAATTATTTTCAGACAAAAAATTAACTTTAGTTGAAAAAATTTTATTCTAAAACAGGCTTTTTAAAATACACGATTAAAAATTTAAAACTTCATTAGTTCAAAAACACAGAATTAAAACTCAAAAATGATTCCAATCTTGTGAATTGAGGGGATTTGCCGACAGATTGCCAAAAAAAATTTTTTGTTACCGAATAGGGGATTTCCCTGATGCGTTTGTCTTTCATTCACAAATTGGGACAACTACTAAATTCATTCGATAAACGCGACAACACTCTGAACATGGACACAAAAACTGCTCTGCCCATCCTGGAAAACAGCCCGCTATTTGCGGTATTGAGTCCGGAAGAACGTTTGATCCTGCATCGCCATGCGACCATCACGACGTATGGCAAGCATCAGGTGCTGTACAAACCAGGACAACCGGCTACCAAAGTTTTCTTTTTGCTGAAAGGTATCATTAAGGTTGCCATTCATGCCGAGAAAAAAGACATTATTAAGTATGTAGTTCGCCAGGGAAGCCTGTTCGGAGAATCTTATCTCACAGGTGATAGCCAACGACGCGACTTTGCTTATGCCATGGACGATCAAGTCGAAGTGCTTGAAATGGATTCCAATACGGTATTGAATGTCATGAAAACCAATTTTGCCTTTGCTCAATCTCTACTTCATTTCCTCGGCGAACGCCTCCGTTATACCGAAACACAATTAGAAAAAGTTGTGCTGAAAGATTCCAAGAGCCGAATCATGGAATTTCTGCACCAAATGGGCATCGAACAAGGCCGTCGCGTCGGATTCGAAACCCTCGTAAAACACAATATGACTCACCAGGACATTGCCGACCTTACCGGCACCAGCCGCCAAATGGTAACGGCCGTCCTGAACCAGTTAAAACGCTCTAATGTGCTGTATTTCAACCGGAAAAAAATTCTTTTCCGCGATTTAAACGCACTTCCGATTGCAGTGTAAAATGTCTGACAACCTGTCATAAGGTTAACAGTTTTGCTTCATACGATAGAATGGGTTTTGTTCAAGCGGTGTGCAATGGCATGCCGCTTTTTTTTTGCCCAAACCGAACGCCTTTTAACTGACAATATGTTTTTATACGTATTTTTGAGCTCCTAATCTTGTTCGCCATGAAATGTTATTTACCACTTTTTTTATGCCTGATTTCGGTAATAGCCGCTCAAAGTCAGGTTGTACCCCCTGAACTCCCACGCTACCTGACTGAGCAGGAAAAATGGGACATGCAATTTCTTGCCCCGCCTCCCCCACCCTCCGGCATCATCGGCACGCCGCCAACCGTGCCGGTACGCGCCATGGCGGAATGGGAAGAATTGCAGGCACTTACCATCACCTGGCAAGGCCAAAATGCCATCTTAGCCGAAATCGTACGCGCCGCGCGTAAGGAATGTAAGGTGATAATTTGCTGTAATTCACAAAGTACCGTGACCTCGGCAAAAAACTATTTAACCAGCGCCGGTGTTGATTTCAGTACGAATGTGGAGTTCAACGTCATTCCAAACAACAGTATCTGGGTGCGCGACTACGGCCCTAACTGCGTGTACGCCAACGATGTAGATTCGCTGTATTTCGTCGATTGGATTTACAACCGCACCTCGCGCCCGCTCGACAATACCGTGCCTGAAAAATTGGGCGCCATCATGAACATACCGGTGTACGGCACCAGCGTAGATCCTTATGAAATGGTCAATACAGGCGGCAACTTTATGTCTGACGGGATGCATACCGCGTTTGCTTCCCGCCTGATTATAAATGAGAACCTGCCGACCAATCCTTATGGCGCTTCCGGGCAATCTGAAATGGAAATCAACACCATTATGCAGCAGTTTATGGGCATTGATCGGTTTATAAAGATGGAAACGCTTCCTTATGATGTGATCCACCACATCGACATGCATATAAAACTGATTGATGAAGAAACACTGCTTGTTGGGAAATACCCGGATAACGTAGCGGATGGCCCGCAGATTGAAGCCAACATTCAATATGTATTGAATAATTACAAAACGGCATTCGGTACACCTTATAAAGTTATCAGAATTCCGATGCCCCCACAGGGCGGCGTTTACCCGGATAACAACGGCGATTACAGAACATACGCAAATGCCGTTTTTGTCAATAAAAGCGTGATTTTGCCTTTTTATGAAACCGAATTCGATACTACAGCTGCCCGAATTTGGCAAGAAGCCTTGCCCGGCTATAAAATCGTAGGCATCAATTGTAATTCCATTATTCCTTCTTTGGGCGCCATCCACTGCATCACCAAGGAAATCGGCGTACCAGATCCGATCCGCATTTTGCACCATCCCCTGGATTGTGCGGACAATACCTACCAAACGTCTTACCCAGTCTACGCAACGCTTCAACACCGCAGCGGCATTTCGGGAGGAACCGTTTGGTACACCACAGACTTGACGCAACCCTGGCAGGCGGTAGACATGCAAAAAGTAATTGGCGATACGGCCAATGTGTGGACAGCCAATATTCCACAGCAAGCCGCCGGCTCCCAGGTTTATTATTATATTGAAACAACGGCCAATTCCGGAAAAACCTTCAAACGCCCGATGCCGGCGCCGGAAGGCTGGTGGAAATTCTGTGTATTCCAATCGACCGCAACGCAAGAACCGGCGCAAAAGGCAGACTTGTTGGATATATACCCCAACCCTGCCGCTTCCATCACCTGCATCCCGGTAAATACAACGGCTGCAACTTATGGGAGCATTGCGTTGTTTAATGCTTTGGGCCAACAAATCGAAACCGTATTCACGGGGCAATTCCCAAGCGGAAAATCAAGTTATTTCATGGATGCCGGACGTTATCAGGCGGGCGCTTATTTCATCCAATTGCAAACCGGCAGCAGCACCGCAATCAAAACACTGATAATAAAATAGCCGTGTTTGAAATAAAATTTTTACATTGTAGCCATTTTCAGGTCTAAACAAAATTAAATTCCTTGCGTTTAGGACTGGTTCACCCGATTATTTTACAAAAAATGATCGGGTGAATTGCTTTTATTGAAAAAAATATTGACAAAGGGGCTATACAAGTCGTACCTTTGCAGCCAAAATTTTAATGACCGTTCGCACATGAGGCAACTTAAGATTACGAAGTCCATTACCAACCGCGAAAGCCAATCGCTCGAAAAGTATCTCCAGGAAATTGGTAAAGTGGACCTCCTTACCCCTGAAGAAGAGGTAGATCTCGCCAAACGCATCAAACAAGGCGACCAGATCGCCCTCGAAAAACTGACCAAAGCCAACCTTCGCTTCGTTGTATCCGTTGCCAAACAATATCAAAACCAGGGTCTTAGCCTGTCTGACTTGATTAATGAGGGTAACCTCGGTTTGATCAAAGCCGCACAACGTTTTGACGAAACCCGCGGTTTTAAGTTTATTTCTTACGCCGTATGGTGGATTCGCCAGAGCATCCTTCAGGCTTTGGCCGAACAAAGCCGTATTGTGCGCCTGCCTTTGAACAAGGTAGGTTCGCTGAATAAAATCAACAAGGCGTTTTCTGAACTTGAACAAACCTTCGAACGCGAGCCAAGTCCGGAAGAATTAGCCGAACTGCTTGAAATCACGACGGATGAAGTAGAAACCACGCTGGGTGTAGCCGCCCGCCACGTTTCGATGGATGCGCCGTTTGTAGAAGGGGAAGACAACTCGCTGCTCGACGTATTGGAAAATAACTCCATGCCGGGCACCGACACGCACCTCGAATATGCGGATTCGCTGCGCCGTGAAATTGAACGTTCCTTAGGTACGCTCACGGATCGTCAGTGCGACGTTATCAAGTTGTATTTCGGTATCGGCGTAGAACACCCGATGTCGCTGGAAGATATTGGCGATAAATTCGGTCTTACGCGTGAGCGTGTGCGCCAGATTAAAGACAAGGCAATCAATAAATTACGCGCCACCAGCCGGAGCAAATTGCTCAAAGGTTATTTGGGCGCATAAACAGCAGGATTTAAGATATTTATAAAGGCGTTATTCCGGTTTTCGGGATGACGCTTTTTTAGTTTTAAGACCACACACCACTACTTTTCTTCTTGATTAACTTTAATTGAAACCCAAAAGGTGTAAAGCAGTACACAAAACCATCCGGGTCTTGTTCCAGAAAGCGCATCCGATTCACCATTTTCAAGGTTTGAATTGCTTCATCCAAGTCGGGAACTTCAAGGGTAATATGGCAGCCGGAGATCGTGCTTTCCCGCAGCGGATTGATCGGTTCGCCCCAATTGACCCATTCCACGAGTTCAATTTTCTGGTTGCCGAGTTTGAGCATGGCGAAACGGCCGACGGCATGATCTGGTACAGCGTAAATACGCGTGAGCCGGTCGTCGTCATAATGAATAGGCCCGTCCTGGCTGAGGATTTCAAAACCGAGGTAGTCGATCATGAATTTGACGGCATCGTCGAGGATGGGAACGACGAGGCTGATGTGGTCGAGGGAGGCGCTGGAGAGTAACGGCATATTTTTGAGTTGAATGTTAAGATTGGTCAAAATAATGTAGAAACAGGGATAAATATAGGGAGTAACTTTGAATTGTCTGTGCGCGAGGGGAATATGACACAGATGCCACAGACTAAAGACACAGATTTATCTGATCTTCGAATCAGGTCATCTGTGTTGCTTGCATCCTTTTAATCTGTGTTCTTTTACCGCGCGCGTACGCAAAAGAATCGCCCGCACCGGAAACACATTCCAATGCGGGCGACAAACCTTTGAGCAGGTTACTATATCACTCATTCAAACTCATCTTAATCTTCTTCTCCAACTCCGAAACAGTATCTTTAAAAATCATATCCGTATCCATCATGTCCTGCACGGCTTTGCAAGAGTAAATCACCGTGCTATGGTCGCGGCCGCCGAAGTTCTCACCGATCGTTTTGAGCGACTTATTGGTGAGTTTTTTGGCCAAAAACATGGATAACTGCCGGGCAATCACCACGTTGCGTTTGCGGGTTTCATGGTGCAGTTTGTCAACCGGCACGTTAAAATGCTCGGCCACCAGCTGCTGGATGAATTCCACGGTGATTTCCTTATTGATGGTAGTCACGAAATTGCGGATCACCTCTTTGGCCAGTTCCATGTCCACATCGCGGCGGATGAGGGTGGATTGGGCCAGCAGCGAAATCATGACGCCTTCGAGTTCGCGGATGTTGTTTTTGATGTTGTAGCAGATGAACTCCAGCACATCGGCCGGGATTTCAACGCCTTCTTCATTGATTTTAGCATCCAGAATGGCCATGCGCGTTTCGAGGTCGGGCGCCTGAAGGTCGGCGCTGAGGCCCCATTTAAAACGCGAAATCAGGCGATCTTCAATGCCTTCTAAGTCTTTGGGCGCCCGGTCGGAAGTGAGGATGATCTGCTTGCCGTTTTGGTGTAACTGGTTGAATATGTGGAAGAAAATTTCCTGCGTTTTTTGTTTGCCGGCTAAAAACTGAATGTCGTCAATGATGAGCACGTCAATCATCTGGTAAAAATTCACAAAATCATTGACCGAGTTGTTTTTGATGGCCTGAATGATCTGGTTGGTGAATTTTTCGGCGGATACATACAATACGGCTTTGGCTTCGAAGCGGCTCACCACGTCGTTGCCGATGGCTTGCGCAAGGTGGGTTTTGCCCAAGCCTACGTCACCAAAAATGACAAGCGGGTTAAAGGCAGTACCGCCCGGTTTTTTGGCGATGGCCAAACCGGCATTGCGGGCAAGTTTGTTACAGTCGCCTTCAATAAAATTGTCGAATGTATAATTTGCATTGAGCTGCGGATCAACCTTGATGCGTTTGATACCGGGAATGATGAACGGATTTTTGATCATTTCCGCATCAAAGACGCCCGGAACCGGTTCGTTGTCTTTCTCCGCAGAGGGTTTCGTATTCACAGGTCGGGCAACGGGTGTGTTGCCTGGAATTTCTTGTCCTCCGCCTTCCGGAATATGGTACAACAAACGCCCCTTTTCGCCGAGTTCCTGACGAATACTTTTTTTCAACAACGCCACATAGTGTTCCTCCAACCATTCAAAGAAAAACTTATTCGGCACCTGAATGGTGAGGACATCGTTTTCCAGATGAACGGCTTTAATCGGTTCAAACCACGTTTTAAAACTCTGTGGATTCACATTTTTTTTGATGATACGCAGACAATCGTCCCATACCATCAGGCAGTCTTTAGTCATACCCTATGGCACATTTGGAAATGGGAAAAATCCAATTTAGTTCCTCCTTTTGAAGCTGTTCAGTCGAGACAGGGTGGCAAAGTTTCAATTTTTTATTTGACTTACACAAGGAAATTTGAATTTTTCGACAAATTTTTTTTCGGGGTACAAACTGGCCAATTTTCGGACGAATGAGACTTTTTTGTATTTACAAGCAATAGCGATTTCATAGTATATTTTGATACATATACCAACATTTGCTTAAATAGCATAATTATATTCTTAATTTTAATTAATATTAAGAATATAATTATGCTATTTTACATAACATTAAAACTGAAAATGGAAACACATTCAAACAAGCAATTATTCAATTTTACTGCAAAACACTTGCTCCACGCGCAGAAAGTGTTGAAAATCAAGGCCAAACTAATTTTAACGGCATTCATATTTTTTCTAAACGCCACAAATTTCTACAAATCAAATTTCTTGCAACTTTATTGTTATGCAAGCGTATTTTCGCCTGAAAATGTAATGTTATTTCTGTTATTGAAAAGTCAATGCAGTAGTTATCAGCATGTTGCATAAATTTAGATGCGGATCGGTGTTAGAACAATTGCCCGGCTTCCGGTTGCTCTTCATGGAGGCTTGCTTTCCGATACAGATTTAAACGCACGCGTCAACTTTGTTTATGAAAATTAAACATTATTTGTTTTAAACTTGCGTTATTGATAAGAAGATACTACTTTTGTTGAAAATAAGGTTTTTATGAAAATGCTATCTATTTCAATTCCGGATGAGGATTTCATTAATCTAGGTTTAACTTCAGATAACCTCAGTTTTGAAGAATTCGTTCGCCATATTAAAAAGGACATTGCCCAAAAAGCACTCCGGCGTGCGCAACGAGCTGCCAAACTTGCAGGGGTGGCAGATATGCTAAAGTCCGATATAGATTCTGAAATCCAAGCCTCAAGACGTGCAAAAAATCATCGTTGATACCAATGTCGTCATATCAGGGCTTTTGAATGAGAAAGGTATCCCAGGATTTAGAACAACTGGCCCGCTTCCGTCCGTATTGCCACCAAAGCCCGATTCAAGGGATCAACCACACCCGGACTATCCAACACATACAGCAATTTATCCACCAGCATCTGATCAGGGCCATCCGGATCAAGTCCGTCGGCGGCCTGGCTGATGAGGGAGAGGGTTTCTTCTTTGGCGAGGGAAATTATTTGCCACAGCGTGTTGGACACATATACTTGTTGCGAAATATTGTGTTCAAATTCCTGGCGAATGGCAAGCATGAGGCTGCCGCGCAGGGTGCCCATCGTCATGTCGGGCATACGGATGCGGAGGAGCGTATTGGGGATCGTGGCGCGCTCGCACAACAGGGTAAGGCGTTCATAAGCCTGCAAGCGAATCGGCAGCGTAATTTTAATCGTGTCGTGGTGCATCGCCTGTTGGTTCAATTGCTGACGGTCGTCGAGGTATAATTTCAACAAGAAATAGGCTGTGGCGAAGACAATCAGGCCGGGAATGGTGTATTTTAAAATTTCGAGAAAGGACTCCATGAGCGAAAAATATTTAGAAAGGGGCGCAAAGGTAAGGGCTATCGTGAACAATTTTCGTGTTCAATTGGTTTTAGTAACGTACTTTTGCCACGAATTAATATAAACGACATCATGGAAACTTTGCTTGAAAATCCAGTTGTGAACGCGCCTGTTGCGATTACCTCCGATGCGATTGCTCAATTGAACCTGATCCGCAAGCAGGAAAACATTCCTGCCGACCATTTTTTGCGCGTAGGCGTAAAGGGCGGCGGTTGTTCAGGTTTTTCGTATGTGCTGGGTTTTGATGAAAAGCAGGAAAACGACGAACATTTCGAAATCGGCGGCCTGCCGGTTGTGATGAATAAGGCGCACGCCATTTACCTGCTCGGTATGGAAGTTGATTTCCACAACGGACTTGATAATCGCGGTTTTACCTTCAACAACCCGAACGCAACTTCTACCTGCGGCTGCGGCACTTCATTTTCTGCATAATAAATTGAAGTACAAGAATTTGAGTGTTATTCAAACTCAAATTTGTAACGCGGGCCAATAGCGTGAAACCCTTCCCGTTCGTAAAAATGGAGTGTTTTTGCAAACTTATCGCCGGGCGTGGTGACTTCTAAGCGTTTCCAATTGCGGTTTTCGCCGAGTTCTTTGGCGGCGTCTAACAGCATTTTACCCACACCTTCCGAGCGATATTCCGGCGTTACATACAATTCATTCAAGACACCGATGTAGCCGCCAGCGTACAAGGCTAACGTTTCAGCAATGGTAAGTACGCCCACGACATCATCTTCGTCGTCAAGCGCAAGCAAGGTGGAATGGCGATCATCCGATTCAATTTGGTCAAAAATAGCGGCAATTTCGTCCTCATTCGGCGTGTGTTCTACTTCTTCAAATAATTCTGCCAGCAAACGCGCGACAATCCGCGTATGAGATTCATCGGCAACGGTTAATCGTATCATAGTCGGCGATTTAGATAATTCGTTTTATCGGTAAGATTCGGCCTCGTTATAGAAATGGTGGCGCCAGGTCGCAAAAGAATGTACAAAAGTATGCAGGAAAAGGTATTTTTGGCGCAGCATAGTTTCATAAACTTACCATGAGCGATCATAACATTTTAGATAATTTCAAATTTGAAGAAGACGGCTTTTTCCCCGAAGAAGGCGAAAGCGAGGTTGTAGGCAAATATTATTCGGCGATGGAGGCGGAGGTGGCTGCTGCGCGTTTGCGCTCCGAAGGCATTCCCTGTTTTTTAGCCAATACCAATTCGCAAAGTGTGCTGACATCTGTCATGGTGATGGTGCGCCTGCATGTACGCCCCGAAGATGTAGACCAAGCCAGGATGTTGCTGCTTACAGAAACGCCTTTGGAAGAACAAAGTACTGCTCCGGGCAGCGTTTTAAAGGGTTTTTTAATCGTGTTGGCATTTTTATTTGGTATTTACGCGATCCGAATGGCATTTAAGTTGTTGTTCGGTGTGTAACAGCGCCTCAGGCACGGTTTAATATTATTGTGTTGATCCATTCCAGGTATTCGGGTTCGCGTTTGCCTGTTTTCATTAAAAAATATATGTCAAAGGATAAATCAAGTAAAAAGGCCAATCAACTTGGTTCTTTGCGCAATGTGCCGCGCTTTTTTCGAATGATTTGGGAGGTTTCGCCCGGTCTTACGGTTTGGAATATTGTACTGCGCTTGGTGCAGGCGGCGGTTCCGCTGGCGGTTTTGTACGCTGGGAAAGGAATTGTGGATGAAGTTGTACATAGTACTGGCGCAGCGGGTTACACGCCGGTGCTTTGGGGTTTGTCTAAGGCGCTTTGGTTTTGGGTAGGACTCGAATTCGGGCTGGCTATTTTATCAAGCCTGCTGAACCGCGCGATTACCTTGATTGACAGCCTGTTAGGAGATAAGGTGAGCAACGATTCGTCGGTGCGCATAATCCGCCACGCTGCCACGCTGGATTTGTACCAATTTGAAGACGCAACTTTTTACGACAAGCTCGAGCGTGCGCGCACGCAAACCACCAGTCGCTCGGCGCTGATGAGCATGGTTTTGTCGCAGGCGCAGGATATTATTACGGTGATTTTTCTGGCAGGCGGTTTGGTCGTGTTTAACCCTTGGTTGTTGATTATTTTGGTGGTGGCCGTGATTCCGTCTTTTATTGGGGAAACCAAATTTAACCAGGAGTCTTATTCGCTTACCCGGTCTTTTACGCCGGAGCGCCGTGAACTCGACTATTTGCGCTATATCGGGGCCAGCAATGAAACGGCCAAAGAGATCAAAATTTTCGGAATTGAAGGGTTTATTGCCGATCGTTTTAAACGTATTTCGGATCAATATTTCCTTGCAAATCAAAAACTTGCGCTTAAACGCGCGGCCTGGGGCGGCTTGTTCAGTACCATTGGTTCGGCGTCTTATTATGCCGCTTATGTGTTTGTAATCTGGCAAACGGTGAGCGCACAAATCACCATCGGCGCGCTTACTTTTTTGGCTGGTTCCTTTCGTCAATTACAGGGTTTGCTGCAAGGCATTGTAAGCCGTTTTTCACGCATTGCTGAGATTTCACTGTATTTACAAGACCTGTTCGACTTTTTGGAACTAAAACCGCTGGTGGCGACGGGCGAGAGCAAATACAAGATCCCGCGCCCAATGAAGCAGGGATTTCAGTTTGAAAACGTTGGTTTTAAATATCAAGACAGCGAGCAATGGGCGCTGCGGCACTTGACATTTACCCTTCATCCGGGTGAAAAACTCGCGTTGGTCGGCGAAAACGGCGCGGGCAAAACAACCTTGGTAAAACTGCTCGCCAACTTGTACCAGCCCACCGAGGGGCGCATTTTACTCGACGGCGTCGACCTGAACGAGTACGATCCGGAAGATTTGCGCAAGGAAATCGGGGTTATTTTTCAGGATTTTGTGCGTTTTATGTTTACGGCTTCTGAAAATATTGCCATCGGCAAAATCGAATCTAAGGAGCAACATCCGGTGATTGAAGACGCGGCGCAAAAAAGCTTAGCCGACACAGTCATTGATCACCTGCCGAATAAATACGAACAGGTTTTAGGCAAACGCTTTATGGGCGGTGTGGAATTGTCGGGCGGCCAGTGGCAAAAAGTGGCCCTCGCACGCGGGTACATGCGCGAAGCCCAATTGATGATCCTCGACGAACCCACGGCGGCGCTTGATGCGCGGGCGGAGCATGAGGTATTCCTGCGTTTTGCCGAACTGATGAAAGGTAAAGCGGCGGTGTTGATTTCCCATCGTTTTTCCACCGTGCGGATGGCCGACCGGATTCTGTTTTTGGAACACGGCGAACTGCTGGAATTGGGCAGCCACGAGGAATTGCTTGAAAAAGGCGGGAAATACGCGGAATTGTTCCGGTTGCAGGCGAAGGGGTATTTGTAATATCAAAAAATCCCGTCCAAATCCAGCCATCCGCGTACCGTTGCTGCGCTGCGTTCCTGGCTTTCTTTACCGCTGTAAATCAGATAGGAGCGTATTGGCTGCTCCGATGCAGCCTGTTTTTGAAAATAAATCAAGTTATCAAAAAATGCGGAATTAATGGTGGCCGCTGATTTGATTTCAACCGCAGTTAACACGCCGTTTTGTTCGGATAACAAGTCGATTTCCCTGCCGTTGCTTTCTTGCCAAAAATATAAATCCGATGACCAGCCGCTTTGGAATTGCCGCTTGACAAATTCTGCAATTATCAGGTTTTCAAAAAGTTGGCCGCGGGCGAAATGAGCCGTTAAATCGCCGGGCGCCGTTATTCCAAGCAAATAGGCAGCAAACCCGACATCGTAAAAATACAACTTGGGCGTTTTGGATATTCTTTTGGAGAAATTTCGAAAATACGGCGGGAGTAAGAAAACAATATGACTTGTTTCCAGGATTCCAAGCCATGCTTTTGCCGTAACAGGAGAAACGCCTGTGTCCGACGCAAGCGCTTGATAATTAATGGGTTGCCCAATTCTTCCGGCGCACAAACGAACAAAATTTCGAAATTGAACAAGGTCTTGAACAGCTGTTAATTGGCGCACATCGCGTTGAACATACGTTTCAAAATAGTTCGGATAAAAATCGCGCGGGAGCAGGTTTTGATCAAATACCCTTGGGTAAAAGCCTTTAAAGATCGCCTCTTCCGGTGTTGGCGGCATCAAACCCGCACTGTCCAATTCGCTAAATGAAAAGGGAAACAATTTGAACAAGGCTACCCTGCCCGCAAGACTTTGGCTGATCTTTTCCATGAGCAGATAGTTTTGAGAACCGGACAGAATATATTGCCCCGGAACTCGATCTTCATCTACTTTCCCTTGCAAATAATTAAACAGATGCGGCACACGCTGCGCCTCGTCCAAAATCACATAACGGTTATAAGTTGCCAAAAAACGCCGGGGATCCTGCATCGCAAAGTCCTGGTCATCGGGGTTTTCCAAAGAAACATAGCGATATTCCGGGAAAAGCGTCCGCAGCATCGTGGTTTTGCCAGATTGGCGTGGGCCAGTCACAGAAATGATGGGAAATTTAGTTCCCAACTCGCGTATACGCGCTTCGATTTGACGATGGACGAACATTTAGGATTGTACAATTTTATGCAAATCTAAAGTTTAACTTTGGATTTGCATAAAAACACCTTGTTTCTACCCTAAAAATTTCAAACGAATAATCTTCCTTGGCGTGCCAATGCTCAGCCTTCCTGTTCAAACGTGCGACGATCCACCAACACAAAGAAGCGGCTTACAAACCACGTGGCCTGAATAATCAATGCCACCAAATACCCGACCCAAATCCCTTTCGCGTTCCAGCCTTGTATAACCGCGAGCCAATAACCCAACGGAATACCGATCAGCCAAAACGCAATAAATGAGATTAAAGAAGGTACTTTAACATCGTTCAAAGCGCGTAATAAAGAAATACTGGAGGCCTGTGCAGCATCAGCCAATTGAAATAAACCTGCAAAAAACACCAAGGTCGCAGCAATGCCAACTACCTGTGGATCAACGATATACAAATGCACAATACTCTTTGAAAACAATAAAAACGCTGCCGTAGGAACCAGCATAATCAGCATAGCCAGGGCAATGGTGGAAATTCCCGCCAGCCAAATACGCACCCGGCTTTTGTAAGCCAGCGCCTGCCCCACCCTAATCATACCGGCTGTGGAAACGCCCATGATGGTTACATAGGTCACCGAAATGAGGTTGATGGCAATTTGGTGGGCCGCCTGTTCTGTTTTGCTGATCTGGCCTATAATAATGGTACCGCCGCCGAAAGCCGCAAATTCCACCATGATTTGCAAGGCGGAAGGAATACCGCTGGCCAGAAACTCCCTTGTTTGGGCCCAAATTGCGTTGATATCCGTTTTCACTTTTCGGAAATATTGTAACGCAGGCGCGCGCAACATCGCAATACTCAACACGAGAATCATCACCGCGTGGGTCACACCCATATTGATCGCAATGGCGTTGATGCCAAGCGCAGGCAAACCGAAATGCCCGAAAATAAACAACCAGTTTAGCGTCACATCAAGCGCAAGGCCGAGGAATGAAACAAGCATGGTGAGGCGTACAAAGGAAAACGCGTCGGCGAAATTGACCAAAACCGCAAAAAAGATCATTACCGGCATACTAAACACCACGATTTTCAGGTACCCGATTGCCATCGCAGCCACTTCCGGATCTTGTTTTAATATGCTAAAGTTTTGAATACCAAGCCATAAGAGGCTGCAAGAAACCACCGTAAGCATCAAACCCATCAAAAAGCCAGCGCCCAACAGCGTGCGCACTTTTTGGGCCTCGCTGAGTTCGTGCGCTTCCGCTACCGGGGTCGGAATCATACGAATGCTGCCCCAAACGATGAGCATGGAAATGACAAAGATCACGCTCGCCACGCCGGATGCGGCCAAGGCGGTTTCGCCCAAATGACCGGTCATCATGGTGCCTGCGAGGCCCATTAACATGCTGCTCAATTCGCCCAACATGAGCGGCAGGGCCAATGAGAAAGTTTTGGATAATTCGGAACGAAGCAGGGGGCCGCGGACAAAACGGAAAAGGGCTTGAAAAAACATGGACAAATGTAGGCAAACACTTTAATTTGCATCGCGATGGAATACGACTCAATTCTACTAAATCTGAAACGGCATGTGGATCTGAACCAAACAGAGACTGACTTTTTTACAAGCCTGTTGAGGCCGCTCGCATTGCCTAAAAGAGCGTTCTTGTTGCGCGAAGGCGAAATTTGTCGGTATGAAAACTTTGTAGCGCAAGGCTGTTTACGCACCTATTATGTTGACTATGAAGGAGTTGAGCATATTGTACATTTTTCAACCGAAGATTGGTGGACGGGTGATTTATACAGTTTTCTGACCCAAACACCTGCCCGGTATTACATCGAAGCGCTCGAAGACAGTCAATTATGGCAAATCAGCAAAGTTGATCTTGATCGTCTGTATGGGCAGGTACCAAAAATGGAGCGCTTCTTCAGAATCATGTTGCAAAATGCCTACATTGCTCAAACACAACGTCTTACACAGAATTTATCCGAAGTTGCAGAAACGCGATACCAGCATTTTTTAGAAAAACACGCCGGATTGGAACAACGCGTACCCCAAAAATACATCGCGTCTTATTTAGGCATCACGCCTGAGTTTTTGAGCATGATTCGACGGAAGCGTACGCAAAAAGGCATTTCTTAAACTACTTTAATCTTTTGCCGTAGCGCAGCCGAGACCTTTGCCCCATCATTTAACAAAAAGGTCTTATGTTCAAACAACTCATTAATACAGACGCTAACAGCGCAACGCTTTTTGCCTTACGCATCGTAACGGCCATCACCATTTTTCCACACGGCGCCCAAAAACTCTTAGGCTGGTTTGGCGGATACGGCTATCAGGGAACCATGCAGTATTTTACCCAAACGGTACAGGTACCATATTTGATCGGTTTATTGGTCATTTTAGGGGAGAGTTTGGGCATGATTGCCTTGTTTTTCGGCTTTGCCAGCCGTTTTATGGGAGCAAGTCTGACAATTATTTTGACCGGCGCTAGCTTCCTGGGTGGCCACTATCAGCGTAGCTTTTTTATGAACTGGTTTGGAAACCAGCCCGGTGAAGGCTTTGAATATTTTCTGCCATTATTGGTTTGCAGTGTAATTTTAGCCTTAAAAGGCGGAGGAAAATGGTCTATCGATGCATGGCTGCAAAAGCAATTGTCTTAAAATCATGCATCAATACCCTAACTTGGCAACCGTAGTCCAGATAGAATCGCAAAATGCCGCATAAGCAGGTGTCGTTGGTTCAATGACCCAACGACGCCGAATGCCATTTTGGGTAATTTCCACATTGCACGCGGGGGTATCATCGCATCCAGGGCATCCGATCGAGCCTTCTGGCACAGACAAAAGCGCAGTTGGAAGCACGGTAAATAATTTTTGAGCCAATACTGTTTCCTCCGCAGAAAGCGGGGTCGTTTTATAGTTAATCGTCGGCATATAGCTTGGGAAATAATACATCATACTATCCTTGTATAACAGGTTGTTTTTCAACTTAAACAGCCTGGCAACATCTTTACCGGGAATAGCTTGCCAACCGGTAATCCCAAATACAAATTCTTCCGTGCTATTAGCCGTTGTGTCTTCTGGTTGAACCACCGGAATGTCTGGAGCAAGCGCTGTTACGTCATTGTTACGTTGGCAGGCGATCGCACATAGTACAACAAAAATCATCAGATATTTCATAAAACGCTATTTCCTAAGGGCATAAACGAGTTCGTCTTCAAAGACCCCGTTTTTAAAAATCGTTTTTTCAAAGCGCGCCTCCAGGATAAAACCGGCCTTTTCCAATACTTTTTGAGAACCGATGTTGCGTCCGAACGGCCTTGCAAATATACGGGTCAAATCCCATGTTTCAAACCCGTATTGCACCATTAGCCCAACGGCGACAGGCATGATGCCTTTGCCCCAAAACGGCTCGGCGAGCCAATAACCCAATTCGGCATTTTTGCGCATAATATCCGATTGCGGGAATAACCCAATTGAGCCAACCAATTGATTGTCAAGGGTGACGGCAAAAATCTGCGTAGGATTGTGTTGGGTTGTCATGCCGATAAATGCCCGGCCGTTTTCCTCCGAATACGGATGCGGAAAGGCGTCGGTCATGTTTTGGGCGATGTTGAAATTGTTCGCATATCGAACCAGGATGTCCAAGTCATCAAGCGACCAAGGGCGTAGGGAAACGTTCATGTTGAAGTGTTTTTATGGTTAAATATACTTCAACATGAACGGATTGCCGGGAGAAAAAACTCCGCTTGTTTTAGTATACCTTACCTCTGAAGGATGATTTTTTGAACAAGAACGCCTGTTTTGAGGATATAAACACCTTGTGAAAGAAGCCCCAAATCAACAAAATAACGTTCCGTATTGCCGGGAATCGTGCCGTTTTGTACATTATTTCCAAGTACATTATACAGTTCATATCCATCAGGCAATGAATTTCCGGTAGAGGCTTTCAACCAAAAACCATTTGTGACGGGATTTGGAAACACCTCAATACCGGCAATGGGCGCTTCCATAACATTTGTTGTTTGGGGGCTTAAACAGAATACGTCATTGCCGTGGTTTCCGTCGTTGCTTTCATTTGGCGCCGCCGTCCAGAAACAAAATTGCGCGGGGGCATGGTACTGGTAATTCACATCAACATCGCCGAAATCAAGCCAAACAGACGCGCCGGGCGCCAAATGGAGGCCGCTGTATTGTTTCCGGTAAGCCGGACGGTTCCCACATTCCCAGAGCAATACATTTTCAAAACCGATCAAAAGATCCACTTTTTCAAGGGTATTTGTGCCCGCATTGGTCACTTTGATCTTGAATTGTCCGCCGTAGAAAAAATAACCGGTTCCGTTAATACTGGTAGTTGAGTCAAGATGCACCGGCGTTTGTTGTTCAATATCTGAAATGGCCGCATCTGAGGCAGGCGCGGGCAATTCAAAATCATTGATTACCACAGCACGCATCCAAAGATGCCGGGTGTCAAAACGCGTGTTTGGATCATTGTCATCCGGGTTACTTTTAGGCCCAGAGCCGCTTCCACCTGCGATATATAATTGATTATCAGACAGATCGAATGCCTTCATGCTTACCCATGGTTCCTGTCTGGCCCAAGTATCAAGGATTTGTCCGCTAAAGTCATATTTGGTCAACCAGGCATTCGAAGCCTCCTGATACAATACAAGGATTCCGTTTGCCGTAAGCGCATAGTCTAATAAGTATTCAACCGAAACAGGTATCTTCTCATACGTTTCGGCAAGCGGATTGAAGCGCACAAAGCCCTTATCGAAGTAGTTGTCATCAAGGACAAAATAATCGCCATTAGGCCCCGGCAACATTTTCCCAAAAGCCGAAAACTGGCTCGTCGTTGTCGTATGGGTTTTGATGAATGAAGCCGTTTGCCCAAGCACGCCGTTTTGTTTCCAATATTGAACCGTAGCGCCAATGCTCATAATCAAATCCTCCGAACCAGGTGCAAGGGTATAGGAGCGAATATAGTCACCCGAAATCAAGGGCAATGTGGCATTCCAGATATCTGCGCCATCATTTAAGTTAATTTTTCGAACGGCTGTATTGAGCACGCCAATTAGGTTGCCATCAGGTGTCAGGTGGTAGGTTTGAGGGATATAATTGGTTGTTCCGCCCCCGCCGTTGCGTTGCCAAAGCAATTGCCCCGCTGCATTGAACCGTTGCATGACGGTAAGCCAACCGCCCGCATCACAAAGGGTTGATTCGGTTACTAAAACAAATCCGCCATCGGGCGTTGCAATGGCATCGTACAAATCATGGACTTCATCCGATGGAACCTGCAGATTATGCCGGTATTGTACATTGCCCAATTGGTCTAACACGACACAAAAAAGGGTGTCTGAATAAATCTGTCCCGGGCTGGGATTTCCCCGACCCACCACCAACCAGCGATTATTGGCCAAGGTTCGAACAGCCAAGGGTTCGGTGATAAAACCGGCGCCCATGACCCAGTCTTTTACCTGCGCGTGCGCGCTGGAAAGTATGATCGTTAACAAAAATACGAGGTAGTACGTTTTTTTCATAGCCTTCTAATTTAATTGGTTCGGTTTAAAAACAGTTGTACATGTTTAATACGTTACGTTATATAAACAGGTTGGTAAAGACTGCACAAAAAGTACTATACATTCAACAAAAACGCCTCATATCGCAGCCGTTCCTCCTCTAAAAAAAAACGCGCCTCCCCATCCAGCGCCACAAACGTATTCGGCTCCAGCAACACCGCATTTTTCTTGATCGTCTTTTTCCAAACGCCCACCACTTGCCCGTCCAGTACGATCATCGGATTAAAAATACCATTGCTGTGTACAACAATCGAGGTATCGCCAGGCTTTAAAAAGAGGCTCCGATCCCGATACCCAAGGATGTATTCGTCAAAACCGGGTAACAAAAACAGGCGCTTGGCAGGCGTTTTTTCCATGAATTGATCCTTCGGCCCCCAAAACGATTGGCCTTCATAAATCAGTTCATCTAAGTCGTTTTTTACCGATTCAAATCCTTTTTGCGCCTCTTTGACCGTTAAACCCGACCACCAAATAAAATCCTGTAAGGAAGCCGGGCCTCGGCTGTTAAAATATCGGGCAGCCAGCGTTGCCAGCGCTTCTTCGCGCGTCATACGCACAGGCGCAGGAACACGATCGGACAACAGCGTGAAAGTAGGTTCGTTGCCCACGCGCACGCCTACGCAAACCACTTGTTCCAATGCGGCATGATGCATAATATGGTAAATATGATGGCTCGTAAAGTCGAAACCCGACTGTGCGAAATAGGAAATGAGCTGATCCCGCGTCATTTCCCGGCCTTCCAAACCCGATTCCAACAACTGTAAACTGCGGTGCAACATGGGCTGCTCCAATCCAAGTTGTTTTTTGCGCCCAACAGTAGCGGTCAACAAGCGCGGGGCTAATAAATCCAACATCCAATGAATATCGGCAGCCGCAACGGTGTGCAAGGTGCCGCGCATCACCCAACTGCGCAGGATGCTCCGGTCGGCCAAAGCCTGTTCCACCATCGCATCCGTGCAGCCCGGCAAACGCACGCCGACGGCCCATTTGGATTGGCCGTATTCCTGGGCCTGCATGGCGCCAAGCCAGCCGACCAATTCCGCCAGGGTTTTGAACTGCGTGGCTGCAATTTGTTGATTATAAAGACGTTGGCGGGTGATTTCGTACACTTTATTTGTTTTTATTCCTGGGCTGGGATAAAATAGCTGCTTTAAAAGAACTTTTGGCCGCTTGCGAGGGATGGGACGCAGATAACACAGACCCTGCGGGCGCAGATATTAAAAGGATCTGCTCTTTGCGAGTGGGATAGGACACGGATGAGACAGCTCCCTCGCAAGCAGAAAAAATCCTTTTAAATCTGCGCCCGCAGGGTCTGTGTCATCTGCGTTCCATCCCCCTCGCAAGCGGCATGCCAAGCGCTACAAATTCAGCAAAAATCCAATAGTAAAGTTCGCATCCCAGTCGAATACAAACTGTTTGCAGCCCGTGGCGTCGGCAATAGCGGCATAAATATTCAGACCGGCTTTTTGTTTTTCACCATCTGCTTTATAATCGGCCGGGGCTTTCAGCACAGTGTAGCGCTCTTTAGGGTTGCTACGCACTTGCTTGGCCAAATCGTAGGGGATGCCGCCGATGATAAAGCAGGTTTGACGCAAATTGGAGGGTACCTGCTTGGCTTTCCCGTTTACTTCCTGGTATACGGCATTATCGCTCAAGCCGTTTTGAAAATATTTTGCGCCGGGCGCTTCAAGGGCGCCACTTGGCAGCCAGGAAATTTTTGTATTGCCGGAACCAATGTCTACCACGAATGAATTGTTATAATATTCGCGGGGCAGTACTGCTTTCAAAGCCAATTTAGCCTCTTGTTGTGGCGTTACTTCATTGACAAAATAGCCCATGCCCTTCAGTTGATCGCTGATTTTTTGAGTAATATCGACTTTTTTAGCGCCAGAACTGATGACAAAGTGAATATCTTTCGGACCAACGCCAAAACCGAGCATGTCGGCGATATAGCGTTTCAGCCCGCTTTTCACATCATCATCGGTGGCCAATTTTTCATACACCAAACTGGCGCCGTATTCCGCTTTTTCTAATTTCCAGTTTTTTTGCGCATCCATGCGGATGATGAACGAGTTGAAGCCGGTAGCGCCGAGTTCTACGACACCTTTCAGTTTGCCATTTACAGGTTGCGCGGCGGTGTAATTAAATGCCGCAGGGGTGAAGGAACTTGATTTGCCCCAACTTGTCGGGCCTGACGAACTGCTGCTGCTGTTGTTGTTGTCGCTGCCGTTTTGCGTAGTTGTTGAACCGCCTGTTGTCGGTTGTTCTGTTTTGGCCGGCTCGTTGGAAGCGCCGGATTTACCCAAGTTTGGTAAAAATGTTCTAACCGCAAAATAAACGCCTGCTACAATGGCAAGCACAATTAATAAGCGGGAAAAGGTGGTCAATCGTCCCATAATTTTGAATCTAATGTGTTGTATGTGAATGTTTTGAATTGCTGTCTATACACCGCTTGTTCTATACTCCGTCGCAATGGGCTTTGGCGTATAAAGGAACGAACGGCGCAAATACGACCCAAATGTATGGGCTTAAACGCAATGATTCAATTGATTTCATCAGGGCAGTCCATGTTTCAAGTCATAATTTATACGATTCGGGCTTGGTTTCCGACCAATTTACATTTTTATACGATCCCTCCTGCTTAAAAGACCCGATTGGGGGCGTACCTTTACAGCCTGTTTTGAAATATTTTATGACCATGTCTACTACACAACCAAGTATCCTGTCGCAACGCGTTCAAAAACTCTCCGAATCTGAAACCCTCAAAATGGCCCGTATGGCACGCGAGTTGCGCGCGCTCGGCCATGATGTGATCAGTTTGAGCCTCGGTGAACCCGATTTCGACACGCCCAACCACATTAAAGAAGCCGCGTACCAGGCATTAAAAGACGGCTATACCAAATACACACCGGTCCCAGGCTTGCCGGAGTTAGTAAAAGCCATTAGTGAAAAATTTAAACGCGACAACAACCTCGATTACAAACCGGAGCAAATTGTGGTGAGCAACGGCGCCAAACAAACGGTGTATAATCTCTGTCAGGCCCTGCTCGATCCGGGCGACGAAGCGATTTTGTTTTCCCCGTACTGGGTTTCTTACCTTGAAATCGTGAAAATGGCGGAAGCGATCCCGGTTGAAGTATATGCCGGTGTGGATCGCGATTTCAAACCTTCGCCGGAGCAATTGGAAGCGGCGATCACGCCGCGCACCAAGTTTGTGATTTTCTCTTCGCCCTGTAACCCGACCGGAACGGTGTTTACGCGTGAAGAATTACAAGCATTTGCCGATGTGCTGGCCAAACACGAACACGTATTTGTCATCAGCGATGAAATTTACGAACATATCAATTTCACACACGAACACGTTAGCATCGGCAGTTTCCCAGAAGTGAAAGACCGCACCATTACGATCAATGGCTTTGCAAAAGGATTTTCCATGACCGGCTGGCGCTTGGGCTATATGGGCGCGCCGAAGTTTATTGCTGATGCTTGTACTAAAATTCAAGGCCAGGTGACCAGCGGCGCTTCGTCCTTCGGCCAAAAAGCCGGCGCAGTGGCCCTTACCACCGACATGCAGCCGACCATCGACATGCGTGAAGCATTCCGCGAACGCCGCGATATTGTGTTGTCGATGTTGGCAGAAATTCCGGGTATCAAGTCCAATCATCCCGACGGCGCGTTTTATGTTTTCCCGGATATCAGCGCTTATTTCGGCAAAAGCGACGGCAATGTGACGATTAACAATGCTGATGACTTCTGCGATTATGTAATGACCAACGCTTATGTTGGCTTGGTTTCCGGCGCGGCCTTCGGCGATCCGAATTGTTTTCGCCTGAGTTACGCGGCTTCGGAGGAAATGTTGCGGGAAGCGATTAGGAGGATGAAGGATGTGTTGGGGAGGTTGAAGTGATTACCGCTTCCCAAGCACCCAACCCAAACGCATCCCCGCCATCACATCCGCCGCATTATAAGTCCCCGATCTGCGCTCAAAACCGAATACCCCCGGGTCGTTCGGCGCTTCCGCGTCGGAGGGCCAATTATCTGTCGTGACCTTTTTTTGCCGTACCCCGATGCCGAGGAACGGCTCCAGCAGCCAGCGTTTGCGCTTGCCAAGGCGTTCCTGCGAGCCAAATTGCAAGGACACCCCACGCGTGGATACGTACGTGTGCGCGCGCCACCATTCCTTGTATTGCCTGCCCTGCCGAAACACTTCCACATATTGATTGGTGAAAATTTCATCTATTTTGAAGGAAATACTGAGGTAGGAATAATTGCCGCCTTCGCTTCGCATATAGTATTTTATGGCAGGTCGATACCGCATTCCTCGGTAGTTTTCCCCTTGTTTACTGGCATAAGACGAGGAATTTAGGATGGGACCAATGCCTAAATCAAGCGCCCAACGCGCATAAATGGGTATATCTGCCTGAACAACAAACGATTGTTGAACCGGATTAATAAGCCCCAAAGGTGAAATTTTAAATGTAAACGGCGGACGGATGGGTTGTCGGGCAGGAAAACTAACCTGTGCGGCAACCGTCATAGGAACAAGTAATAAGCAAAAAAGTATGAGCCGCATTTATTTTAAAATTTGACCAAGTTTTTTGATCGCAATAATATCGCTGATGTCGAATATTTCAAACGACGATTTGGCTGAAAGAATCAACTTGTTGCCGTCAACAATTAAATCGTAAGGATCAATAATGTTAAGGGAATACGGAAGTTCTGTCACGTTTTTCGGATCACTGATGTCAAAAATACGCAGTTGATCGGTGCCTTCATCGCAAACAAACAGATAATTGTCTTTGTAACCCAAGCCGTTTGGAATGCCCAATGAGTATGTACCGACAATCACGGGATTTGATTTATTGCTAATATCGTATATCACCAACGCACTTTCCGCCCCGAATGTGCCGCAAATATTTTGGACAATTTTAATGGTTGAATAAGCATAGTTCCCTTTCACGACCACCGGATCGCAGCCGCTGAACCCAATGTCGGAAAGTCGATCCGATTTGGATTGAATGATGGGCGCCGCCGGATTGCTGATATCCAAGATGTAAAGCGCTGAAGTAGAGCCGAGGAACACCGAATTATCATAAATCGTAATGGTTTCCAATCCGTAATCCGTTGCAAGGCGGCTGATGAGTACCGGGTGGTCTTTGTCCTTGATGTTATAGGTTTGTACCTCGTTTAGGTTGAGCACGTACATATAATCCTGATAAACGGCAAAGCGGGTAATGGAGCCGGATTTGCCTGTTTCGCCCACGGATGCGGCCTCCTTACTGCAAGCGAAGCAGCATAAAGCAACAGTTAGGAACAAGAGTAAGTTCTTCATATTCATGCGTTTATGGTAATTATTGAAAGGTTGTGCATTTTGCATCGTTAAGGTGGTCATACGACCAATCTACCACCGCGCCTTTTGATTCATCGACGCATTCAAAAGCGCCGTGGTACAGCGGCGGGTAAAGTGCCGGGGTGATTACATCGTGAATGCGGTTTTTTTCAAAAATCTGGTTCAAGTTGCTGATGTCGATTACGACCAGATCCTTCCAACTATCGGCATAGATGGTATTTCCGACCACCGTAAAATCAGTGATGGCAGGGATTTTAAAAAAAGCCAGGTTTACGGTGTTTAAGGTATCAGCCAAACTAAATACGTGGATGCCTTTGCGTTGCTCCAGGATAAACAGCAGCGTGTCGCGCAGGAAAATGGTTCCCGAAGTCTGGATTGCCTGCGGCGACTCGTTTTTAATATCCGTCAAGGTATTCAAAGGGGCATAAACCGGCTTTTTACCCGGTCCATCGTAAAAATAGGGGTCTTGTTTGGTGCAGTTTCCAAGCAGGCAAAGGAGCAGCAGGCTGGAAAAGGTAAGGGTGGTCGGGCGATTCATGTAAGTTGATTTTGTACTGTGGTGATTACGCAAACGGGATTAAAAAGGTTGGGCAGGTCAAATAAAAGATCGTATGCGCCTTGAATTTCGACATTATTTTTTAGTCGAACATAAATGGCTACCGTATCTTGATGCCGACTTTGGAGACTTATCCAGCCTATCAGGTCATATATGAATTTAAAGATCCAAGCCTCGGCAGGAAATTGAATTACAATCAAACCATTGTTAGCCAACAACTTATATCATGAAACACTTCTTTTTTTGTTTACTTGTCCTCTTTTGTGCATCATCAATGTATGGTCAAAAACTAAAATCGGCAGATGTGCCAGCTGCGGTTAAAACCGCCTTTGAAAAAGCCTACCCCAACGCAACCAAAGTGAATTGGGAAAAAGAAGATACCGGTTATGAAGCCGAATTCAAAATCGGTTCAAAAGACGAGCAGAGCATCGTATTCGACGCAAGCGGCAAATGGCTTGAAAAAGAAATTGAAATCAATAAGGCAGATCTTCCGGCGCCAGTGTTGGCCGCTTTGAAGGGCAAAAGAATTAAGGAAGCCTCAAAAATTACCAAGGCTGACGGTACTGTTTTGTACGAAGCGGAAGTAAAACACAAGGATTTATTGTTTGACGGGAATGGTAAACCAGTAATGTAAAAAATTAACAACAATGGTAACTAATCTTCTTGGCCGTTTACAGGCCGCTTGTATTCTAATCAGTTTTGCTGTGCTATCAGCTTGTACCGCACCTGCCTCCAACAAAGAAGCCGCTTCTTCTGACTTGCAAAACTATTTTACAACAACGGAAACAGGCATCAAATCTGGCGGCGTCCAACTCATCCCGATCAAAACGCCCAAAGGCGAATTCAAGGTTTGGACAAAGCGATTCGGCAACAACCCTAAAATCAAGGTATTGCTGTTGCATGGCGGCCCTGGTTGCACGCATGAATATTTCGAATCTTTTGAAAGTTTTTTGCCGCAGGAAGGTATTGAATTTATTTACTACGATCAACTCGGTTCGGCCTATTCTGACCAACCCAAAGACACGTCTTTGTGGGATTTACCGCGCTTTGTGGAAGAAGTGGAACAGGTGCGCGTTGCCCTCGGACTCAACAAGGACAATTTTTATTTACTCGGACATTCCTGGGGCGGCATCCTCGCCATGCAGTATGCGCTGAAATACCAGGGCAATCTTAAAGGCTTGATTATCAGCAATATGATGGCAGATTGTCCTAAATACGGGCAGTACGCCGACAATGTGTTGGCCAAACAAATGGCGCCGGAAGTGCTCAAAGAGATCCAGGCAATTGAAGCCAAAGGCGATTTTTCCAATCCGCGCTATATGGAATTGTTGATGCCGAATTTTTATGAAAAACACATCCTGTGCAGGCCCACTGCCGAGTGGCCCGATGCAGTGAACAGGACTTTTGCCAAACTCAATCAGGAAATTTATGTATCCATGCAAGGCCCCAGTGAGTTTGGGGTTTCAGGTAAATTAGAAAAATGGGATGTCAGCAAACAACTGCCGAATATCAAAACCCGCACCTTAGTCATCGGCGCTGCACACGACACCATGGATCCGGAATACATGCGATGGATGTCGACCCAATTTCCCAACGGGCAGTTTTTGCTCTGCCCCGGCGGCGGTCACATGTGTATGTGGGACGATCAGTCGCATTATTTCCCGGGGTTGATTCATTTTTTGAAAGGACAATAGCGGACATTTTAAACGCCATTTTAGCAGGATTTGACAAATCCCAGCCATAATCCAGGGGTACTTTTGTCGTAGCAAATGCATTGTACACCAAACTACGACATCGTAATGAGCATTTTTAAACGGATTACCCTCCCCTGCTTTGTATTATTTACCCTGGCAAACGCCAAGGCACAAACCGTTCCGCCTGATTTGGAAGCCATCCTGAATCACACGCTGGACAGTATGCGTACTGTATTGAATGTCAAGTCTTTAAGCGCGGCCATTCAGTTCCCGAACAAGGCGGTTTGGGCGCATGCAAACGGCATTTCCTCTGTTGTCCCGCCGGTACAAGTGACGCCGGATGATGCGTATTTGATCGGCAGCGTAACCAAAACCATCACTGCGGCCTGCGTACTCCAGTTAGTCGATGAACAGGTACTGAGCCTGGAAGACAGCATCGGAAAATGGCTGGCCCCCATGCCTAACATCAACCCGAAAGTGACCATACGCCAGTTGCTTCGGCACCAAAGCGGCATTTATGATGTGTTATCAAATGACGCCTGCACCCAGGCCCTGCTCGCCAACCAGCAATTGATCTGGATGCCGGAAGACCTCATTAGCAATTTTATCAAACCACAGATTTTTCAGCCTGGAACCGCCTGGTCATACTCCAACACCAACTACTTTTTGTTGGGCATGATTATCAAAAAAGCCACCGGGCATTTTTTCTTTGATGAATACCGCACCCGCTTTTTCACAGCGCTTGGCCTTAATTCCTTTGCCATTCCGGCCTTTGAGCAACTCAGCGTGCCGGTCGCGCATGTTTGGCTCGACATTACTGGCGACGGCGTAACCGATGATGCCCATTATTTTTACATGAATTACCTGGCACTGAATTCAACAGCGGGCGCTGCGGGCGGTTATTTTTCCACCGCTTCCGACCTGGCTAAATGGACGCGCACCTACATGCGCGGCGACTTAGTTTCGCCCGCATTGATGACGCAAGCGCAACAAACTGTGACGGCGCCCGGTCTGCCCGGAGCCACCTACGGGCTGGGCTTGATGAAAAAAACCTTCAGCGGATTAACCGGTTACGGACATGGCGGCGACTTGGCTTATGCGGCCAGTTCATGGTATTTCCCGGCTAAAGATGTGAGCATTTCCGTACTGACCAACGATTCCAAAAACAATTCCTGGACCCTGGCGCCGGTCGTAGCAGCCCTGCTGAAATTTTACACGAACTGGGGCATGATTACCGGCACAGAAACGGCCGTTACCACAAGCGATTTTTCAATGAGCGCTGCGCCCAATCCCTTTGAAAACAACATCCGGGTTACGTTAAAAACGCCGGTACCTACTTCAGAAATCTCTTTCGTATTAAGAAATTCCTTAGGCGAAACACTCAAAACGATTAAAAAGCAGGAAATCATCGCGGGAGAAACGACAATTGAATTGGATAATTTAGCACAATTGGCGCCCGGAATGTATTTCATAACAGCGTATTTGGATGGATACTCGGTAAGAACAATAAAACTAATAAAATAGCAGGATTGGTAAAAAAATATCAGACGCAAAATTTGTCAACATATATTTGCGGGCGTCTGAACATTTAACAATCTTTCTTAAACATGTCAACTTCTATCACTCATCCAACCGCACTCCCGCCGGAGGAGCGAAAAAGTTTCATTGTCAAGTCATTTACCGACAATTATGCCAACCTTATAAGCGGTGACCCCAGCGCCTGGCGCGGCAAATTCCGGAAAATGGCGGAAACGCCGTTTGCGTTTTATCGCGGCAGCGCGGCCTTGTTTTATGCCGATATTTCACATGACCAGGATCCGTTTATCAATGAAAAAACGGGCCGTGTCTGGATTCAGGGCGATCTGCACGCGGAAAATTTCGGAACCTACATGAACGGCAAAGGTATTCTGATCTTCGATGTAAATGATTTCGATGAAGCTTATGTAGCGCCTTTCAACTGGGATGTAAAGCGTTTTTGTGCAAGTTTGGCCCTTATCGGGTATCAAAAAGCATTAAGCGATGCTGAAATCCGCCAAATCGTTGCGCATGGAGCAAGCAGTTAAGCCCGTCAAATCGCGCGTTTTGCAAACGGCGAGGACAAAAACTTTGCCCTCACGCTCGACAACACCAAAGGCCCGTTGCTTCAGGTGTTGTACAACGCGCGCGCCCTTACCCGCGTGGGTTTGCTGGATGCCGAAACGGATATTATAGACGGCGACCGTCGCTTCAAAAACAACAAAAACATCTCGCCAGTAGATGAGGTCATGCGGAAAAAAATTGAAGCGGCTCTGGAAGAATATTATTTGACCATTCCTAATAAAAAACGCCGCTCAAAAATCAACTATGAAATTAAAGACATCGCTCTTCGGCGCGGTTTGGGTATCGGAAGCGCGGGTTTGAAAATTTACAGTATTTTGCTGGAAGGTGAAACCCAGGCCCTTGAAAATGACCTGATTATTTCCATGAAAGTGTCCCAACCGGCATCAGCCATGCGCCATGTGGAGGATGCGGAAGCCCAAAAATATTTCCACAACGAAGGGTTCCGAACAGCCGTTTCACAGCGCGCCTTGCAGGCAAATGCCGATCCGTTTTTGGGCTACACAACGCTCGACGGTAATGCGATGTTTGTTACGGAGATTTCTCCCTACACCGCCGACTTAGAATGGGACGACATCAACGACCTGGATGAAATCCTGGAAGTGGTAGAAAATTTAGGAAAATGTATCGCGAAAATCCACTGTTGTTCCGATGATGACAGCGACCAAACCTTGATCAATTATTCGATTGAAGAGGTCATAAATGCTGTTTTAGACGGCAGAGAGGCTGAATATGTGGAATATATGACGGCCTTTGGAGAACAATACGCCACGCAGGTACGTGCTGACCATCGTTTATTTGTGGATGCGTTTAGAAACCACCAGATTCCGGGT
>JBAXTB010000080.1:0-18495 GCA_037130425.1 Bacteroidota bacterium
GATAAGGAAAATATTTGAAATGGTGTGACAGAATGGCAGTCTTGACCATGATTATAGTTAAATTGTGATCTTAAAATTGATGAAAAGTTCGGGGAAATTTAAATTTTTATTTCAAGGAAAACGAATACTTTTTTGCTGTTTTACGCGCTAATAGTGATCTTAATTAAATAGTTTAAAATAATAAAGAAGTAAAATTAAGGGGAAAAATATTAAAAATACATTTTGAATTTGCAAAATACTTAGACTACCTTTCAAGCAAATTTCTTTCAATATTAAAATCTTAATCAGGTAAATAAAACCCAAAATGAGTAGCGAACCTCTTTGTTTTAATGAAAAATTGGATGGAATCAATTTTTGCTCCGTATTCAACTCCTTGAATGCTTCTGAAAAAGCAATGCTTGCAAATTTGGGCACAATTGAAACCGTTGAAAAGGGTAGTATTTTATTTTCATTTGAGAGCACCGGAGATTCATTTTTCCTTGTGTTGTCGGGCCATTTAAAAGGTCGTTTAAATACTAATGAGCGAAAAAAGTTTAAACGGGGGCAATTATTTGGTGAAGTCGGCGTATTTGACGGCAATCATCGTACCGGGATTATCCGGGCTGCTGAGAAGTCAAAGGTTCTTAGGTTTGATTCAAAAATTATAAGTGAACCAGGCTATTTCGAACCAAGTGTAAGATTGAATATTATCCTTTGTCTGGTAAAAAGCATGGTTTCATACCTTTATGATGCACAACAAAGTGTTTTAGATCTTATTAAAAAAGGAGAAAACGAAACAGTTGAATTTAAGGAAAATATACATGAAAAAAATTATAGTGAAATTCTAAAAAGCATTATTAGTATGAGTAACCATAAAGGAGGCACAGTGCTAATAGGGGTAAAAGATGATAAAACCATCGTCGGTACTGATTTTGATATGGACAAATTAATGAAAGATATTGAAGCCTTTGCTCAATCAAAGATTGGTAATGTTTTGTTAAGTATTGTCCATATTTCATTTGAAAATATTCAAGATAAAAAGGTACTTCGCATTGATTGTGATATATCGGATAAAGTCATCTTTTGGAATCAAGATGGAAAGGGAGATGTTTTATTCGTCAGGGGAAATAGTGTTAATCGGAGACTTCACACTGTTCGAGAAATTGCAAATTATCTGCAAAAGCGACAGCGCAGTTGATTATGAGTTGGAATGACTTCATCGTCTAACTTTTTTTATCTTTGCTTTCATTTCTTATTCACCAAACCAATTAAATGATGAAAAACCAACATTTTAAACTCCTTTTCGCCGCTTTTACCCTTTTTTTTCTCAATAACGCCTGTAAAAAAGACAATACCACCACCCCAGACCCCGGTACTACCTCCAACGCACTCGGCTGGCTCGGCAGCGACAACATGGGTACCGTTCCTACAACGGTCAACTATTTCGGCGGCGGGAACCTGCCTTCAAAAGTGGATTTGACGTCGAAATTTCCACCCATCGGCAACCAGGGTCAATATGGTACCTGCGTAGCCTGGGCAACGGCCTACAATTACAAAACAGCCATAAACGGCATGGATAAGGGCTATTCCGCTGCTCAATTGGCAAATACTTCTTACCAATTCAGCCCGAAAGACTTGTTTTTGAATATTCCGGACGCCCAAAAAGGGGATAATTGCGCGGGCACAAACTTTGGTTATGCCCTCCAATTGATGCAAGACCGCGGGGTGGCTACCATGACAACCGTGCCGTATAATGGTTTGGGTGATTGCAGTAAAAGCAACGCGAATGCTTCCTGGAACAGCGAAGCGGCCGGACATAAACTGAAATATTGGCGCAAGGTGCAGGCGAATTCGCCAGATGACATTAAAAAGTTGCTTGCAGACAATATTCCAGTCGCTTTAGGGGCTAAACTGGCCGATAATTTCATGAGTTGGAACAGTGAAGCCGTTCTCAGTTCCAATACGACTTACAACGTGGTAGGCCAACACGCCGGTCACGCCTTGGTCATTGCCGGTTACGACGACGCTAAAAATGCCTTCAAAGTGATTAATTCCTGGGGGACAAACTGGGGCGCAAACGGGTATATTTGGATTGATTACAACTTTTTACTTGACGAATTTTGCCAGAACAACAACGGCGAAAAGGCACTGTTCATGGCCGTAAATGACGATGGCGGCACTACTCCGCCAAATCCAGACCCGGTTTCAAGCGGTGTAGACTTTGCTGCCTGGGTATTTGATGATTATGCAAATGGCTATTATCAAGGTTTTCCTCAGCGCACCACAAGCCTAAACGTGTACAATATTGGCAACGCGAATGCTTATGCTTCAAAGCCCTGGTCGTTTTACTACATTGCATTTAATGCTTATGACGCCAATGATTACGGCTTGCTATTTTCTTGCGATGTAAATACGAGTATTGCTTATGGCACAGAGGATTGTGTTAATTTTAATACTTGTACCTACAATGTAAATATTCCTAAGGGTTCCAACCTTGGATATGAATACACCAATACCAATGCCTTCGATTTTTGGTACGCGATGCCCCTGATTACGGGCAACTATTATATCGTTTTGTATGTAGACGCCCAAGATCAATATGCGGAAACAGATGAAACGAATAACCTTTTCTATCCGTTTGATCAGCCGCACTATTTCAATAACGGAGAAGGCGTAGTAGCAGGAGCGGACGACCGCAGCGGCAGCGGTAAAAGTTGGGCATTTAAAAATGATTTGACGCCAGTGCAGGAAAATTTGAAGAAAAACGACCACTTTTCGCTGCTGAAACGCGATCATAATGCGTACACAAACGAAGAAATTGCCTCTGTTATTCAGGCATCAAAAAAAGACGGACGTTGGGCTAAAAAAGTGGCCGAAATGCGCGCGCGCAATGCAAAACGTTAGTTTTTAAAATTTTACAAATATGAAATTATTGTTGTTTGGTGCGCTGCTTTTTCTTCAAACCTGCCAGCCATCAAAATCGTCGCCACAGGCGCTTCCTTCGGGGAGCGCCCTTGGCGATTTAAGGGAAGACATTACGCAAGGGAAGGATGTATTTTTAGAGAATCAAACCATTGATGATCCTTTAGATTTTACGTCCCTGCTACCCGCGCATACGAGCGTGCCGGGCGCGCAAATAGCGACGGCTGAAGGCGCCTTGACGTTTGTAAAATGCCATTTCAAAGGGAAGGTTTTGGGTTTTGTGGCGGGGCAAAACGGGAATTCTAAAACAGTGGCGTTTCAAAAAAATATCACCTTTATCGAATGTACTTTTGACGAAGAAGTATCATTCCGGGGTTGTACGGTGCAGGAATTGGCTTGCTTTACGGGCAGCACATTTGTCAAAAAGGCCAACTTTGAAAGCGCCGATTTTTCAAATGACGCCTTGTTTAATGAGTGCAAATTCTTTTCGGATACCCGTTTCCAGAATATTTATTGCCGTAAAAAAGCCAATTTTCTGCACACAGAATTTGGCAAAACGGTCAGTTTTCAAGGGGCTATATTTACCCTTGATGCCCAGTTTGGCGATGTGAAATCGTATGGATTTACCGATTTTTCTACCGCACAGTTTAACGGCCACGCCTTTTTTAATTATGCAGAATGGCATGGTCAAACATCCTTTGAAGACGCCTGGTTTAAAGGTCGCTGCGAGTTTCTACAAGGGAAATTTGTCACGGCGACCATGAAAAAAGCCTGGTTTTTGGGAAAACCGCGCTTTGAAGATGCCAATATTGATATAAGCCTCGATTTGGCTGCTTGTCATTGGGGTGCAGGCGCGCCGGTTTGGACGGAAGGGCAGAAAGTAAAGATTGTTAATTTTGACAATTGAGGTTTTGATAACCGATAGAGTTAATAATTCGCCCAAAACATGCGTAAAATGTCTTTTTATTAACTGGAATGTTAGTTATTTCCAGATTAGTTTTTTCGTTCCGACTAAGTTGCCTGTTTCAGCATCAAAGATGGTTATGATGTAAATACCCGGGTCAGCTCCATCCCGAGTAAACTTGGTTGAAGAGCGAATGTTTTGAATTTTTTTAAGCGTATTGCCGCAGATGTCTTGAACATTTATGTTATATTTACGATCAGAATTATCTGTTTTGATTGTTATTGCAACTTGGGAATCGGAAGGATTTGGAGATAATGTAATATTAGTAATTTGGGAATTAGGGTTTTGAGTAGGCACTGTCGTATTGTTCTCAAACCATACGATTGTATGTAGAAGTTCTTCAACACCAATTACATCTTTGTCTCCGTCATTGTCAAGGTCAGATAATTCAATATTCCAATGTCCGGTTTGTAGGAGCGTGCCTCCTTCACTAAATTGACCGTTTCCATCATTTATAAACCATCTGATCCCATTAGCCATGCTCCCAGCTACAAGATCAACGTCTCCATCCATATCTAAATCTGTCATTGGAAATGAATTGATTGTAAACGCCTGATCAGGAAAGGCTTGATTTTGGGAAGATCCAAAATTTCCCATGCCATCATTTTTAAAGGTAATAAAGGCTTTTCCATTATTGTTAATCAAAAACATGTCCAGATCACCATCATTATCCGTATCAACGGCCATTAAATCTGAAGATGAATTTATGTTACCAATATATTTACCCTTTCCAAAATGGCCAGAATGATCGTTTTTAGACCAATACAATTTATTTCCATATTGGTAGCAAATGTCAGGATAGGAATCTCCATTCAAATCTGCAACAACTAAATCGTGAATATTGGGAACCCCCAAAGAATCTACGAGAAAGCTTTCAAATTCTCCAAGGCCATTATTTTTAAGAACATACAGCGATCCAATATTGCTAATGGTAGGTTTATATTTTAATAATATAATATCCTGGTCATTATCATTATCAAAATCTGAGGTTCTAACAAGAGTAATATACTGTTGCGTTATAATTGTTTGTTTATATTCAAATTGTGCAGAACCAATATTTTTAAACCATTTTAAGGTGCTATCAGAAACTTGGATTAAATCAATGAGTTGGTCATTATCAACATCATTAAAAATGTTTTGGGCTGCTGGTGCATCAGGAATTAGTTTAATCTTTTCTGAAAAATATTGATTGCCTACATTTTTATACATAGTAGATTCATCCCCTCTTAGTCCAACAATGTCTTGCAATCCATCATGGTTTAAGTCAATTGCCGAAGCATTTGATATTAATGGTTTTGACAAACTAATTTTCTTTTCTTGACTAAAGTTTTGGCTTTCATCACTTTTTAAAAAGTAAACAAAATTATTATCCGTAATAACTAAGTCTTTATTTGAATCGCCATCCCACTTATTTATAAAAAAGCCGCTTAGGATATCAATGTAATCTAGTTTTTTTGATTGCGTTTTTGTGAAATTCTCTTGTCCATTGTTAATATAAACATTAAAATTGTAAATAAAATTACTATCAAAGTAAGTACCAATTATATCATTATCCCCATCTCCGTCAAAATCATCCGAGTAAAATGAAATAAATTCACTGTCAAAAGTGTCTATTGAATTTACTACAAATGAGTCGTTTCCATTATTTTTTATCCATGCCAAGAAAGCGTTTGGTTTTTCATTAAATACTATTACATCAGGTATTCCGTCTAAGTTTAAGTCGGTCACAGTATAATTACTCCAAAATAAAGTTTGGCTGATAGATACCTCGTCTGAATAATACCCAGTATTAGTCTTTTGGGCATATTGCAATGTCATAAAACTTCCATTGGAATTACTACAAGAATATAAAATGTCTATTTTTCCATCCATATTCATATCTACCAGCGAAAAATCTATTATTATGTTTGCCGGTGTAAGAATAGGGACAGCCGTCTCAAACTGTAGATTGTCACCTATATTTTTTAACCAATATACATAATTATTACCACTATACGCTGATACAATAATATCAAATTTACCATCTTGGTTTAAATCTGCCATTTTCATCAAGTCATATTTTGCGAATATACCTGATACAATTGCAACTACATGGTTATTGCTAAAAATACCAGTCCCATTGTTTTCATACCAAACAAATCTTGCTGTTGTGCCGGATAGTTGCATGGCCATTACGTCTATATCCCCATCTAAATCCATATCAACAGGAAAGATTTCGGAGGCTATTTCACCACCTGTAAGACTTAAAACCGTATGCCGGGTAAATACATTATTATTTGCATCGTGTTCATACCAAACAACCATGGCCCCATTATTTATTTGATCTAGTAAGTCAAGGTCTCCATCAAGATCAATATCCTGCATATATTGATTTCTGTAGGATTCATATTGCACGGTATCGATTTCTCTAAATGGAGAGAAAGAAACCTGGGCTTTGGCTTGAATATTTGTCAGAAGGATAAAAAGCACTGTGATTTTTAAAGTTTGAAGCATGGCGATTTTGCTTTATATTTTAAATGAAATTTGATTGATAAGGCAAAAATATCTTGCCGCAAACTTAAAAAATATAACAGATTTTTAGAAACATTCCTAAGTCAGTTGATGTGTATCGGCTTTTGCAAAATAATATTGTCCTATCCTTCGCTACGGCAGAGGCTACGTCAGAAGCGGTCTCAGCGATCGCCGATTCGACCTTTTCAAAATATTTTTTAAAAAATCCCGCACTCCTTGCCGCAAATCCCACGTTCACTGCATACATACTTATACCGATCGGACAATACAACATTTTATCAGTCCACCCGTGGTTTTGAGGATGTCGCACAAGCGCGCAACCCCTCAGGCACACCATCAACTATTTAAAAATGAAAAAGTATCTCATATTGTTATTGGTCTTTTCGTCCTTGTTCACAGCGTGCAGAAAAAATACGGACGAAACCACGATGATTACAAAAGGCCCTATTCAGGGGGATAAAGTAGAGGCTTCGGTTGTTGGGAAAGTAACGGATATTTGGGGTAATGCTTTGCCGGATGCAAGCGTTTCAATAGCCGGAAAAATGCTCAAAACGGATGCAATGGGCATATTTGTATTACCTAATCATTTGTTAGATAACAGCGGGACGCTCATTCGCGTTTCAAGGGAAGGTTTTATTGATGGTGCGCGTTTTGTATTTCCCCACTTAAATGGAAAGTCGTATATTGATATTCATTTGTTAGAAAGTTCTTATGTTGACGATTTTGACGCCGATTCAAAAGAAGAAACAGGTTTTCAAGGCTGTAGAATAGAAATCCCTGCGGGAGCAATTGCAACTGCGAATGGAAGTCCATACCATGGTCGTGTTTATATATTTGCAGCATGGCTTGACCCCACTTCGGCCTTGACATTCAATACGATGCCGGGCGATTTGCGCGCAATTGATGCGCAAGGGCATGCAAAGATTTTAAAGACTTATGGCATGATGGCCATTGAATTAATAAGTGATACTGGTGAAAAACTAAACTTGTTGGCAGGAAAAACGGCCAAACTCACCTTCCCAGTACCGTCATCTATGGTTTCTACAGCCCCGGCCATTATTCCGTTATGGCATTTTAATACCACAAACGGATATTGGGAGGAATCGGGTACTGCAAGTTTGAAAAATGGAAAATACGAAGCAGAAGTCAGTCATTTTAGTTTTTGGAATTGCGATTATCCTAATAATTTCGTTGGAATTAAAATGCGCATCGTAAATGGCGACGGTACGCCTTTAAGCAATTTACAGGTAGCTATCGAAAGCACTGGATTTGGCACGGGAAAAGATTTCACGGATAACGAAGGACTTGTTAGCGGATTCATTCCGTCTGGCGAGTCGCTAAAACTCAATATTATGGATCGTTGCGGCAATATAGTTTACCAACGCGATATCGGCCCATATTATTCCGATTCAGATTTAGGCAAAATCTATATTCAAAATCTGAATACGATTACTGTTTCCGGTGTCTTGACCGATTGCAATGGCGCTCCCATACCAAACGGATTAGCAACATTGGCAATGGTTGGTGATTCGGTTCAAGTTTATACGTTTACGAATGATGCAGGAGTGTTTACTTTTAATTTTCCAAAATGTGGCTCTCCTTCAATTGTAAAAGTAGCGGGCTATAACCTCAACAACTTAACCCAAAGTGCGCTACAGCCTGTGATCCTTAGCGGAGCAACAACAAATACCGGAATGATTTCAGTTTGTGTTCCTTTAGATGAATTTATGACATTTACTTGTAATGGATTTACGCAAACATTTACCTTAAACCCTGAGTTCTTTTCTTATGGCACGAATGACGGTTTTTTACGTGTAAGGGGGCCGAATCTTTTAGGTGGATCAGCTGGAGACTCTACTTTGATCTATTTTGGGTTTAAAGATTTGGCATCAAACCAAAATTCGGCTATGCTTGATTATTTCTACACGACATGTATAGAGCATAATACAGTGCAATCCTACGGATGTAATTATTGTTTGGATCTTGGCTGCAATTGCCAACCTATGATTGTTAACCCTGTCGTCTTTTATGATTACCCAAATAATGTAGGCGAATATGCTGTTGGCTGGATATCCGGAAGCACTTATTCGAATCAGGATCAAACGCTTAAGCCGTTTTCTGTAAATTTCAGGGTAAAGCGAAAACAATAATTTAATATATCCGTACAAGATGGCGGTTAAAATAATGATATTCCGCTCGTTTGTTTTATTATATCCCGACAATCTATATTCTCTGTGCAATCAACCGACATCACCCAAATCGTTCAAGGCTGTAAACGCCGCCAACCGGCTTCCCAAAAGGAGCTGGTTCGGCGTTTTGCAGGCGCCTTGTTGTCGGTCGCGCGGCGTTATGTGCGCGTCAAATCGGATGCGGAGGATGTTTTACAAGAGAGTTTTGTGCTGATTTTCAAGAAGATAGACCAGTTCGATATGGAGAAGGGAAGCATCAGTACCTGGATGCGCCGGATTGTTATCCATTGTGCGCTGGCGCAATACAGGAAGTTTAGATATACCCACGAAACGACCTCTGAAACTATGCCCGAAGCTCAGGATTCCGAACCGAACGTATTTTCAAAATTGAGTTACGATGAATTGATGCGCCTGATTGACGCATTGCCCGACGGACCAAGAGCAGTGTTTAACATGGCTGTTTTTGATGAATTTTCACACGAGGAAATCGCTGAAGCGCTGGGTATTCCAGCCGGAACCTCGCGTTCGTGGTTGAGTCGCGCACGGAAACTTTTGCAGCAACAAATTTTAAATTTACAATCGCATGAATTGGCCGGAATTTGAACAGGACATGAAGAATATGGTTGATGGGCACGAAACGCCTATCGACACGGAGGTTCTATGGGATAAAATCCAAGGGAAACGCCGTAAACGCCGGGGCTTGATCTGGTTTTGGGGCGCCGGCGTGTTGGTGTTGGGCGGACTTTGGTGTTGGCATTTAAGTAATGTGGCGCACGGCGCGGATATTTCGTCGGTGGTGCATGAAGTAGGGGTAGGGGAGAGGCAAGGGAATCAAAATCAGATGTCGGATGGGGTTGAACATCAGGTGAAAATGGAGCATGGAGAAGGGATTAAGGATTTGACTCAAAAACAAGGACTGGAACAAGCAAAACTTATAGAGAAAAATCAAAATCAAGTAGAAAATCAAGTAAAAAAACAAAATCAGGTAAAAAGCCAGATTCAAAATCAACCTAAAAATCAGGTTCAAAACCAAGTCCAAAACCAGGTTCAAAATCAAGTTCAAAATCAAATTAAAAACCAAGTACAAGAACCAAAGCAAAGCCAATCAACCGCGCAAATATCGGACAGGACAGGTGACTTGAACGCTGCAACATTTAAAGGGGAAAACACAAATGCGGTGAAGAATCAAGATATGATTTTGATCTTGCCTGCTTTGTCTGAGGCGGAAATTGCGGTGGTAAAAAACGAAAAATTGTCCGAATTGACCTTATTGCCGTTGCTGTGGCCGATGTTTGCTTTGCCGGAAAAACCGTTTGTGTTGCCGGAAAAATCGTTTGTGCTTACACCGGAAAATAGTACAAGGAAAGCAAAGGACAATCATTTAACTCCTGCAATTGCTTGTAATACAGGCTATTATAAATGGAATTCTATAGGAAGAATACCGGATCCTTTTTCAAATTCGCAAAATTTGGAGTCGGTGCAAGGTACCATACATTTTATATTGCCGCTTTCTGCTCATTGGAGGGTGCAAACAGGCATTTCTTTGGCTCGCAGCACCAGCCGCATTTACTGGGAGCGCAGTTGGGAAGAAGAAAAAATTAAATACACCAAAAATTATTTTGCAAACGGCGGCGTCGAGTTGGATACTGCTTATGTAACCTATTTTATGCACCGCGAAATTAATCATTACAACCGCTGGGCGCAAATTGGGCTTCCGCTGGGGATGGAATATCGGTTCAATTTCGGAAAAGCATATTTCACCCCTCAACTCGGTTTGCAAATCAATTATTTGCTTCCAGCGAAAGGACTTGCAAACGATACAAACCACAACTTAAGTGCGGAAGTTTTTGCTGCGCATTTTCAACGGAAATTCTTGTTGCAAGGGCAGGCGGGTTTTGAGTTTGGCTACAATATGAGCGAAAAATGGTCTATTACAGTCGGCCCGCATGTTCAGTTTGATTTTACGCCAAGGACAACTGCGGGCGTCTCGCATCCGGAACGATTTTTTATGTACGGGGTACAATTGGGGCTGCGTCGGAATTTGGTATTTGATTAATGTGGTTGAGCGCAACATGCGTGTAATGTTTCACTCAGTTGTCTTCCTAACGACGCAAGAGGAAGGGGCCGCCAAGCCGTGGAATGCGTGATTACGCTTCGCCTCCGGTCAGATCCTTCCTCCTGCGTCGTCAGGATGACAACCCACGGGCGTATAACACGCACGTATGAAGAGCCAATAATCTGTAGTGAACTGAAAATTAAGCTGTTTTGCTTACTATCACGACCGACATACTACGCAATTCATCCACCAACACCGTTTTAAACGGCTCTAAAAATTGTAGTTTATACTGTGCTACAAGATTATCCAAAGCTGTTCTGGTCAACAAAAAACGGTCGCTGCCATCGGGCATGGTGAACCGGCCGTTGCCGAGCGGGATCATTTTGTCGGCCAGCCCGACATCGGTTGCGGTGCGGATAAACAAGGAGCCGTCGGGCTTTAATACGCGCAGCATTTCAGCGAACATTTGTTCAAAATGCGTGGCATCTTCCGCAAAATGAAGCACCGCGCTGGAAATAACATGGTTGAAAAACGCATCCGGGAAAGGCAGTTTTTCCACCGGCGCAACCTGAAAACGATCGGCCGGAAAATCAGGATAATTATACCGGAGCATCTCAATCGCTTCCGGATTTCGATCGGTGGCAAAGATTTGAAAACCTTCCTGCGCAAACCAGTGCAGGTTGCGCCCGCCACCCGCGCCCGCATCTAAGATAATGTCGGAAAGGGCATAGCGGCCTTTCATGATTTGGTCGAGCAGGTAGATGTCGGTGTTGCCGAGGAGTGTGGAGATAGGCGCCATTTTGTTTTTGGAGCGAATATAGGATGGAACAGTTGCAAAACGATGTTGCACAACATTAAAACTTGATTTATCTTTACGAACTATATTTTTGATATAAAATGTCAATTTAGATTTTATGAAATACATAAAGTGGTTTTTAATAACATTTTTTCTTCCTTTTCAGTTATTTGCGCAGCTCAATATTTCCAAGGGCGTTACAAATCCGCCTCAGTATTACCTTGGCGTCGGGGCTGATGCGATGCAAATAGAGCAGGCGCCTTCGGGTACTTTTTTTGTGTATAGCAATTATGATTCGACCTGCGATGACTTCGATGGACTGAGCACCGGAAGCACAGATAAAAAGCGATTTTTGGCTGCTTACAATCCGACAGGGCAAATAAAATGGGTGCGTGGCGTATCTGACGAAAAGGAGTTGAGTGCGCATTTAACATATTGTCCGGGGGGACAACTTTTTTTCGGAAGTAATATATACGCAGGTACAACCAAATACGGTCCACAAACCGTTACCGTTCCTGCGGCCACTACTTATGCGGGAATTTGCCAATATGACACCTCCGGAAACTTTGTGCGCGCATTTACAATCGGTAAAGTCGGTTCCTATACCTTGCTTTGGGATTTGAAGGCTGATACGAACGGCAAGTTATATGCGCTTGTGGGAACCAACACAACGGGCGATTTCAACGGCTTAAACATTCCTGTCGTAAGTGGAATGGGGGGCGCTATGGTGCTTGTAGAGATGGACGCAAACGGCCAGGTGCTTTCTTTGCACCTCCTGGGTAGAATGGTAGGACTATTTAGCTATTATGCGCTTGGCTTTATGGACAACCACGATATTGTTGTCGGCGGTTTTGATGTTTCATACGCGGCGCAAATCGGCAGTACAATGGTTCCGGTTGGCGCAAGCAGCATTTCGCGCTGGCACCCGGATGGGACGAATGTTTGGGTAAAGCCCATTATATCAGGGGGTAATGAATGCGATATTTATAATATTATTGGAACGCCCGATGGTAATATTGCCTTTGTGGGCGCGTATGTAGGAAAGTTGGAAGAAGGATTTCCGAATGACGATCAACAATTTGGAAATCGAGATGTATTGGCCGCTAAAATAAGTGGTGACGGCCAAATATTATGGGCCAGAAATGGGGAGGATTTAGATAATGCAGGCTCGGCTGGCTTTGGTATCGGCACAGACGCTGAGGCTAATGTTTACCTGAATGGCTTATGTAAAGGTGGAACGGTCTTCGATTTCAATGGCTTATGTAATCCGGATGGCGATTCCCAGGGATTTCTGGTTCGATTTAATAGTGACGGCTCCTATGGCTGGGGCGCTTGTGAAGGGGGTGGAACTGGGCGAGACTTAATTATACAGGCCGATAAGACAGTTTTATCTGTTGGATACGATGCATCCAACACTACTTTTTTAAACCATTGGCGAAACCCTTCTTTGACCATACAACAACCCAATGCCAAATATTGCCAAGGAGATACGTTGGTTATAGCATGGAATGTCGAAAACTTCAATGTACCGCAGGGATCATACGCTTATATAACGTTTTACAACGGTACCTTTATTTCTTATTACTATATTGGGAATCAAAGTGGTACAAGTGGTGTTATTTATTTTCCTTTGACTTTTTCTACAACGCAGATATTTTATTCCCTTAGCATCGGTGATATTGCTTCAAGCCGTTCCAATTCCTTTTCAGTAGGGAACAAACCAATACCGTCTTTTGCAGAAGACGCCATAGATGTATGCAAAGGAACGAATGTCTGGTTAAAGCCGATGTTGACCAATCTCCCTCCCGATGAGGTGACTTGGACCCCATCGGCTGGCTTGTTTCCAAATGATAGCATCGTGGCGCTGGCAAAAAACGTGCAAGTTTCGACATCATATAAAGTCACTTATACGAATAGTGTAGATCATTGTTCTGCAAGCGACTCAATTCAACTAAACGTATATGATTTTGAGCCGTATATTACAGGACCAACCAATGTATATCAACCCGGATTTAATTTCTACTTTGCAGACAGGATTGGTGATTCGCCTTTTTTACCGTTCAAATATAAATGGTATAAAAATGGAGTGGCCGGCACACAAAGTTATCAGTATCAAGCAAATATAACAGCCAATTCACTTTTGACGGTGGTTATGACGGATAATGCAGGTTGCTCACGTACAGATTCGTTTTCTGTTCATTACTACCCACCCAGCATTATTTTAGGCAGCGTAATAAACCATGACAGTACCGCGCCAATGCCGTCCACCCAAGTGAAATTATATCGTATTGTAAATCAGCAGATTAACCCGACTCCACAAGTTGTGCAGACGAATGCGGCGGGGCAATTTAAGTTCACTGTAGCTGGCGGAGATAGTTTAATGCTCCAGGTAATTCCTGATACGATGTTGTATCCGATGGAAGCGCCGACATGGTACACGCGAAAGTATTTTGTACAAAACGCCGATCGGTTTTGGTTAAACACTGATACCACTTATTTAGATCCGATTTTCCTGTTTAATCCGGCCATGTTGCCTGATAGTAACGGCATTCTGGCAGGTCATATTGAATCGGTTTCATTTGTATCAGGCCCGGTAGCAGGCTTGACTATTTGGATTGCCAAGGCCGACAAAAAGCCATTGCGGTATGTGATTACCGATCAAAACGGTAATTTTAGCTTTGAGCATTTGCCGTATGGAACCTATTATTTTTTAGTTGATAAATGGGGTATTAAAAATGAATTTGCGCCGGCAGTAAGCATCGATGCCCAAAGTCCGCACCGCATCCATATCCTCGGAAGTTTTCAGGGGAACCAGCTGGTTTTATCCAATACGGTCGGGATTTCAAGCCCGGAAAGCATTGACATTCCATTAGATATTTCGCCCAATCCGACCAGCGGCGTGTTTTCCGTACGCACGCCTGAGCGGGCAGGACGGCTTGAAGTGCTGAATGCGGCGGGTTTGGCGCTTATAAGCAGGGATATTTTAAATAAAGTCGGACAATTTGAAGTGGATTTGAGAGCATTTCCTGCCGGGGTATATTGGGTGCGTTGGAATGACGCGAAGGGGGGTAGAACAATAAAGGTCGTCAAACAATAATGGATACCAATAATGTGCAATTTGAATAGGCGTTAAAAATCGAATAAATTATATCCATGTACTGTCAAAACTGCGGAAACAAAGCATCTGGAAATTATTGCACGCACTGTGGCGCCAAATTGCAACAAGAGATCGCGCATGAACAAAATTCACTAACTGTGCCCTGGTCGGAAGAGCCTGATTTTTACAAATTAATCAATCGACAGGAAGTGCGGAACGTCATCGCGATGAGCGCTAAAGACGCGCCTAAAAATATATCGGCTACCCAGTTTTTGTCGATGCTTGATTTAGCCATAAAACCCTTTACGGGGCTTGGCATCTTTTCGCTTACAGAAAACTTGGGCAATAGTTCCTTCCGATATTTGGACCTGGGGCGGCGATGCGCTTATTACAATTGAAGGAAAGGGCGATCAAACGCAGGTTGATATAAAAGTAAAGATCACAGGGCAATTGTACGATTGGGGAAAAAGTAAATCAGTGATTAAGAAGGTTTTGGGTGATATTGAAGGTTTGCATTTGGCCGCAAATACCTGACTTAACATCAATTCACCAATGAAAATTCCCCCCAATGCTCGGATAAGCAATCCCTTTTTGATCCCAATTCTCGCCATTATAGCAGAGATTAATAGATAATTCGATGGTAAAATGCTGCCAAACCCTGTATTCCGCCCCAAACATAAAAGGAATGTACCAACTGCCCGGCTTTTCAAAGGCATATTCAATGCCGTTGCGCACCTCAAACGCATAATTCCCTTTCATAAACCCGGATTCGAAAAATGCGCCCATCCTGAATGAACCTACTTTTTTTACCGGGTGAAGCATGTACCCGCGCACCCACAGTCCGGCCATGTAAAAATACGCTTTAGGCGCATTAAAGTTTTGAGCGCGAATAAACCGCGTTTGTATCCCGGCATACAAGTTTTGGGTAATCGACACTCCTGCGCGCCCCATCGAAAAGTCTGAAACCTGATTTTGATTGTCCCGGCTGCCTTTATAATCTTCGAGAAATCCGATGTGCATACCCAGCAGCAGTCGGTCGCCAAAAGGGGGGTTACGGTGTTGCGCGCGTCCAAAAGCAGGAAAGAGTAAAATGATAAAAAACAAAAATATGCCAGGTCGATTTACGTTATTTGGCATGTTTTAGTGTGTATTAATCAAATTTTTACAAATTTTTTCGTAGATTTTTGACAGTATTTATTTGTACCAACAAGATAATATAAACCTGCATGTAGGGATGAAATAGAAATACGCACCAAATCATTTGCATTGTTTTCAACTTGAATCAATGCACGACCGCTTAAATCACAGATTATAAAATCGGTTTGCCCGGCTGCGTTGTCGGCATTCATTTGAATGGTTAATTCATCTTGCGCAACTGGGTTTTTCAAAATCTTAAATCCGAAATTAGCGTCCTGAATCACGTCAATTTTTGTAGTATTAGAACAACCATTTAAGGTGGAAAACCCGTTTTCGCTCGCCAATAAATCATTCAAAGGCGTTGTAAAACTTTCATCTTCTTTTAAATACACGTTCAACCAGGGCAAAAGTATGCTATTCACTAAGGCGTGTTGCGCGGCTGCCGAAATGGGCGGATTGGAGCAGCCCGACAGCAATTCGCCAAAACTGCAATTGGCGTTTGCATCCCCAAACTGGCAATGGCTTGCTCCGGTGATCTCGACGTAATGTTTGCAGGCCGTCGTATCAAGCGCCTGATAAATTGGCAAAGCCTGCTGGGCCGGTGGCGCAATACAATCATAAGAACCGCCAAACACCAGCGACGGAACCGACAACGCGGGCGCGACCACCAGCGCGCTTGGGTTCGTGTTCGCGGGCGCAAAAGCCGCCACACATTTAATCAAATCCGGGTTATACTGATACGAAAGCACGGTGCAGCCGCCGCCCATCGAATGCCCCATGATGCAATAACGCGGCTGGATATGCCCGAAAAAACGGGAAGAAGCCTGGAGATTTTCTGCTTCCATGGCCGTACACAAAAAGGCCAGGTCTTTGGCAAAATCCGTGTGGCTGGGTGAAAAACTGCCTTCTGTTTGGGGCAAACAAAGGATAAACCCTTGAGACACATAGGTTTCCCAAAAATACTGATATGAATCGGTGCTCATTACAAAACCGTGTCCGAATTGAATCACCGGAAACTCGCCCGTTGCAAGGGGAACATCGTTGCCGGCGGCATCGGCAGGGTAGTAAATGTCGGTCAGGATCGGGCGATTGCTGCGCGCCGGGTCGTTGAAGGTGACAGTGCTGTGGCCGATTTGGAATTGAGCGGATAAAGTGGTGGCGAGGAACAGGGAAAACAGAAGCAGGTAGCAGCGCATAAAGTTGAAATCGTTTGATTGGAGGAACAAGGTAATGCTAAAAAAGTTTGGCAATAAACCCGCTGGCTGTTTTATTCGGCTTATACTTTAACTTTGCTCAAAATATTGCTATGAAACCCCGGTATCCTCATACATTATCATCGGGCGACCAAAACACGGTAATTGCCCTTTCTGAAACGGAAGTCGCCAAAATATTTACCAGCGATACCCGTTCCGACATCGGTTCGGAAGCGGAAAAAATGAAATTTGCCAATGCTGTAAATAATTTGGTAGTCGGTTTTATTCGTTTGGATGAATTGAATGAGGATACCGAAATTTTAGTCATGGAGCGCCTGTTTCCAATGGATTTTCGCGCGTATGAATTTGAAAAACGCGAGTTGCTGCTGGATGTATTTGAAGATGAACTCCACACGTTACACAGCGCCGGATTTGTACACCGAGATTTGCGCCGCCCTTCCGATATGCCGGGCGAACGTTTTGATAATATCTTTTTGACTTCCAAAGGTTTACGTTTAATTGACGTAGGCATTTCAGCCTTAAAACATCAGGTAGGGGAGCGCTTGTTCAGCCGTTTTGTGGAGCAGGAGATGAAGGAACTTGAAATTTTTAGGGCGTTTTTTTTGTCGAGGTAGATTATGAAATGATGGAAAAAATATATATAAGTTTATGAAAAAATTAGTTTTATTACTACTCGCTCAACTATCAATAGCTTTTACTGCTTTTTCTCAAAAAGCTAACTTTATCCAAGAAAACGACGTCAATGGCTTCCAATACAAGTCTTTTTATCAAAAAAATGATACTATTTCCGGCGTTCTCTATTATTCAAACAAGGAGCGGGCGATGTATTCAATTTGTAAGTTAAAAACCAACAAGGATATACCGAATTGGTTGGACGCGATTTATGCCGACCATGACTTTCTTAAAAATACGATTCCCAAAGTTCAGTGCGGTAAAAGAACATTCGCATTTTCATTTTTGTACGAAAATGGTGGATTTTATGAAATTCGCATCATTCATAGCGACTATGTATTAAAAAAGTACCATAAAACTATCAAACGGTTGCGCAGGTTGATTCAAAAAATGGCATTTCCGCAAGATGACCCTTATTGCATTTACCTTTATGAAATTACATGGAGCATTGATGCTCAATGCGCGGTACGAAGAGTTAAGCAGCCGATTATTTACCTAAAACAGTAAATCCGCATCGAGCAAAAAAATCTGTAAAAAAATCCAAAACAAATGTCCTCAAACCTAAAAACAGAAATCTCCGAAGAAATCGAATTCTTTATCCGTTCCGGCTTTTTCGATCAGCAAAAAACAGCACGGGCAATTCAGGATATGTTTTTAGGCGAAATCATCGACCAAAACTGGCTTATTGAGCAAATAGAGGATTGTTTTCAGCATAACCTAACACGTCAACAACATTGGCCTGAAAAAACAGACTTTGACCGGTTGGTTGTCGTGTTTGACCAGTTGAATTTGAAAAAAATCATTGCGCTTCATGCGGCAGGCTATACCCGACAAGATGGCGAAGGCGATTGTTTCGAAATGCACACAAACCTGCTGAACAAGGGCATTACCACCAACTGCGGAAAAAAGGATTTGGATTAAACCTTTTGAATGGCAAAAAAGATTGGACAACCAAGGC
>JBAXTB010000081.1:0-18408 GCA_037130425.1 Bacteroidota bacterium
GCGCTGAATTTTTTTACGATTTCCTGCTTTGAATAGCGGGTCGGTAATACTTCTATGGCTAATTTTTGGTGGCCTTCGTTGTCATTTTGTGCAATAAAATCATACGCCTTATCGCCTTCTACCGGAAGCACGGAATACCCGTTACTCAGTAAAAATACTTTAGCGATTAATTCTGCCCGCCAGGCTTCAATTTGTTTCGTCGTACTCATATTTCAAAGACTGACTTATAAACGTTCTTGGTACCCAAAAGGTTCGAATCTTCCCAAAATCGCACTACTTCGTTTTTCAAACCAATCAGGTTTTCTTCATTCAGTTCATACAAGGTCGGTATACTGCTCATTCCGGTCGTAAAACCACCCTTAATCGCTGCAATATACGCTTTTGAATGAAAAGGGTCTGATAATTTCAGGTCAATTCCAACCAAATAACTCGGTGCGTGGTACCGGGCTAATCGTTCCAACTTGATTTTCGGGATTTTGATTTGCAAATTGCCCCGGCTGTTGCAACCTTTTAGGGTCGTTTTTACCTGAAAAAAGCAAAATCTGCCCGGATCGCTGGTTAGTTCGGCATACACATCCATTGTCGGCCATTTCCCCCCCAATCAGCAAAGGATTGAACAAGTATCCTTCGCGTGTCTTTTGGGACAGAAACAGCGACAAAAGGAGTTCTCCGATATCGCCAATTTTATTGCCATCATCAAGCATCCGCAAAATTAAGGATAAAGTTGAAGCGGCGCAAGACCTTAGGGCATTGGAAGTTCAAGTGATTATAATCAATTTTCACTATGCCAAGCCACTCTGTTTACCAGCCCATTTTCCGCCCAACGCATCCAATTTTTCCTTCAATTTCTGATCCAATACCGCTTTTTCGGCCTCCATTTCAGTCTGAACTCGATGTGCGCCGACCTCCGTGTCATATTGTAGTTTGTTGCGCACTGCATTGGAAAGCAAGGTCGTTTTTTCCAAATTTTCCATTTCATACACATGCTCATGCGCGTGCAGGAGGTAATCGTACGGACTGCGGTAGGAAATCAGTTTGACCAAAATAGGGGAAATTTCAATGGCCACAAACAGCAGGGTGATAAACAAACTCGCGTATAAAATCGCCAGGCTACCGGCCGTAAGTCGGCCCAGGGCTTCCATGCGCGCGGCCATGCCGTTGTAACGCGCGCGTACCAATCCGGCAATATCGCCTTGAATGGCGGTTTCAATCGTTTTAATGGATTGCTCTTTTTCCCGGATCAGCGGGGTATTGGCAGCCAGGGTGCGATCCAGTTCGGCCTGCGCTTGTTCGGCTTCGGCTTTTTTGGCTTTAAAAATAGGCCCCAAGTTCTTTTTGCGGGAGCCGCCTGTACCATCAGCTTCATGCAAGGCTTCGGCGGATAAACGGTCGCGGGTGGCCGTTTTGGCTGCAATTTCGGCGCGTAAGGTATCTATCTGGGCGCGTTGTTCGGCGAGTTGGACCGTGTACCTTGTTTTTACGGCGTCTTCCTGTTTTTTGAACACCTCTTGCTCCATTTGCACTAATTCGCCCTGGATTTCCTTTTCGAAAATCTTCATTTCCAATGGTTTGGAAATTACGAGCGCAAGGATAACAGCCAGCACCAAACGCGGGAGCGCCACCAGCCAGTCGCGCCACCATTTGCCGTAACTCTTCATACTCATGACGATGTAACGGTCGAGGTTAAAAATCATCAATCCCCACACCAGGCCGAAACCGATGGCAGCTAAAGAGGAATCAAAAACCGTGTACAAGGCGTAGGAGGAGGAAAATGCGGCCAGTAAACCGGTGAAAAATACCGTGGCGCCGATGCCCATGTATTTGTTGCGATCGGTCGGGCATTTTTCCAGAATAGAAAAGTCTACCCCTGAGCAAAACAGGAAGAACTGTTGCAGTGTTTTCATAGCGAGAAGAATATCGAATAACGAACAGGGGAATATCGAACAGACGAATATTGAATGTTGAATTTCGAAGGCCGATTTCGATTGAACTTCAAAAGAGAGGAAATATTGGGGTAGTGGGGATTTTTTTCGATGAGGGGCGCGCGGGGGTCGGTGAAAATGGGAAATTTGCCGGATTTGCTTTTGGCTTTATTCTTAGCCTTATGCTTATCACTATGCCCAAAGGGCTTGAAATCTTAACATATCTCAATTCTTTGCCATAAATTAAGTGTTATACGGCAATCTTTAACAGAAAGGGATTCGCAATTGTCCGATGTCCAAACAGTTTTAATAATTCAACAGTATCCTGTTTACCTTTTTCAGATCGGTACCCCTTAGCTTTTAATTGACCTGAGCCGGGAATACGTAGGGCGAAAAATGGATATAGCTCAGAAGATTTATAAACATTTTCTACGTCTGGAAAATCTGGAAGCGGCTTTATGCTATCCTGCTCTTTAAACTCATTGGAATAGATAAATGACCAAATACCATTAGAGAGGGAAAGTGTGCCTATTTGCAAATTTCCATAGGATAACTTAAACTCAACCGTTATATCCGTTGGTGTTTCAAAATCATCCTGGTCATCGGACTTCCAAAACACATGAAGAAATTTCAATTTCGAACTAAGCATATAATGTGTCGTTTTGGGTGAAAAGATTATAACAAAGCCTTGAGAATGTCAAATCGCACTTGAAGGCATTGTTTGATTAAATCTATTCTGTGAGTGCTCAACAGTGGCGCAAACTCATCGTCAATAACGCTAAAACAGACCTCCAAGTTTTGTTCATTGATTATTTGGACGCAAATATGACCAAATCTACAATCTTCTTTGGATATAAGTCGGAAAAATTCGAAGTGATTGATGCCCTTTTTCCCATCCCAGCCCATTTTAGGTTTTGAACCTTGAGCATATTTTTCAACAAACATTTTAGGTCGCCCTTTGGTCTTAGCCACTTTTTGTATTTCAGGTTCCGAAGTGTTCCAAAAAAGTCCTCGTGCCGTATCATATACGGGCGAAAAACAGGGAACCTTTTTCCCTTTAATATCAACGTGAACACCCCAGTTATAAAAGTGTCGATCACTATTACCCACAAAAGCATCAAAAATAAGCAACTTTACCAAAGACTCAAAAATATGACTGGCTTCCTTAGGAAAAGCATGTTTTATTGCCTTTTCCGCTTCTTGAAAGGTAAAAATTTCATGTTCTAATTTTTGAGCCTCAACTTGTTGAACAAAAACATCATCAGAGAGATAGCCTGCGTACATTTGAGCGCCGTGAACTAATTGTTCATCACTTTTAAGAAAATATCGGCTTAGAAAAAATATGCGTTCCCCAACCCTAACAATCCTTGATCCAGCCATTTTTATTCCGATAGATTCACCCAAGCGATTCAATAAATGTTCCGTAATACTTTCAACTGGATACCATTTATAAGGTGCTTTCGCCAAATATAGCGTCCATTTTTTTTGATTTCGGCGATGAAATTTTGCTTTGCCTTTTTCTGTGTATACTTTTTCTTTTTCGTAAACTCGGATTAAATCTTTTGGCGCTTCGCCCCCTGCATTTGTATCACGAAGAACAACGAAATCCTTTTTACGAAGTTGAAATAGCCGATTTCTCTCTGGTATCCACCAACCAGAATAGTTTTCAGGTATTACAGGATCAAATGCTGATTTCCATCGTTTACGCTGACTAATGCGTTCCGATTCTTCGCCTGAGTCAAGTCTGGTTTTAATTATTCGCATTGGGACCTAATTATTATATGAAACGTTGCAAAGTTTCTTCTCAAACTCAACTGATTAAACAGTTTTAATGTAAGCAACCCCTACCCTAACACCTTCTTCCTCAACTCAAAATTTTTCCCCAAGTACACCTTCCGCACCATTTCATCCGCCGCCAATTCCTCCGCAGTGCCGGCTTTCAAAATCGCGCCCTCAAACATCAGGTAGGCCCGGTCCGTGATGCTCAGGGTTTCCTGCACATTGTGGTCGGTAATCAGAATCCCGATGTTTTTGGTTTTGAGTTTTTCCACAATCGACTGAATATCTTCCACCGCAATGGGGTCGATACCGGCAAAGGGTTCGTCGAGCAGGATAAACTTGGGGTCGGTCGCGAGCGCACGCGCGATCTCTGTCCGGCGGCGTTCTCCGCCGGACAGGGTATCGCCGTTGCTTTTGCGTACTTTGTGCAGGTTGAATTCGTCGATCAGCGTTTCAAGTTTTTCGGCCTGTTCGGCTTTACTGAGCTGCGTCATTTCCAATACGGCGCGGATGTTGTCTTCCACCGAAAGCTTGCGGAACACGCTCGGTTCCTGCGGCAGGTAGCCGATGCCTTTTTGGGCGCGTTTGTACATGGGCAGGTCGGTAATTTCCTCCTGTTCTAAGTACACATGGCCTTCGGTGGGCTTGATAAAACCGACCACCATGTAAAACGAGGTGGTTTTACCGGCCCCGTTTGGCCCCAAAAGCCCCACGATTTCGCCTTGCTTTACATCAAATGACACACCGCGCACCACCGTGCGTTTGCCGTAGCGCCGTACCAGGTTCTCTGCTCTTAAAATCATATCCTGAAGCCCGAATTAGGCCAATAAACGTTTAACAATATCAGAAATCGCGCGACCGTCAGCTTTACCGGCTAATTGTTTGTTGGCCGCGCCCATCACTTTACCCATGTCTTTGGCCGAAGTAGCGCCCGTTTCTTCAATAATTTGCTTCAAAATGGCTTCTAATTCTTCGCCTTCCAGCATGGCAGGCAAGTAGCGCTTGATAACCGCAATTTCTTCTTTTTCAATTTCAGCCAAGGCCGGGCGGTCGTTTTTCAGGTAAATATCCAGCGATTCCTGGCGGGTTTTAACCAATTTTTGAAGCAGTTGCACTTCGCTGGTTTCATTCAGTTCCACACCGGAACCGTCTGTTTTAACCAACAAAATGGCGCTTTTGATGGCGCGGATGCCGCGCAAAGCAACTTCGTCTTTGGCCCGCATGGCCGTTTTCAAATCCTCGTTAATTCTTGCTTCGAGACTCATACTATGTGTATTATAAATTTAATGAAATTAATTTTCAACAACGCTACCCGCTTCAACCGCCTTGTACCCAAATAAACGATGCTGCTTGATAAAATGCGCCACCGTGTCGGGTACTTTTTCTTCCCAGCCCGGCGTACCATCCTGAATCATCTGCAAGACCACTTTGTGGTAAATGTTCAAAATGCTCGGGTTGTAGGTTTGAACATCCACAATATTGCGGTTTTCAAGTAAATATTCGTACAAAAAACGAATCGGTTGGGGTATTTCAATGCTGCGGCTGGTCAATAAAGGGCCTCCAACTTCTTTTTGGGCCGGATACACGTACAAACGCGCATTGGGCGGAAATAGTTCGCCAAAAGCACCAAGCAGGTTGTCGGCGTTGTTTTGCCAGGTTTCTTCAATGATGCGTTTCAATTTGCGCGCGCCCATGGCCAGCCCAATGCGCGGTACTTTGTAATCGGCAAAATAGGCGATCAGTTTTTTGTGTTGCACGCAATTGGAAATAATGACGGTTTGGTTCAGTTTACAAAGCAATTGTACGCGATCCATATAATCCTGTTCGTCCAAATCACCGGACGCGCGCAGGTTATCGAGGGTAATTTCGGTCAAAAAATAGGCTTTATCGCCCTCTACATCGGATTCTTCCTTGAATTGCTCGAATGCGTGCCGGATCATATCGTCCTGCACGAGCGTGGGCGGGCGGTAGCTCCCGCGCGCGACAAGGATGGATTTTTTGTACAAAAACTCCCCGGCGTGCAAACTGTTGCCGTCGGGCCCAAAAATCGCCACATTGCTGAGTTCGTTTTTGACCATCCAAAGGCAAACCAAGCGGTTGTCTAATTCCTTAAAATCGGGGCCGCTGATCCGGATCATGTCAATCATCACGCGCCCGCGCAGGTAGTCCATGAGCGAGGTAATCAGGGTTTCGGGATCGTTATAATAACGATAAGCCGCGTACAACATGTTGACACCCAGAATACCGACGGCCTGTTGTTGCAGGCGGTTGTCCTGGTCGAGCATACGCACATGCAGCACCAGGTCATTGGGCGCCGTACCGGGATGCAGCTGAAAACGCAGACCCAGCCAGCCATCGCCTTTGATGGTTTTGGTATAATTGATCGCCGCAACCGTGTCGGCAAAGGCAAAGAACGTTTGTTCGGGCCGCAAACTGCGCAAACGGGCCTCCATCAGTTCGTACTCATGGTCGAGCATTTTGTACAAGCGCGACTCACACACATAACGGCCTTTGCCTTGTAATTCGGGGCCGTATATTTCGTCGGACACCGTTTTATCATAAGCGCTCATCGACTTGGCAATGGTGCCCGCCGCCGCGCCTACCTGAAAAAAATAGCGCGCAACTTCCTGCCCGGCGCCGATTTCGGCAAATGCGCCGTACACCCGGTCATCAAGGTTGATTTCCAGGGCTTTTTGTTCTGTTTCAAGAATACGGCGTGTCATAGTTGTCATGATTCGGCGATGCGCAAAGTTAGGGGATAATCTAATATTTCCATCAAAGGTAAGCCGAAACCGCCTCCGACTGCAATATTATCTCACGCAAAGACGCTACACCACAAAGCGAGCGATTCAGAATTTCCGGTTTTGTGTACCTTTGGGCAGTTATCTATAAAACCGAACAGAAAATGCGCAAAACGCTAATTTTTCTCTTTTCAATCGCCTTTTTTTCTTCATTTGCCCAAACTACCTCTGTTAAGCCAAAGCTAATTGTTGGCATTGTGGTGGATCAAATGCGCTACGATTATTTGTATCGCTATCAGGCGCGCTATGGCCAAAACGGGTTTAACAGATTGCTGCGGGAAGGTTTTTCCTGCGAACAAACGCATTATAATTACGTCCCAACCTTTACAGCTCCCGGTCATGCCGCCATTTATACCGGTACTTACCCTGCCGTAAACGGTATCATCGCCAACGAGTGGTACGACCCGCAATGGCATCGGCACCGCTATGTTACAACGGATACAACGGTTTGGCCGGTTCCGCCCAATATCAATAAAAAAACAGGTCAACATTCGCCGCGCGTACTGCTTTCCAGTACCATTACAGATGAATTGCGCCTTTCGAATAATTTCCAATCCAAAGTAGTGGGCGTATGTTTAAAAGACCGGGCGAGCATTATTCCGGCCGGCCATATCCCCAATGCCTGCTATTGGTTTGACGATAAATCGGGCGCCTTTATAACCTCGTCTTATTACCAGCCCAAAGACACGGTGTTGCCCAAATGGGTGAACGATTTTAACGCCCGCAAACTTCCAGACAATTATATCGCCCAGAATTGGACTAAATCGCAAACCGGGCCTTACACCGAAAGTTTTGAAAATTGGGGTAAATACGATGACGGCAAATACTCGCGCAACCTCACTGGCGGCTTCCCGCATGATTTGACGGCGTTGAAAAAAACTGACGGATACGGCATTCTCCGTTTTACGCCTTGGGGAAATACCTTAGCCTTAGAATTTGCCATGGCCGCGCTTGACAATATGGATCTTGGCACGGATGATGTACCGGATTTTCTGTGTCTGAGTTTTTCAAGCACCGATTATTGCGCGCACCAATTCGGTATTCACGCGGAAGAAACAGAGGATGTTTACCTGCGTCTCGACCAGGATTTAGGCCGTTTCTTAGACTATTTGGATAAAAAATACGGCAAAAACAATGTGCTCGTATTCCTGACAGCCGATCATGGCGGCGGCGAAACGCCTTCGCACCTCAATGACCTGCAAATTCCGGCGGGCGTGTTTGACGAAAGTAAACTGGAAGATAATTTAGAAAAATTGATTGCTTCCACGTTCGGTATCACGGGCAATTTTATCCTGGAAGCATCCAATCAGCAAGTTTGGCTAAACTGGGATGCCTTGGACGGTATTGACCAAGACGCGGATCAAATCGAGGAGTTGATTGTCGATTATTTGCGCGAGCAACCGGGCATTTATGATGCATTTAGCAAAGAGGACCTGCTGTTGTTGCCTGCCGATTACCCGTTTGTTTCTGAAATCCGGCGCGGCATCAATCCGCACCGTTCGGGAGACATCATATTTCAACTGGATCCGGCCTGGCACCCCGACGATCAGTTGTTCAAATTAGGCGGCGCTACCCACGGCTCGCCATATCCTTACGATACGCACGTGCCCTTGCTTTGGTATGGCTGGAAAGTAAAACCGGGTGAAACTTTTGATCCGGTAAGCGTGACGGACATTGCGCCCACGCTGTCCGCTATGTTGCGGATCATGGAGCCGAATGGGTGTACGGGGAAAGTGATTCCAACGGTAATGCCGAAGAAAGATTAGGTGTTACCCCACTTTAAACTTCCCAACCGCAACCGTTTCGTCTTTTTTATTCTCAATCACAAAATAATACAAGCCGGGCCGCAATTTCAGCATGGCTTTTATCGCGTATTTGTGACTCACGCCGGTTTTTTCCAGCAAAAGCGGCTCTTCAAAGAGGGGCTTATCTTGGAAATTTTCTGTTTGATTGGAATAAACAGACAAATTTAGATTTTTTTCATGCATACCTGAAACGGTGCCTTCAAACGGGATTTGAACTGCACAATTTTGAGATGCGTATACAGCATCCGGTTTAGGGGCTTGCGGTGTAACCACGACGTTAGAGGACTTCATGGAACCGGCCAATTCCTCCAAAAAAGGATTTGGTTTAAATGCCTTAATATCTTCGGCACGAACGGCCCGCGCTGTTTGTTTTTCAGTTTCAGCCTTTGGTTTGGCGACTGGATTTATACTATTTGCGATGGGATTTGAATCTGTGGCTTTGGGGGAAGCGGGGTAAACGACCTGCGGGCTTGTTTTAGGAAGGTCGTTTTTTGCCATAGGCGTGTTATCAGTAGTCGGCCAAAACTGGTAAAATACCACCGCAAGCGTACAGAGGATGAACGCGCCAAAAATTGCGTAATTGGAATTGCCGGTATGATCACGTTTAGCCGCTTGTATCGACTTTTGTACATGCCGCATACGATTCAATTCCCGGCGCAGTGTTTCATCGGGAAAAGATGACTGATCCGGTGGATTAGCATCGTTTTTGAAATGGGTGTTTTTGTTATTCATAGAATTGCCGGATCTGAACTGTTCCATTTTAAAAAACGCTTATGAAACGGCTACGTTATTCAAACAATAAAGATAGGGGTATTTTCAGGATTGTCAATACTTTTAATTTGGTCGATTCTTCAGGAGGTTCAATAAATACTGGCCATATCCGCTTTTAATAAAACGATGTCCCAATTTTTCCAGGCCCTCATCGTCAATGAAGCCCATCTCCCAGGCGATTTCTTCAATACAGCCGATCTTCAGCCCCTGACGTTCTTCGATTGCCTGTACAAATTGGCCGGCCTGCATCAGCGATTCATGGGTGCCGGTATCGAGCCACGCATAGCCTCGGCCCATTGCTTGTACTTTGAGGTGGCCAAGATTGAGGTAAATACGGTTAATATCTGTGATTTCATATTCCCCACGCGCAGAAGGCTTGAGGTTTTTGGCGATCTCTACAACCGTGTTATCGTAAAAATACAAACCCGGTACTGCAAAATTGCTTTTGGGCTTGAGCGGTTTTTCTTCAATGCTGAGGGCTTTGAAGTTTTTATCAAATTCCACCACGCCATACCGCTCAGGATCGGCGACCTGGTAGGCGAAAATAACGCCGCCATCTGGATTTTTACAGGCGCGCACCATTTCGCCTAAACCGGCGCCGTAAAAGATGTTATCACCCAAAATCAAGGACGCGGAGTCGTCGCCGATAAAGTCGGCGCCTAATACGAATGCCTGCGCCAAGCCGTTCGGTTCCGGCTGTTCTACATAAGAGAATTCCATTCCCAGATGCGCGCCGTCGCCGAATAGTTCTTTAAACTTTGGCAGATCGTGGGGTGTGGAAATGATCAATACTTCACGAATACCAGCCAGCATCAAGGTAGATAAAGGGTAGTAAATCATGGGTTTATCATACACTGGCATCAACTGTTTGCTGACAGCAAGGGTAAGCGGGTAAAGCCGGGTGCCTAAACCGCCAGCGAGGATAATTCCTTTCATGATTTTGTGTTTTAGGTTGTGAAACGGGATGACACTGCAAAAAAAATGCCTTCGTAGATTACGAAGGCATTTTTTTCAAAAAATAACACTATTTTATTTACATCGTGGCTTTTACTTCATTAATCACGTAGGACTCAACGAAGTCGCCCACCTTGATGTCATTGAAGTTTTTGATCGTCAAGCCGCATTCAAGACCTGCCTTGATTTCTTTGGCGTCTTCTTTATAGCGCTTGAGCGAAGCAAGTTCGGCGTGTTGGTTCGGGTTGGTCGGATATACCACAATACCGTCGCGAATGATACGAATATGGTGGTTCCGGCTGATTTTGCCTTCCTGTACGAGACAGCCGGCAACCGAACCGATTTTCGAAATCTTGTACACTTCCCGAATTTCCACCTGGCCCATGATTTCTTCCTCTTTTGTAGGCTCCAACATACCAAGGATGGCGGCTTTAACCTCGTCGATGGCTTCGTAAATGATGGAGTAGAGTTTGATTTCAACGCCTTCTTTTTCAGCCAGTTTGCGGGCTGTAAGCGAAGGACGCACCTGGAAGCCGATGATAATGGCGTCGGAGGCGGAAGCCAGCAGCACGTCGCTGTCGACAATCTGACCAACGGCCTTGTGGATAACCGATACGGCAACTTTTTCGATAGAAAGTTTGATCAACGAATCGCTAAGCGCTTCAACGGAACCATCCACATCACCTTTAACGATGAGTTTGAGTTCTTTAAAGTTGCCAAGTGCCAGACGGCGACCGATTTCCTCAAGGCTGATCCGCTTATTGGCGCGGTTGGCTTGTTCGCGGATGATCTGTGCGCGTTTGTTGGCGATTTCCTTGGCTTCGCTGTCGTTGGCGGCTACTTTAATCTTTTCACCTGCCTGCGGAGCGCCCGGTAAACCAAGCACCAACACTGGAACAGCGGGTCCGGCTTCTTTTACTTCCTTGCCGCGTTCGTTGTACATGGCCTTCACCTTACCGGCAAATTCGCCGGAGATGATCGGGTCGCCTTTGTGCAGCGTGCCGTTTTCAACCAATATTTTGGTTACATAACCGCGACCTTTATCAAGCGAGGCTTCCAAAACAGTACCGGATGCGCGACGCTTCGGATTGGCATGTAACTCAAGCAATTCGGCTTCGAGCAATACCTTTTCAAGCAGTTTGTCGACGTTGATACCTTTCTTCGCAGAAAGATCCTGGCTTTGATATTTACCGCCCCATTCTTCCACGAGCAAGTTCATTTGAGCCAGTTCGTTTTTGATGCGTTCTGGGTCGGCGCCCGGTTTGTCTATTTTATTGATGGCAAACACCAGCGGTACATTGGCCGCCTGGGCGTGGCTGATAGCCTCGCGGGTTTGCGGCATGATGCTGTCGTCTGCTGCAATTACAATGACGGCAATGTCGGTTACTTTCGCGCCGCGCGCACGCATGGCCGTAAAGGCTTCGTGACCCGGCGTATCGAGGAAGGTGATTTTTTTCTTTTCACCACCGTTGTCAACGACTACTTCATAAGCGCCGATGTGCTGGGTAATACCACCCGCTTCACCACTGGCCACATTGGCGCTACGGATAAAGTCGAGCAGCGAGGTTTTACCGTGATCGACGTGACCCATGACGGTGACAATCGGTTGGCGTGGGCGAAGATCTGTTGGATCGTCGATTTCTTCCTCTTCTACTTCTACCTGTTCTTCGGCGCTGATGAACTGTACTTCAAATCCGAATTCGCTGGCCACCACCTCAATGATTTCAGCATCAAGGCGTTGGTTGATGGAAACAAAGATTCCCAGGGTCATACAAGCCTTAATAATATCGGCTGGTTTGACGCTCATGAGGGAAGCGAGGTCGGATACGGAAATAAATTCCGTTACTTGTAATGTTTTGTCGTTTTCCGTCTTCGCTTGTTCGGCCTGTTCAGCGCGTTCGCGCATCACATCCCGTTTGTCGCGACGCATTTTTTGGCGTTTACGGCTTGCACCGGCGCCGAGGCGCGCCATTGTTTGACGGATTTGATCTTCAATTTCCTTTTGGGAAACCTCTTTCGGGGCATCGGCGCGGCCTTTGCCTTTTTTATCGCCCTGGTTACTGGTCATCGTCGCTTGCAGCGAAGCGGCCGTAACGGGCTGTTGTGGTACTTTTTTACGTTTGCGTTTGCGACGTGCATCGTCGTTTGCAGCATTGCTGCCTGGTGTTCCTGGCGTGCTGCCTGGCGTTCCAGGTGTCTGGTTTGGGTTGCCGCCGCCTTGTTGGTTGCGGTTGCCACCGCCTTGTTGGTTGCGGTTGCCGCCACCCTGTTGGTTACGGTTGCCGCCGCCTTGTTGGTTGCGGTTGCCGCCTTGTTGGTTGCGGTTGCCTTGATTGCGGTCGCCTGCAGGTTCTTCTTTTTTCGGCGGATTCAAATTGATACGGCCGAGAATTTTCAGGCCACGTAAACCCGGTGTTTCTGCGCGGTAGAATTCTTCCACCTTAGGTTCGTCGGGTGTGGGCGTAGGGGCAGGCGTGGGCGTAGGAGGCACCACTGGTTTCGGCTTTTCTATGGCGACCTGTGGTTTATTATCCCTTTCCTGTCTCGGAGGCGGAGGCGTTTGTCTTTCCGGCGACCTTGTGGCATTGTTAGCAGGCATATCCCTCCTATTTTGATCCCGAGGCTGGTCTCTATGCCGTTCCCGCGATTGATCCCTGTTCTGCTCCCGTGGTTGATCCCGATTCTGTTCCCGTGGTTGATCCCGGTGCTGTTCCTTCGGTTGTTCCTTAGGCGGTTCCGGACGAGCGGGTTCTTGCTTTTGCAAGACTATTTTGGGTTCGGGTTTTGGTTCTGCGCTTGGCGCTTGTTCCGCTTGCACAATTTCCGGTTTGGGCGCTACCACCGGAGTTACAGGAGGAGCAGGAGGCGGAGTAGGAGGAGTAGGTTGAACTACCGGCTCTGGTTTTTCTTCCGGTTTCATAACCGGATTTGGCGAATCAAGGTCGATACGGCCGATAACTTTAAGCGCTGGACGTTCACGAGGAGCGATTTCCTGCTCTTCGGGCTTGTTTATTGCAACAGGCTGAGGCTCAGTTTTGGGTTGTATGACGGTTTTCGGGCCTTCTTCGCGGGGTGGCAGTAGGGATGGACGAGGCGTAGCAGGTACAGCCGGAGGAGTAACCGTAGCGGGTGCAGCCGGTGCGACGGGTTCCTTTTTCAGCGTTGGACGAGCCAGTTTGTCAGCCTCTTGTTTGATAGCCAAGTCTTTTTGAAACTCTTTTTGTAGCACCGCCAACATTTCGTCGGTGATATCGGTAGTCGGTTTCTCATCCAACTGAAATCCTTTCCCATGCAGAGTTTCTACGATGGTGTGTAAACCAACGTTAAATTCCTTTGCTACCTTGATAAGTTTTATTGCCATGCAGTGGTTTTTCCTGCTTTGTTGAAAATATTATTGTGTTGGTTTTGAATGCAGTGGAGCGACTAATGCGCTGGTTTCGACTTGCTAGAAGGCCTTCAAATTTGAATGTGAATAAAAAGTGCTGCAAAAGTACGGAAAAAAGCGATTGCTTTTTGCTTTATCCAATTGAATCTGTCTAAGTATTTCAGATTTGAATAATTGGTGGCATTAAGCCTTCGGTTCTCCGCTGTTTTCTTCAAACTCTGCAGCGAGAATAGACAATACATAACGTACTGTTTCTTCTTCGAGGTCGGTACGGCGAATCAATTCTTCTGCGCTGAGTTCCAGTACCTGACGCGCGGTATCGCAACCGATGTTTTTAAAGGCTTCGATTACCCATGGTTCGATTTCGTCGCCGAATTCTTCGAGATCAACGTCGTCTATTTCGTATTCCTGTGCCTGGTTGCGGTACACGTCAATTTCGTAGCCGGTCAGTTTAGAAGCTAATTTAATATTAGAACCTGCTTTACCGATGGCCAAACTCACCTGATCGGCGTCGAGGAACACGGAAACACGTTTGCGTTCGTGGTCGATTTCGATGTTGCTGATTTTTGCCGGCGTAAGGCTACGGGTGATAAACAGCGGCAAGTTGGTCGTGTAGTTGATGATGTCGATGTTCTCGTTGCGCAATTCGCGTACAATTCCGTGAATACGACTTCCTTTCATACCGACGCAAGCGCCAACCGGGTCGATGCGTTCGTCGTGGCTTTCCACGGCTACCTTGGCGCGTTCGCCGGGCAGTCGCACGATGTGTTTAATTTCAATTACGCCGTCTTCAATTTCGGGCACTTCCGCCTGAAGCAGTTTTTCAAGGAATGCAGAATCAGTACGACTTAACATTACAAACGGCGCATTGTTGCGCATTTCTACTTTGCGGATGATCCCTTTCACCACGTCGCCCTTGCGGTAGTAGTCTCCTTTAATCATTTCGGTACGCGGCAGCACCAGTTCATTGCCGGTTGCGTCGTCGAGTACGAGCACTTCTTTTTTCATAATCTGGCTCACCTCGCCGATTACCACTTCGCCTACCCGTTCGGTGTATTTGCGGTACACCTCGTCTTTTTCCAGTTCCATGATCCGGGAAACGAGGGTTTGGCGCGCGGCCATGATGGCGCGGCGACCAAAATCTTCAATAGAGAGTTGTTCGTAGCACTCATCGGCTACATCCACACTTTCGTCAATGGCATGGGCTTCCGACAGGCTCACCTGACTTCTTTCGTCCGTTACCTCGCCGTCTGGTACGACTTCGCGTACGCGCCAGATTTCAAGGTCACCCTTGTTGGTATTTACGATGACATCGAAATTTTCATCGGAGCCGTATTTTTTCTTGATAAGGGTGCGGAAAACGTCCTCCAGCACGCGCACCATGGTAGGGCGGTCAATATTTTTCCCAGATTTAAAATCGGAAAAGACATCTACTAAGTTGACCATAAAAAAAGGTATGGTTGAATGTTATGATAGTATGGTTCGAATTTGATTCCGGCAAGCAGGCCGCGCTGGGCCGCGTTGTTCAGAATACAATTTTTACGATTGCTTTATTGATTTGCTCGAACGGGATGGGGGTTTCCACCTGCCGTTCCTGCTTTTTCTTTTCAATTTTCTCTACCAGCGTTTGTTCCAGCACAATTTGGGTTTCGTCGGCTGATTTAAGGATACCGGATTGGATACTTTTATCAGTCAGGGTAATTTCCAAGGTGCGTCCGATATTTTTTTGGTATTGGCGCAGAAACTTAAGCGGTCGGCCGATGCCCGGACTGCTCACTTCAAGCACGTATTTTTCGCCGAGCCAGCCGTTGGTATCCAAGTATTGTTCGAGGTAGCGGCTAAGCACGCGGCATTTTTCAAAGGTCATACCGGAGTCACTATCTGCAAAAATAGACAGCTGATGGTTCGGTTTTAATTCGATTTCAACCGTAAAGCAATCGGCAAAAGCCTCGTCGGTAGCATATTTTTCTGCTAACAGTTGATCGATTCGTTCGGTTAATTCCATGCAATGGTTTGTCAAAAAAAGGCCAAAATGCCTTGAAAATCAGGTAGATATAAACAAAAGAGGGAACTTTTGGTTCCCTCTCGATAACGTCGTTTATACTTTTCGGCTGCAAAGGTAAACAAATTGCGCCGTTTTTGCAAAATAATTATGGCCTACTGCTTTTCTTTTTCCTCCAGGTCGCGCAGGATCAAACGAAGGGCGCCGGCAGACAGGATAATTTCAATCAGGCTCAAAAACAAAGACACCATCATAAGCACCAACCCGATGCCGAACAGCAGTTTGGCCCAAAGTTGCCAGCCTTCGTACACAAAGAACATGGTGACAACGCAAAACAACATGCTGGCTACCGCAAATACCTGCATCCAGCGAATCAGTTGCAAGCGTCGTTTCAGGCTGGCGATCTGGGGTTTTAACAAATAATGGGCGTTTTTTTCATAATCAGATACCAAGTTGCGGATGAGGCTGGCGATGGCTAAAAATTTATTGGTAAAAGCCAGCATCAAGAGCGATATGGCTGGGAAAAGTAAGGCCGGGGTTTGAATGGTAAGTTCCATGTTGATGAAAATTTGAGATTTAAGCACCGCCGCAATAGGTTTTGGGCAAATTATCTTGATCGTTTACCTGTTGCTATGGCGCATAAACGGTGGCTTATAAGCATAGACCGTTTGCAAATAAACATTTTTTTGGCAAAAAAGATCGCAAAAAAGCCTCTGTGACTGCTGGCGCTGAAACATAACCATAACTTTCATCGAACGGATTATGTTTTAACCTCGGAGAGGTTAAACATTGGTAGCAATTGATAATCAAATATTTAACGGACCTTGGAGAGGTCTAACATTGATATTATTCATTGTAGTTATTTTACCAATGTTGGACCTCTGCGAGGTCGAAATCTGTTATATATCAATGATTTCTACCAATATTTGACCTCTCCGAGGTCCGTTCTTTCGGCTTAATAAAAGCTTCTTACGCACCTACTATTGGCGCACAATCAATACTTACTGCAAATGGTCGTTTTTGTTCAACCCCTTGCTTTGCATTTACCAGTGGTTGAGCAAATCAGGCGCTTGGCTGAAAGGCGCTTGACAGTCGATTACGTGGCCGTTACCTTTGAATCATCACCTATAATAATTATCATGTGGATTAAACGTGCGCCGTTTTTTTCGATCAAAGCAAAAGCGATCAGTCGCATAAAGGTTGAGACAAACCGCAAATCATTAATTTACAAATACTTACAAACCAACCTGTCATGTTTAATGCACGCATATTAACCTTGCTCCTGCTGCTGTTTTCAGCCTGGACTGTCGAGGCGCAAACAATTAACTGGGCGAAAGACGTCGCTCCAATTCTGTACGATCATTGTGTTAAATGCCACCGCGAGGGCGGCATTGGCCATTTTTCGCTGGTCGGTTACGGCAACGCAAGTTCAAATCGCAACGGTATTTTAGACGCCACGGAAACCCGCCGAATGCCGCCATGGAAACCGAATCCCGCCTATCGCCATTATGTTGGGGAAAATACCCTGACAGATGCTGAAATTCAAACGATTAAATCGTGGGTCGAGGCAGATGCGCCAGCCGGAGATTTGAGCCAGGCGCCGCCTGAGCCTGTTTTCCCGACCGGCTCTGAGGTTGGCAACCCGGATCATATTCTTACGACACCGTTTTACACTATTACGGCCACGGAAGATGAATATCGCTGTTTTGTGATCCCCAATGGCTTGATGCAAGATGAATTTTTACGCGGTTTGGAGGCGATTCCGGGCAACCATGAGGCGGTACACCATATTCTGATTTTTGAAGACACGACGGGCCAGGGGCGGCAACTTGATTTGCAAACGCCGGAGCCTGGTTATGTGAACTTCGGCGGGCCGGGTGTACAGGGTGCGCGGTTGGTCGGCGCATGGGTGCCCGGCGCGCAAACGCTGTTGTTTCCGCCATTTATGGGGGTAAAACTGAAGGCGGGCGCCGATTTAATCGTTCAAATGCACTTCCCGGCAGGCGTTACCGGTATGAGTGACATGACCACCCTGAATTTCTTTTTCACACCAACCAATCAAGGCATACGTGAGGTAAAACTCGCGCCCATTCTGAACCATTCGCCTTTTTCACTTCAAAATTACCCGTTGAACATTCCGGCAAATACGGTGAAGGAATATCACGCCAAATTTACCATCCCTGCAAATGTCTCCATCCTGACCGTGGCTCCGCACATGCACCTGATTGGGCGATCAATCAAAAGTTTTGGCGTTACGCTCCAGGGTGATACCATTCCGTTGATTGATATTCCGGATTGGGATTTTCACTGGCAGGGCGGTTATGCCTTCCAAAAGGTTCAAAAAATCCCAATTGGCACTGTTTTACATGCGTATGCCACTTATGACAATACGGTAGATAATCCGCACCAGCCCAGCAATCCGCCTAAAAATGTGGTGCAAGGCGAATCTACAACGGACGAAATGATGCTGGTGTATTTTGCCTACACACCCTACCAGCCCGGCGATGAAAACATTGTGCTCGACAGCACTTTGCTGACAACCGGCATTTCAAGCGGACCGGCCAATGGCGCGCTGCAAAAATTAGAATTATACCCCAACCCGACTACGGATCATTTGAATGTGCATTACACGCTCACGGAAAGCAGCAAGGTTCAAGCGGCCATTCTGGATCAAAACGGGCGGGTACTGAAAATCTTTTCGGAAGTAAAAAATGCTACGGCAGGCGAACATCTGGAATCCGTGCCGGTGCGGGATTTGCCGCCGGGTATGTATTTTATTGAATTACAGGCGGGTACGAATGGGATTTCGTCGGCGAAGTTTGTGAAACAATAGATTGGACATGGATGACGCAGATCCTTTCAGGACACAGATTTAAAAGGATTTTCCGATTGAGCGGGGATGGAAAAAAAATCCTTTTAAATCTGCGCCCAAGAGGGGCAATGTCATTGACTTAAGGATTTAAGATTTAAGATTACATGATTTAAGATT
>JBAXTB010000082.1:0-18372 GCA_037130425.1 Bacteroidota bacterium
CATTTTTACCGCGTCGTTGCCAATGATATTTCCATCAATGATATGAATATGATGGGGAACGACAGTTTTAACGTGCAAACCGGGCAAAACACATTCGCGGCTGCCGATAAGTTCCGAATCCTGTATGATTCCGTCCGGGTAAAATATGCCGATGGAACGGAATACCGCTTTATGTACCAAGGCGCGCGATTTGTAAATGATAAAAATTACATCCGTTTGGTACAGGTAAACACGTTCCCAATCAAAGTTTTAGATGAATATGTGCATATTTATCACCTAACGGATATTAGAATAGACAGTATGTTTTACAAGGGGTATTTGCCGAGGATTGATTTGAAGGAAGGAGACAGTTTGTTTATCTATTCGGATTTTAAACTTGATTTTAACTATCACCCATCTTCAAACAATGATCCGGATCCGCCTTTGGTCGGGTTTAGAACGCATATAACGCAATATTGCCAGGAAAGTGGCCTCGCTTATAATGATAAATACGTCGCCAATAAATACACTGGGTACAAATTATCCTGGAACGGTGGCGCCTATAGCCTGAAACCTTGCGAAAACTCCACGCAATCGAAACCCTTTAATTTGCGCTTGCGGATTGCGCGTGAAAATTTGTTCCCACGCGAAGTGCGCCCCTTAGCGTTTATTTCCAATTTCTGGCAAACCATGCCGGTTTCAGCGCTTCCGATTTCTGTAAAGTTGAAATACCTCGCGCTGCAGGACAGTGTGATCCGGCTTAACAACCTTAACCTGCCGTTTACGCAAACGCCCGGGCTGTTAAACATTAATTTCAGCCCGGCATTTTCAATGCCGATCGACGAAGGATTTATGCTTGGAACAGATGTTGTATTCGGCCCGGATTGCCGTTTTGGCAAACCCGATTCATCGAAACAGCATTTGGTGCTACAGTTTTACAACAATCCGGATTCTTTAGTAGAAAAAAAATTCAATTCGTTGGGGTATTTCTCGAATTTACCAAACCTGAAGTTGCAATCTGCTGATACGTTGCTTTATGTAACGCAAAAGAACTTTGATGTCGACTTTAAAATTACAAATAACGTTATTTCCCCGGCCCAAAACTTATGGGTAGCGGCGGTTTCGCCTTCCGGCAAAGCGACTGATTTTAAATTAGTGCAATTGCCTCAACAACAAGCAGTTACAAGTACGGGAGGTGTTTTTCAACTAAATACCCTGACGGGCTTAAACGAGAAAAATTACCGCCTGACTGGCCTCAATACTTCCTGCGAAACCGATACGCTTTTATTGATTTATGGTTGGGATTGCAGTCAGGTGCAAAGTTTGAGTCAAAACAGTTGCGGGCGCGATACTTTTTTTATTTTGTTGCGCAAAGAAAGCCCGGAATTGGAAATGGACATCAAGCATGAGCCAATTCCGCTCGTACTTTGCGACACCTCCGATTATTACGAAATCGCGGTGTATAACGCCAAAACAGGGTACGCATACGACCTTAATTTTACGGCTGCCTTGCCGCCTGGATTGCGCGTCGTGCCCGGAACCTGCCAAATTTCTTATCCGACTGGCAGTCCATACATCACTATTTCCGACCCGGCCTTCATCGGACAGGTTTATCAATGGGACATTAATACCGTTCAGGCAGTTATTGCGGCAAACGGGCTGCCCGGCATTGGCATTGATCCGCAAAACGGATTCAACATCCGCTTCAAAACCATTGCAGAATGTGGGTTTGTGGCCAATATCCAACCTGTTTTCGGCATCAAAGGCGTTGACCCCTGCGGCCAGGAAACCAACTTTTTGAACAAACCCGGTTCGCCTATAAACATCAACGGCTTAAACCCGGCGTATGGCGTCATTCTCAACCTTGATCCTGCTGGAGCCGCGCAGCCTTATTGCGGCGGCGAACAGGAATACAAATGCAGTTTGACGCTCTTGGGGCAACCCTCCTCCAATGACAGTATTTTTATCCTGCTTCCAAACGCAACCACTTATATTACAGGATCTTATGTAGCAGGAACCAATGCGCCTACAACTGCACCGACCTTATCGGGGCAACAAATCGCGGTGCATATCCCGCCTGGTTTGAGCAATGGCAGCAGCCTCAGTTTTACCTTTAAAGTGCGCTTTGAATTGGGTTCGGGTTGCGATAGCCAATTTATAAAAGCGCAGTCCCGCGTAAGTACGCCGGCATTCTGCCAAAGCCTTGGAGCGCCTTGTAATATATACCTCGTCACAGGGGAGATTACGCGCCCGATCACTGTTTTACACCCGCAACTTGCCCTTAACGACGCAAACATTCAGATCAACGGCAATCAAGTAAACGCTACTTTTAATATAAACAACATCGGAACCGTACCGGCTTCCGGGGTGACGGCGCGGGTTTGGTATGATGTGAATGGAAATGGCATTTTGGAACCGGGTATCGATCAATTGCTTACGACCGTTCAGCAAAACCAAACGCTGCAACCAGGCCAAACACTGACCTTATCCGCTAATTTTACCGGTACAATGCTCGATTTTTGCAACCTGATCGTTGTGCTGCCGGCCACAGAAAATTGTCTTTGCGAAGACCAATTATTGCCCTTGCACAACAATGTTTTATACTTTGCGCAGCAACAGTTTTGCACCAATGCACCCATTACGGTGGGTACGCCGATGGAGCAGGGTTTTAATTATAACTGGTTGACGACCAATGGAATACTTTGTGGAACCTGCGCCACGACAACCTACACCCCGCCTGTATCTGTACAGCCAGGCGTACCTCAAACCCTTACCTTGGAAGCCCAATCCGGCAATTGCAAATTGCAATACAATTACAAGGTAGTTTTCGGCAATGTTTACTCGGTAACGCCTACTAATGCTACGATTTGCAAAGGAACGTCCGTGACCCTGAATGTTCAATCGACCAGCGGTACCTATACGTGGAGCGGACCAGGCATTGTAAATCCAACGCTGGCGCAGCAAACGGTAACGCCTGAGGTTTCAACCGTTTATCACCTTAGCATTTCATTATTACCTGCGCCTTGTTTGATCGACACCACGATTGCGATAGAAGTTATACACGGCGACACGATTCAATTGGATGAATTATTTACTTGCAAAGGCGTTCCCGTCCAAGTCTTGAATCAAAATACAGACGTAGCTGGTTTGTACAGCAAAGAACAAACCAACGCCAACGGCTGCAAGGATCTTGTGCAACAAAGACTCACCGTGTACAATAGTTTGATGACCGAAGAAACAAAGCAGTTTTGCCTCGGCGATACCCTTAAATTAGCCGATACAAGTTTTACAAATTCCGGTAAAATATGCCGCAGTTTCCAGACTATAAACGGTTGTGACAGTGTGCATTGTGTAATCGTTACCACTTTTGAACCGCCGCATCTTGACAACCCGGACACTTTGTACGGCCAGGTATTGACGCCCATCAAATTGACTGGCCAGAGCGGCTTCACGTCCTATATTTGGTACCCGGCCATCCCGGGTTGTTCGAATTGTCAGGATGCAACCGTAAAATTTGATACTGCCGGATTTTACGAATACATATTAACGGTAGGCGACGGCAATGGCTGTATTGATACCGTAATCTACCGCATCCTTATTTTCCCGCCATGCAGCGCCAAACGCGTGTTGGTTCCCAACGTGTTCACACCCAATGGCGACGACGTAAATGACACCTTCAAAGTGGTAGACCGGGAAGGCGCGGAACTCATTGGAAGCATGACCATATACGACCGTTGGGGCGAAAAGGTGTATGAAAGCAAGAGCCAGGTATTTTGGGACGGCACAATTGATCGACAACCGGCGCCCTCGGATGTGTATGTGTACATCATTGAGGTGCTGTGTGATGGCAACAAGGCAAAATTAGTCGGGAATGTGACACTCCTGCGGTAGAGAGTAGGGAATATCGAATATCGAACAGAAGAATATCGAACAGAAGAATATCGAATATCGAACGACAGCAATATGCCTGGCATTTCCGAAAAGCCCAAAGCAACGCCTCCGTTCGATATTCATCTGTTCGATATTCGATATTCGTCTGTTCGATATTCTTTATTCTTCTACATTTGTGCTAATTTTACAAATCGGGATAAAGTTAGGTCTAAAACATACGATTATTGTATTTTGGCCGTTCATCCCATGCCGTCTAATCAGAAAGTCAAACATTCAAAACTATAAGTTTTTCACCTATGAGTGATAACCAGAATTCACGGATATACGGTATCATTGTCACCGTGCTACTCACCCTTGCTGCCGGCCTGGGCTTCTTTTTTTGGCAAAAGTCTAAGAATTACTTAGCGGAAACACAACGACTTGAATCAGAACGCCAGGATCTTGAAAAACAAAAAACCGCGATAGAAGCATCCTTAGACAGCCTGTCAACGGCTTATTCCGATTTGCGCACCGAGAATGAAAACCTTCAGGGAAAGGTTACCAGTACGGCTGCCATCATTGAGCAAAAGGAAATTGTGATCAAACAAATTAAAGCAACAAGCGCTAAGGACGTAGATGCTTTGCGCGATCAGGTGGCCAACCTGCAAAAAACAAAAATTGAATACGAAACGATTATAAGTACCCTGCAAAATGAAAATGCGCAGTTAAAAGCGGAAAATGAACGGCTTGCAGGTGAAAATAAGGATTTGAAAGGCCAAAAAACCGATCTTGAAGGTAAGGTGACGGATCTGGGCAAACAATTGGAAGAACAAATTCGCAAAACCCAATCTGCGTCGTTTAAAGCCACTTCTTTCCGGGTAGAACTGGAGCGCCGCAACGATAAATTGACCTCCAGCGCGCGCAGGGCACGTGAAATATTTGTCAGTTTTGACCTGGCAGATGTGCCGGAACCGTTTCAAGGCGCACAAAAACTTTATTTAGTCATCACCGACGATAAAGGAAATCCAATTGTTTCCAGCAATCCAACCAAAACGACCGTTTATGCGCCAACAGGACCAGTGGAAGTAATGGCGCAGGTGGTAAAAGCTGTTGTGCTGGAAAAAACCCAACGCGAGTCGTTTAATTACAAATTTGACGAACGTTTGAAATCAGGTAACTACGTGGTTGCTATTTATTGTGATAAAGGTCTATTGGGAGCATCTACATTCCGATTGACATAAGCCGAGGAAATTTAAAGCGCTTCATGCAACAGCCTAATTCTGAAGAAAATCTTGTTCCGTCAAAAGTATCGAAAGCCAAAACGCTGCTTCGACGCTTTTGGCGGCGGATCGAGAATACCGTTTTTGGGCTGGCGCTTCTGTTTATTTCACTTTATTTTGTACTGCAATCTACTGCCGTTCAAAACTGGCTTATTGCGCATATCACCCATTACATGTCGGATGAACTCCACACCCGCGTGGAGATCAAACATGTAAACATTGAGTTTTTTGACAACTTAGTGCTTGAAGGCTTGTATATCCAGGATCTTCAGGGCGATACGCTTATTTATGCGGGAAAATTTAGTGCCGGACTCAATTCAAACATTTTCTCCCTGCTTTGGGGCAATCTGGAATTTAATGAAATTACCCTTTCAGATGCCAAAGTACACATCGTTACACCGGAAGGTTTTCGGCATAATAACCTGAAATTTCTTCTTGATTATTTTTCCGGGAATTCCAACAGTCCGCCCAGCGAGCCGAAGCCATTTTCGGTAAAAATCAAGAATTTCCGACTAAACAACGTGGAGTTTTTGAGTTTCGACCATGTAGACGGCCGAAAACTACTGTTTAAAGTCCCTTACGGCAATGTAAAGGTGAATAAACTCGACCTTGGCGCCGGCATTGTCGACATTCGTTCTGTTGAACTGCGTGACTTCCTGTTTGATTTTGAAGATTACCCGTCCAATGATTTACCGCCAGACCCCAACGAGACCGATAAACCCGTTCAAGATTCGACCAATACCGCCGACAGCCAAACCGCCAAACCGCTACAATGCAGCATCGGTACATTTTTGATGACCGGCGGCCGCTTTGAAATGGATAAATTCCACCTTTCACCTTCAAAAGAGACTGTGCAGGAGGTGATGGACTACAACCACCTGCTGGTACAAGAGATCAATATTCAGGCCGACAGTATCCGATTTACAGATAATCTTGATTTTACCGGCGTACTCCAAAACCTGAGCGCGCGCGAACAATGCGGCTTCGCAGTGAGCCAAAGTAAAGCCGCTAAAGTAGTCGTAAATGACACCATTACAGCGCTTTATCAGGCAAATATCCAATCCTCGAACGGTACCAGTATTGGCGACACGGTGATGTTGCACTACAAAACTTACCGTGCTTATAATGATTTTAACAGCGAAGTGCGCTTGGATGTCCGGATGTCCAAAGGTTCGAAAATTGCCTTAGGCGATATCATGCACTTCAACACGAATGTGTATGAAAATGAATTTTTTATCAAAAACAAAAACCTGTTGGCCGATATTACCGGGCAAGTAGAGGGGAAAGTCAGCCGACTAAATGGCCGAAACCTGGATATTCGGGTCGGCACTGGAACAATCATCCAGGGCGATTTTGACGGCAACGATATGGACGAAGGCACCGACCGGCTCCAATTGCATTTCAAATTCAACCGTTTACAATCGGATATAGAAACAATCGGCCGTATTATCCCTGGCTTCGACCCGCCCAAGTCTATTTACCGACTTGGTCATATCGGGTATAAAGGCGATTACGACATCTTTTTTGGATATGACCATATTTTTAACGGCGATTTGATCACCGACATTGGATCGGGTAAGCTCGACTTGAAATTGAACATGTCGAACGGGGTAGACAACGCGGCCTATTCAGGTTCGTTGAATATGAGAAACTTTGACCTTGCCTCGTGGACCGGAAACAACGATTTCGGCAAAACCACCTTTCATGTCGCCATCGACGAAGGTTCTTCTGGGCTGACCATGGCAACGGTAAAAGCCAAGGTAAAAGGTGTTGTGGACACCTTTTATTATAAGGGGTACAACTACCGCAAGGTGGAAATGAATGGCGCGTTTCAAGAAAAGGTTTTTGACGGTAAACTTTCCGTAAAAGACCCAAATATTGACTTCGTGTTCGACGGGAGCGTCAATTTTAAGGATACCATCCCGCAAATGGCGTTTAGTGCCGATGTTGGACGACTTGATTTGGGCGCTTTGCATTTGATGAACGAGGATTGGATTGTTTCGGGCAAATTAGACCGCATCAACCTCAGCGCGCACAATTGGAATGATTTGAACGGCGTCATTTCCATGCGGGATTTTCAAATTCTGCAAGACCACGAGGTGATTCACCGGATTGATTCGGTACAGTTATCTTCTTTTACCGACGCGTTCGGAAATACCCGGTTCAACATAAAATCAAGTATTCTTGACGGTTATTTGAAAGGCCGCTTTCAATTGACCCAGGTCGTACACAACCTGATGCAAGGATTCAGCCGCTTCCACCCTGATTTTGCCAAACTGTTAAAATTAGAGCCATTCGACTCCCTGGCGCTGACCGATAAATACCAAATGGAAGTCCACATCAAAGATACCAAAACGCTGACCGGGCTTTTGAATGAAGACCTGGCGCCGTTTAGCAATTATGTGGTGACGGCAGATGTGGATATGGTGGCAGGCAAAACCTTGTTGGATGTTTCAATTCCGACGTTTAAATACCGGGAAATTACATCTCAGAATATTTTGTTCCACTGGGAAGGGATCGCGGAAAACGGATCCTATAATTTGTCCATTCCTTCCTCCACCATCGGGGAGGATCGAAAACTGCCGCCCATTAGTCTGTACGGCTGGCTGAAACGGGATGTTTTAGGCGTTAAAATAACGGCACGGGATACCACGCGACAATCCTATTTTTTGAAAGGGATCAACCTCGATGGCGTACTTTCCGTGGTAGATTCCCTTTGGCAGTTGAAATTCAACAGCTCCGAACTGGCCATGTTCAACGAAGAATGGCAAATCAGCGACGCCAACTATGTGCGTTTCGGAAATAACTTTTTGGCAGCCAAAGAATTTGAGTTTTTCAGTGGCAATAAACGTATTTTGTTGGATAGCCTCAACTATGGACATGGCGTCTCCCTGGCCATGAGTAATTTTGATTTAAGCACCCTGAACCGCTTTCTTGATCCTGACATGATTTCAATGCGGGGTAAACTTTACGATTTTGACATAACAGTTCAAGATATATTTAAACTAAAGAAAATCAGCGGCTTCATCTCAACAGATACCGTTTTTGTAAATAAAATACCTTATGGAGAAGTGACGGGAAACATAGATATGGACGACCTGAATTCCCCCTTGTCGTGGAAATTATTCGTACAGTATCAGAAGGAGCAAAAATTAAGGATTGCGGGCGCCTGGCTCCCTTCAGGCGAGCAACCCGTGTACGTACGCGATGTAGAACTGACTGTTGCGCCCGGTGAGTTCGCGTCGCAGGTAACTGCGCACAATTTCCCTTTGCAAGTCATTGAAACATTTATTCCGGACATCTCTAAAACGGCCGGTCTTTTTGACGCAGATGTGAAAGTGGGCGGAAAGTTTGATCGAATTGCCACAGATGGTTTGGTAAATATAACTGAGGGGCAATTTCAGATGGATTATCTGAAAACCATGTACCATCTTAAAAATCAACCGGTTACATTGTCGGAATATAAAATTTGGGCAGATGGCGATACGATTTTTGATGCCAGCCAGAAAAGCATGGCTTTTGTACGCGGCGGACTCAAACACGACCACTTCAGCAATTGGGTTTTGGATTGTAGCATCAAATCGCGCAAAGGGGATAACTTTATGATTCTCAATACCTTGCCGGAAGATAATTCACAGTATTACGGACAAGGACTTGGTCAATTTGAGGCCGTGTTTTCCGGCACATTTAGTCGCACCAATATTTTAGTAACAGCCACTACCGGGAAAGATACCCGTTTGTATATCCCCTTGAGTTCATCTCAAGATGTTACGGATGTTAACTTTATTAAATTTGTTAAAAAAAGTGTTGAAAATCAAGACTCTATCAATATAAAATCAAACAATTCAAATATTGGCGAGCTCAAAGGGTTGAATTTTGAGATGAACGTGACCATGACAGATGCCGCAGAAGTGCAGTTGATATTTGACGAACAGGCCGGCGATATTATAAAGGGTAGGGGATCGGGCAATATAAAATTGGTGATAAACCGGGAAGGGGAGTTTAAGATGTATGGGAATTACCAGATCAAGCGGGGGGAATACCTGTTTACGCTCTTGAACTGGATCAACAAACCTTTTACCGTGGCGGAAGGCGGAACTATTACCTGGTACGGCGATCCGTATGGCGCACAGATTGCGCTGGACGCTACTTATGAGGAAAATACGCCTGTGTACAACTTGGTTCAAGAGGAAATTCAAATTGGCGGCGGCACGCAGCAGGATGAATTGGAGAAAGAAGCACGCAAAGCCACCAAAACGATTGTGACGATGCACCTGAAAGGCGATTTGCTAAAGCCGTCGATCGGGTTTGATTTGGAATTCCCGAATGCGACCGGGGGGCTTAAAACCTTTATAGACAATAAGTTGCGCTTATTGCACCTCGATCAGAATGAGTTAAACAGGCAGGTTTTCGGACTTGTCGTGGTCGGGTCGTTTTTGCCAAGCAGCAGCAGTAGTTTTTTGCAAAACACCGATTATGTAACCTCGGCATTTAATACGCTAACACAGGTATTGACCAATCAATTCTCAGGCTATCTGTCCGGTTTAGCGGCGGAATGGTTTGGCGGCACCGTTTCGAGTATCGACTTTGATATTGCTTACAATGAATACCGAAATGCGCTAAACGATCCGGGCGCAGCAAACGTGGGCAGGGAGTTGCAAGTGCGGCTCTCCAGCGGATTTGCCAACGACCGTATCACCATCCAGGTCGGTTCCCAATTTGGTCTGGGTAGTCCGGGGGTATCCACCACGAGTGGATTTTTGGGCGAAGACGTTGTCGTTGAAATTCAATTAACGGAGAATAAACAATGGAAGCTTAAAGTGTACCAACGCACGGAGCCTGATATTATTTTAGGCCAGCAACGCGGGCGCTATGGGATGGGTTTAACCTTCCGGAAAGAATTTGATACGTTTGAGGAGCTGTTGGTTGGAGCGAATAAAGAGTTAAAAAAGAAATAGGTCATCCGAATAATATTTTGCGAATGATGCTCAAGTCGCTTAAAAAACGACTAATGATACACCCTCATCATGACAGTCGCCCTGTTGATGAAACAGCTTCCGTCGTCAAACAAGCAAACACCACCAATACCTCTGCCGCCACCGCGCATACCGTCCGGATGGCGTGAAAAGTATTCCAAGGCCCTTCAAATAATACGCGTTGACGCGCAATTTCAGCCGCGTTGGCAGATCTTAGGTCAAACACGGCCAATGTTTCGTTCAATGGAATATTTCCTAAAATCGTCACGCCGAGCACCCCGACAATGTAAACAACCGCCGCTGCAAAGAGCAATTGGAAACGACGCGTAAAAGGCCGGCTAAAGGCCATGTACGCGCTCAAGGGCAGGAAAAACATAGCGCCGAAAAAACTGATAAAAAACAACCCGTTCTGAATGGCAATATTGATGGCCTGCATGGCTGCAATATATTGATCGTCAGGTAGTTGATGTAATCCCGGATTCACGGAACAACTATAGGCATAAAACAGTCCGGCGATGAGGGACGAGGTAATGATGGAAAGTGCAAGAAGTACGCGCATGTTTTTTTTTATTGTCCCCTGATTGTGTTCGGCAAGGTAGCGATTTTAAGTGACCTGATTGTTATCAGCAATCCGCTTCGTTTCCATTTTCAGATATGGCAGCACTTCTTCTTCAAACCACGGATTCTTTGTTAACCAAAACCGGTTTCTCGGCGAGGGGTGTGGCAAAGGGAGGTATTTTGGGTGGAAATTGCGCCAGACCCGCACGGTCTCCGTCAAGTTTTCCCCCATCTTATCGCCGAGGTAGCGATTTTGAGCATACTGCCCAATCAGCAAAGTAAGTTGAATATCAGGCATTTGCGCCAATAAGCGTTCATGCCATGCGGGGGCGCATTCCGCACGCGGGGGAAGGTCGCCCGATTTACCGGAGCCTGGGTAGCAAAAGCCCATGGGCATCAAGGCTAAAAATTCAGGGTTATAGAACAGGGCTTTATCAATACCAAGCCATTGCCGCAGCGTATCGCCACTTACATCGTCCCAGGGAATACCGGATGCGTGTACGCGGGCGCCAGGCGCCTGACCGATGATTAAAATTTTACTGCTGGCAGACGCCTGTACAATCGGACGAGGACCTTGTGGTAGAAAAGATCGGCAAATCTCGCAATGTTTAATTTCAGTGAGTAAGGCTTCCATGCGGTAAAACCAAGATAAACGGCAGCCGTTTGTCCAACTACCGTTTATTATCTTCTAATTCAATGTTTTAGAGTGCCCGCATCCGATTATTTTTCGGGTTGTGTTCCAATTCAACCAATCCTAACAGTTCCATGAGCGGGGGCACATACATGCCGAAACGACCGCGAAAGCCTTTTTTCAGGCCATACCAACCGCCGATCGGGTTGTTCGGATCGCGGCCCCAGGCTTCCACCGTGCCGGCTTTGGGTTCTTTGCCTTCATCAGCAGCGCCGAGTTCCATCCAGTCGCCGTGGGCTTTGAGCATGGCGTGCAGGTCTTCGATGCAGCGTTGGTCGTAATGCAAGGTAGTCGTACCAACTTTGCACACGATGATTCCTTTTTCGGTGTCGCGGTACATGGTGTATTCCGATGTGCCAGGCGCGGTTTTAAGTTGCCAGGGATTTTCTTTGGTGCCGGATTCCATTTTTTAAAAATATTTTGTGGTGTAAATGATTGTTTGTGAAGCAGTTGGACGGCGGAATTCATTCCGCCCTTAAAATATTTTTAGGGCGGAATGAATTCCGCCGTCCGCGAAACCCTGCCGACTAACCATTATTTCTTAGTACCTTGTATCGCCTCCGCTTCTTTTTTCAAATCTGCCGTAAACTGATCAAACGAAGCGTCAAAAGAAGGTATTTTACTTGCAAATAAAGGAAAAATCGGTCCTCCGATGGTTTCTGACATTGAAAAATGAACCATACCATTGCCTTTGGGCGTAAGTGTATAAGTCCGTTTGCCCATCGCGTCTCCCCAAACGAGTTGTTTTTCCGGCTCAAACGATTTTACCTTCAGTTTAAAGGTGCGGCTCGGATCAAGCGTCGATTTCAGGTGGATTTTTTCACCGAGCGCAATATTGCCTTCAATGCTCACAATGGTTGAATTCCAGCGTTTGTAATCCCCGGCATTGGTGAGTAAAGCCCAGACGATGGCAGCTTCTGCGTGAATGTCAGCACTTACAGATGTAGTGCGGCTAAAGGTTTTGTGTGTGGTTACGGCGTTTTGTGCGGTGCTTGTTGTTGCGATGGACATGGCTAAGAGCATTAAAAAGTTTTTCATCATTGTGAAGTTGAACGTTTGATATTTCGACTTCTCAGCGTGAAAAAATGATAGGCAAAACCGGGGATTAAATATAAAGATTTATTTATTTTATTTTTAAAACAATGGTTATTAATACATTGTAACTTATTCAGTCGCTAAATAATCTTCCATCACTTGTCGGTTATGTTCCAAATGGTGCAATTGAAGGGTAGCGGCATCCGACTCAAACGGGTCTATGCCTTGGACGATTTTCATCCGCAAGTCAAACAAAGATTCCTTGTCCAGTTTTTCCGCATCACGCGCCATTTCGATTTTCATCAGTTCTTCCTGCGCATTTTGTTTCGGATTGAAAATGCCGTTCAATTCAGTGCATTGATGGCAAACGCCTTCTTTATTAATCAAGGAACAGCGGCGGTCAAAAATGTCCATCATTTTGCTGCGGCCAACATGCAGGTAATATTTGCCCATCGCCTCCGAAACATCCATAATTTCCGCAATTTCCTTTACTTTAAATTCATAAACCTCCTTGAGCAACAGTGCAACCTGCTGTTCAAGCGGCAGCGACTTGGAAATACAGGTAAAACAAAAGGTTATGTGTTCTTTGATTTCAAAATTGCCTTGCGCATCGTTCATGCGGATGTTCATTGCTTCTTCAAAAAAAGCACGGTTGCCGAGCGCCTCCTGTTTACAAATGTCAGTACAATCTTCTGTCCAACGTTTTTTCAAACGCAAATTGTCTTTTGCGAGGTTTGAGGCAATGGCAAACAGCCAGGTTTTCAAGGAAGAATTGCCTTGAAACGAATGAATGTTAAGGCTTGCTTTGACCCAGGTATCCTGAACAATATCGTCCGTATCGGCGGCATTGGCCGTTATACGCAAGATGTAAGAGCGCAGTTGTGGTCGAATGCGCTGGAATTCATTGGTTAGGTTGTGTTCCATAGGTACTTCTAAAATCTTAAATCATGTAATCTGAATTCTTAAATTCTTAAGTCAATGCCTAATGGGCATTGTACAAAGCTGCATATTGTGTTGCAACCACCCTGTTTGCATAAGCCTTCATCACTTTTTCTCTTGCGGCACGTCGGATCAATCCTTGATCCGCTTCCATTACACGGGCAATTGCTTGGGCCAACGCTTTACAATCGCCCTGTGGCGCGATAAATCCGCAAACGCCGTCATCTACCATTTCGGGAATGCCGCCGGTGTTAAAACCTGCCACCGGGGTACCACAAGCAAGCGATTCCATTACCGTATTGGGCAAATTATCCTCCAAAGAAGGAATCACAAACACATCCGCCATGCCGTACACGCGGGCGAGGGCAGACGCGCCTTGCACCATGCCAAGCGCATGAACCGGGTAGGGCAGGGTAGCGAGCGCTTCCGGCTCGCTTTTACCCATGACTACAATCTCAATCGGGCGGGCAGGCTCCTGCTGTTTGAGCAATTGTAGGGCTTCTTGTAAAAAATGAAATCCTTTGCGCGTTTCCGAAACTTTCATGGCCACAAATAGCAACAAGCGGGATTCCGGCGCAATATTCAATTCCCGACGAAAAGCACTGCGTTCGGCATCAGAAGATGGTTTAAACACAGTGGTGTCAATCGGATTTGGAATGGCTTTTACTGGATAAAAGCTTAACAAACTACTCGACAAGGCCACATCGCGGAGCCATTCGCTACATGTAACAAATTGAATATCAGACGAATACATCCTTTTTTTGCGCGCCCAAATCCGATGCGACAAATCATGCGGCCCCTGAAAACGCAGGTAAGGGCAATTGCCGCAAGCCCTTAAATAACCCGTACAACCCCGGCTGTAATGGCAACCGCCGGTAAAGGCCCACATATCGTGCAAGGTCCATATAATAGGCTTGCCGAGCGCCGCCAGTGCATGAATGCCTTGCAGCGATAAAAAACCCTGATTGATCCAATGCAGGTGAATCACATCGGCGGCCTGCACTAAAGGGTGTTTGCTTAAATCCGTCCCGAAATTGGCTAAGGAAAAACTAAAGCGCACCGATTTATCGTGTTCAAAGGGCAAAAACGACAAACGTTCAGCATAAAAGGGCCAGCGCCGACCCAAATCTTCCGCTGTCAGCATGTTCACTTCATGGCCGATTTCCTGCAATGCCACTTGCAAACGTTGGCAAGCAGCGCCCGCGCCGCCATGCCGATAGGTATTTAGCAGGAGGATTTTCATGCGCCACGATGGTTAAACAAGGTGTAATTATGGCAACTTGCTTCCTTGGCGATGATGGTAAACCCAACGTTCATCAGCGATTTTAACGCATTTTCAATCCGGTCAATATACTTGCCGTCGAAATGGTTGGCCGCCGATTCATCGAACTCAATACAGAGCGTATCAATGTCGATTTTATCCTGAATAATGGACTCAATGACTTGATATTCAGCGCCTTCAATGTCGATTTTAAGCAGGTTAATGCGCGTGTGCCCCAATTCCCGCATGGCGGTTTTTAAGGTTTTAACCGGCACTTCGATGAAATGTTCCGATTGTTGCAGGTTTACAATGGAATGGGACACGTAGGCTTCATTGGGCGGCGAAAAAAAGCGCAGCACGGTATCCTCGTTCCAGATTCCGTAAGGGTGAATATGCAATTGAGCCGATAATTCCGGCGGGTAAACCGGGTAAAAACCATCGGGACTGGTGGCGCAGGGTGTTTTAGATCCTGTTAAGAGGTTCGCTTTCAGTTGCTCGACATGTTGAATTGCCCTTGGCGTCGGATCAAAAATATGCGCCGGACAAGCGTATTTTGCCGCCAAACCAATATCAAAAGACACATCTTCGCCGGCGCCGACCAAATAACAAACCGATTGGGCGTTTAAATGTTGTTCCGGTACGATCCAGCCGCCATAAGAGGTGCCGATACGAATCGTGGGGATTTCACTTGAAACAGGCAGGTTAATGCTGCGTTCCGTCCACTTATAATACTTGGTGCGCACGCGGCGCAAGATACTTTGCATGAATAAATTGTCGTTCATTGTGCGCCAACCACTCCTTTCTTACGAACCGGTTGGCAAAAAGAAAAAAACACGGATATTTAGCCCCAAAACTCCGTAATTTTTTGGATATTCCAGCATGTCTACTACCGTACCGATTCTATTTTTGGTCTTTAACCGCCCAGAGCACACCCGGCGCACCCTGGAACGCATTCGTGCGGCCGCACCCACACGCCTGTATGTGCATTGCGATGGCCCGCGCGCCGACAAACCGGGCGAAGCAACGCGTGTGGCAGAAGTCAGGGAAATCATCGGAAATGGCGTTGATTGGAATTGCACGGTAAAAACTTTGTACCGCGATACGAACTTCGGACTGCGCGCCGGTGTTTATGATGCGATCAATTGGTTTTTCCGGGAAGAGCCTTTTGGAATTGTATTGGAAGATGATTGTTTGCCGGACTTGAGTTTTTTCCCGTTTTGCGCTGAATTATTGGAACGATACGCAGATAACGAGCAAGTTATGCATATCGGCTGCTCCAATTTGGCGGAGCGCTTTACCGCAAACAGAACAGAAAGTTACCTGTTTTCACGCTTTTCCTTTGTATGGGGTTGGGCTTCCTGGCGCCGGGCCTGGCAGCGGATGTCGGTGAACCTGGACGGTTTGGAGGAATACAAGGCGCAACACTGCGTGCAGGATTTTATTTCAGATCGCGCCGCGCAAACGTACATGTTAGATAAATTTCAAGTGACGGCGCGCAAAGAAAACAATTCTTGGGCCTACGCCTGGTTTTACAGTATATTGAAAAACAAGGGTTTGTGCATCGTTCCATCGGTAAACCTTATCCAAAACACCGGCGTGGGAGCCGAAGACGCCACACATACCACCGGTTCTAACAAATCGGCGATGCGGAAAGCCCAAACTATGCAGTTTCCGCTCCGGCATCCAGGCGGTTTTACCATTGATCCCATCCTGGAAAAACATTTTTTTTACACGTCGCAAAAAACGAGACTTCGGCTGCGGCTTTGGTACTTGCTGAAACAACTCGGTTTGCGTTAATTTTTAATCGCATGAATTACATTATTTACGACCTCGAAGCCACTTGTTGGGAAAACCCGCCACCGGGCTATGTGCAGGAAACGATAGAAATCGGCGCGTTCCGGGTGAATCATTTTGGCGAAGTGCGGGGTAAGTTTAACCGATTTATTCGTCCGGTGGTACACCCGACACTGTCGCCCTTTTGCCGGGACCTGACTACGATTACGCAAGAAGATGTAAACCGCGCCAAAACTTTCCCGGAAGTGGTGGAGGAATTTCAGGATTGGGCGTATATGGACGAAGAGGAATATGTGCTTTGTTCCTGGGGTAATTTTGATCGCCGTATGCTGGCCGAAGACTGCCGCCTGCACCGAATTGACTCGGACTGGACCCAACATCATGCAAACTTGAAGGAACTATATCGTATTCAAAAACGCATGAAAAACGGCATTGGTTTGCGCAAAGCAATGGATAAAGAAGGGATTTTGTTTACGGGCACGCATCACCGGGGCATTTCGGATGCAGAGAATTTGACGAAACTTTTTTTGAAATACCTTGGGAACTGGAGTTTGTGAGCATTATATTTGTATGAAAATCAAGTAAAAATAAAATGCCGATTACTGTCGAAAAAATATTAGCCATGCCCGATGCTCGCTTGCTGCTGCAAAAGGTAGAAGTGATGCTTGCCGCCGAACGTACCCGACGCGATGCATTTCGGGAATGGTTAGATGAAGACAAAAAAGCGGAGTTCATCAATGGTGAAATCATCATGCATTCACCGGTAAAGAAAAGCCATTGGCAGGTGAGCGGTTATTTATCCGTATTGCTGAATGCGTATGTTGGAATGCACAAACTAGGGATTGTTGCAGTTGAAAAAGCGCTCATTTCCCTGACTCGAAACGATTACGAACCTGATCTTAGTTTTTTCAAAAATGATAAGGCTGCATCCTTGCACGCGGATCAGATGATTTTCCCTGCGCCAGATTTTATTGTAGAAATTTTATCCAAAAGCACTGCCAAATACGATAAAGGCATCAAACACAAGGATTATGCTGCGCACGGCATTCGAGAATATTGGATCATAGACCCGGATCAGCAAATGATCGAGCAATATTTATTAATCGGCGAAGATCAAAAATACATGCCTGCAAGCGCATATCGAATCAATGATGATATAAAAAGCGCTGTAATTGAGGGGTTTGAGACTCCTGTTGCTGCACTTTTTGAACAAGAAGTGAATTTGAAGGTTTTGCAGAAAATTGTAGCGCCTAACCCCACCCCTAACCCCTAACCCCTAAAGGGAGACTGATTGGAAGTAATTTGGCATTTTAGCCTACTTCCGATCAGTCCCCCTTCAGGGGTTAGGGGTTACGACGCATACGGCGAATCATACCCCAAAATCCGTAACATCGAATCCGCGTCCTGCTCCTGGAACACCTCCCAATCCACAAAATCACCGTGATAATCGCGGTTGATCAGGATATGTTTAGGCGAAGGTAACAGGCAGTGTTTCAATCCGCCATAGCCGCTCAGGGCTTCCTGGTAAGCGCCGGTATGAAAAAAGCCAATGTACAGCGGGCCTTCTTTTTCATCGTCATTAATGGGCAGGTAAACCTGGTTGTTATGCGCTTCCGAGTTGTAATAATCGGCATTGTCGCAGCTGATACCGCCGATGTTAACCCGTTGATATTCATTGCTCCAGTGGTTGATCGGCAGCAGAATAAAGCGCTCCTTGATGCCCCAACTGTCGGGAAGGGTATTGATAAGCGAATTATCAAGCATGTACCAATGCTCCGAGTCGTTTTGTTGCTTTTTGCCGATGACCGAAAAAATGGTGGCCCCGCTTTCACCGACGGTGAATTTACCAAATTCCGAATAAATATCTGGTTCCGGCACCCCTTCATCGTCGCAAGCCTCTTTAATCATACGCACGATTTCGTTCACCATATACGAGTAATCAAACTCAAATCCCAGTGAATTGCGGATCGGCATACCACCGCCGATATT
>JBAXTB010000083.1:0-18312 GCA_037130425.1 Bacteroidota bacterium
TCTCAACTTTTTATTTGGCGAAAAAATCCCACGTTACCTTATGATACAGCCTCGTACGGCAGGGCTCGATCTTCCATTGAAAAAACGCTTGAATCTCGTTTACGAAACTGAAAAGTGAAGAGGTGTCATCTTCGAGGTACGAGAAGGTGACATCTCGGAACGGAATTACCTACCTAAACTTTGTTCCAATATGTTACCTCTTCCTTTAATCGGAGATCTTCACTCCGAACGGAAGTACCCACGTAACCCTCGTTCCGAGATGTCACCTCCTCCTTTGGTCGGAGATGACACCTCGGAACTGGCCTTGAATTGGTGGCATAGTGCTTTGTACTCAAAATAATCCCTTGTTCAAGCAGCATTTTCCAATATATTTTGCATCTTGCAAGCTGTATTCTATGTTCAACCTCTACTGCTTATGAAACACAAACTTACCTTAAGCTTATTGCTCATCCTGCTGCAAATCAGCATCGCTTCGGCCCAAGTCCCCAAGGACGCCACGGTACCAATTTCAGTTACGGTCAATTCCAGCCCCCTGAGTGTTACGCTCAATTGGTCGAACCCCTCGGCTGCCAACTTATTGGTTTTACGCCATAGAAAAGGCGATGCGCCAAATTTGTGGTATCAATTGCTCAATGTCACCAACAGCACCCTGAACTCCGGAACCGACGGAAGCGTCATTGCGGGCGAAACGTATGAATATGTTATTCAACGCTTTACAACCATCAATGCTTACGGGTACGCGCACGTGGCTGTAAATGCGCCGGTGGTGGATAAACGCGGTAAAATTCTCGTTTTTGTAGACTCCACCACGGCTGATGCGCTTGGCGTGGAATTGGTGCGTATGAAAAATGACATGCGTGGCGACGGTTGGGAGGCTGTTCCGATCAAAGTTGGGCCTTCTGCTACCGTTCAATCGGTAAAAGCCGAAATTGTGAACCGCTATAAAGCCGATTCGTTAAATGTGAAGGCCGTGTTTTTGATTGGGCATGTTCCAATTCCTTATTCCGGCAATACCAACTGGGACGGTCACCCTGAACACCAGGGCGCCTGGCCTTGCGACAATTATTACGCTGATATGGACGGTGTTTGGACCGATAACACCGTAAACAATAGCACATCTGGCCGTGCCGCAAATACAAATATTCCCGGCGACGGCAAATTTGACCAAAGCGTAATGCCTTCTGCCGCAGAATTGCAGGTTGGCCGTCTCGATTTCCGTCGCTTGACAGTGGGTACTTTCGGCCTGAGTGAAATCGAGTTGTTACGCCGGTATTTGGATAAAAACCACAATTTCCGTACGAAACAATACATCGTAGCAAACAAAGCCTTAGTGGACGATAATTTTGGGTATTTCTCCGGCGAGGCGTTTGCCGAAAACGGTTTTCGCAATGCGTATCCCGTAGTAGGTGAATCGAATATCGTAGAAGCTGATTTTTTCAACAATACCAATCCCGATACTTATTTGTTGGGCTACGCTTGCGGCGGCGGCTGGTACAGTGGTGCAAATGGCGTAGGCAGCAGCACCAATTTTGGAACAGATACTGTTAATGTGGTATTTTCCAACCTGTTTGGCAGTTATTTCGGCGACTGGGATTATGAAACCGATCCGTTTATGCCCTCTGCCTTGGCCAGCAAAGGCGGCATCCTGACTTGCGGTTGGGCCGGACGTCCGCACTTTTTCCTGCAAGGTCTTGCTTCCGGTGAAACCATCGGTTATTGTATGAAAGAAACCCAAAATACACAGTTCAACAGCGGGTTCTTCTTCTCTTACGGTGAAAGCGGCGCGCACGTTGCCCTGCTCGGCGACCCGACCCTGCGCGCGCAAGTCGTAGCGCCTCCGACCAATGTGACCTTGGAGCAACAATGCACCAAAGTAAAAATAAATTGGACGGCTTCTGCTGATCCGAATATTCTGGGGTACCATGTTTACCGCAGCGCAAGCCTTGGCGGCCCTTATAACCGACTCACGGGTACTTTGGTCGCCGGCGCCACGTATACAGATCCTACCTCGATCCCAACTTCTGATACCTTGTTTTATCAGGTTCGCGCCATTAAACAGGAACAAACACCGGGCGGCGGTATTTTCCTGAACAACAGCGTTGGGCCGATTACCTATTTGGTTGTAAAACAACCGAATCCGCCTGCTTTGAACACCTTGAGCAGTACGCTTACCTGCGCGCAACCGACCATTAATATTTTAGTAGAATCAAACCTTCCTGCAACGGGGTATATTTGGTCTGGCCCGGGGAATTTTACGGCTACTGTTCAAAATCCGGCAGTTAGTGTTCCCGGCGCCTATACCGTCACGGTAACTGCCAATAACGGTTGTACAAATACGGCTTCTCTTGCCGTTTCGCAAAATACGCAAGGCCCCAATATTTCAATTAACGGCGGCTCGTTGACTTGTGTAAATACGAGTGTTACGTTGACCGCAGGTTCCAATTTAAGTTTGCTTCCACCCACGAAATGGATCGGCCCGAACGGATTTACGGCAACGGGCAGCAACATTACCGTGTCGGTACCGGGAATTTACACCGTCACTGGAACCGCGCAATCTACCGGTTGCACCAGCTCGGCATCTTACACTGTTCAACAAAATATTACTTTACCGGGCGCCGTAGCCACCGGTGCGCAACTTGATTGTAACAATCCAACCCGCCCACTTCAAGGGTTTTCATTTGCTACAAATGCAAACTATGGCTGGACAGGCCCGAGTGGATTTACCTCAACGCAACAAAATCCGCAAGTTAGTCAGCCGGGCGATTATATATTGACCGTAACAGACCCGTCAAACGGGTGTACCAGCTCGGCTACAGCCACAGTTACCCTTAATAATACGCCGCCTGATGTAAGTATTTCGGGAGACGGATTGATTACTTGTGCAATACCGACTTTAACACTGACTGCCAATTCGACCACCAACGGAACTACATTTTCCTGGACCGGGCCTGGCGGATTTACGTCGAATCAGAAAACAATAACCATTACAGCCGGCGGCACGTACACTGTAATCGCAAAAGGTACAAATGGATGCACGGCGACAGATTCCAGAACCATTCAAACGGATGGTTCAATCCCACTTGTATCGGCTAATGGTGGGATTATTACTTGTATTACGCCATCCGTAACTTTGCAAGGGACTGTTAATCAACAAAATACGACTGTATCATGGACTGGCTCGAACGGATTTATTTCTACGCAATTAAACCCAACCGTAACGGAGCCTGGTACTTATTTTCTTACGGCGGTCGCTTCCAACGGCTGCTCAGCGACGGCCGCTGCTACGGTTGTTGCTGATCTTGAACAACCATCCGTATTTGTAGCGCCTCCGGCTGTATTGACCTGTAGTGTGCAAAGCGTAGTTTTATTTGCTTCTTCTGCCAATCCGAATGCGCTTTTTGCATGGACCGGGCCGAACGGATTTGCCTCAATTTTGCCGGAACCGACCGTTACGGAACCAGGTATTTATACCGTAATTGTTTCTGGAACAAATGGTTGCACTGCTTCCATGCAAACGATTGTAACAGCAGATGTTACGCCGCCGAACTTTACCATTACAACGATGGGTGTTTTAACCTGCACCACCTCATGCATTCAGTTGCAGGGATTCCCTTCCGGCATTACACTTGAACCTTCCCTCATTTGTCAACCGGGTACTTATACAATTACGGCTACCGGGCAAAACGGTTGCACTTCAACATCGCTGTTTACGGTAGTGATTACCCCACCCCTAACATCCAATATTGGAAACGGCGTGATTTCTTGTGGTGGCTTCGGGTCATTGGAAGCAACAGCAGTCGGTGGAACACCTCCGTATTATTACCAGTGGTCGACCGGGCAAACGACAAAGATCATTGTGTTACCTTCCGGGCTTTCGACGCCAACTCTAACGGTTACGGATGCCGCTGGTTGTACTTCAACGAGTTCAGCAACCATAAATGTCCCGTCGCCGATTAGTTTGAACCTTAGCTCCACACCAATGGAAGATTTCCCAAACGGTACGGCAACAGCTCAGGCAACCGGCGGCGTTGGTTCATACACATATTTGTGGAACAACGGCGGAACAAGCGCGACGATTGATGGATTGGTTACGGGCACTTACATTTGTACCGTTACGGATCAAAACGGCTGTACCGCAACAGGCACCGTATTTGTTGGGATCATGGTTGGAACAGATGAGTCTTCGCTGGTAAAAACGTTAAGATTATCGCCGAACCCAACAGCCGGACTTGAAATGCTCACGTTAAGTTTGCCTTCAACAGGTACGGTTTCCATTTCAGTATTTGATCCGACTGGTCGACTTGTGTGGGAAAAACCGGCGTTTGAAATGATGGAAAGCGTCGTGCCGATTGATTTGAGTACACAAACGGCGGGCATGTATTCGGTATCCATTCGCATAAACAACCAGTTGATTACAAGGAAAATAGCGGTAATTCGGTAGGGTAGTGGCGATTTGCTACTTTTGCCGGAAATCTTGAAGTTTGAAAAAAGTAGTAATTGTTTCACCGGCCCATCCGTTGCGCGGCGGCATTGCAGCCCTCAGCGAACGTTTGGCCTTGGAATTGCAACAGGCAGGGTATGCTGTGACGATTTTTTCATTCGTCCTGCAATACCCTGCTTTTTTATTTCCCGGAAAAACCCAGTTCACCGATGATCCCGCGCCGGAAGGATTGGATATTCGACCCTTGTTGAATTCCGTCAATCCATTCAATTGGTGGCGGGTCGGGCGCCTGCTCGCGCGTGCGCAACCCGACCAGGTGATCGTGCGTTTTTGGCTGCCTTTTATGGGGCCTTGTCTTGGTTCCGTGCTTCGGATTGCGCGTTGGACTTCCCGTAAACGATTTAAAATCACCGCATTAGTGGATAATATTATCCCACACGAAAAACGTTTCGGCGACCGTCCGTTTGCCAAATGGTTTGTGGGCGCTTGTGATGGTTTTGTGGTGATGTCGCGTTCGGTTGGGGAAGAAATTAAACAGTTTTTGCCGCCAAATCAACCGGAAGCGCGGGTTCGTTTTGCGCCACATCCGGTGTATGATAATTATGGCGTTTTATTGGAAAAAGACGCCGCGCGCGATATGCTCAATTTGCCAAAAAACGTGCCGCTTGCCTTGTTCTTCGGTTTTGTACGCAAATACAAAGGCTTGGATTTGTTTTTAAATGCTTTGGCCCAAACGCCAGGTTTGCACGCCCTGATTGCCGGCGAATGTTATGAGGATTGGGCTGAATATCAACGTATTATTGATGAAAATAAACTTACAGATCGCGTGCATTTGCACCTTGATTTTATTCCTGCGGATGAGGTAAATCGCTATTTTTCTGCTTCGGATTTGGTGGTGCAACCGTACCGGAGCGCCACGCAAAGCGGCATTTCACAAATCGCCTATCATTTTGAAAAGCCAATGGTGGTCACGCGCGTGGGCGGGCTGCCTGAAATTGTCACCGACGGCGTATCTGGCTACGTTGTAGATCTTACCCCGGAAGCCATTGGAGCGGCCTTGCGCGATTTTTTTGGACAGGGGCGCGCTGAAAAAATGCAGGAAGGGGTGCGCAGGGAGAAAGCGCGGTTTTCTTGGGGGAATCTGACGGCGGTTTTGATGAAGTCGTGAGTTGAACTTGAATGTGTTACGCAGATGTTCAATATCTTTAGGATAATGTCATCGACACAAGGATTTAAAATTACATGATATAAGATTACATGATTTAAGATGGAGCCGCTTATTTCTGGGCTTTGTGGTTGCGGCTTTTGTATTTGCAACGAAACACAAATTGTATTTTCGTAATATTAAGCGTTGTTCCTCCATCTAAAATCTTAAATCTTAAATCATGTAATCTTAAATCATGTAATCTTAAATCATGTAATCTTAAATCATGTAATCCTAATTACTCCCGCATCGCCTTAATCCCCGGCAATTCCTTCCCTTCCAAATATTCCAGCATCGCCCCGCCGCCCGTGCTCACGAAACTCACTTTTTTGGCTAATTTCAGTTGATTCACCGCCGCAACGGAGTCGCCGCCGCCCACCATGGAGAAAGCGCCTTTTTTCGTTGCAGAAGCCACCGCTTTAGCCACGATTTTGGTACCTTCCGCAAAAGCGGGCATTTCAAAAACGCCCATTGGGCCGTTCCAGATGATGGTTTTGCTTTTGCGGATCGCGCTGGCGTAGGTTTTCGCTGCATCCGGACCAATGTCAAGTCCCATCCAGCCGTCTGGGATTTGATTGCTCAGGGTAATTTGGGTGGCTGCGTCGGCTGCAAATTTGTCGGCGCAGATAGAGTCTTTCGGCAGCAGCACTTTTACGCCTGCCGCTTTGGCTTTTTGCAGAAATTCTTTGGCTGCATTCACCCGATCAGGCTCAACCAAGGAAGTGCCGACCATGCCCTTTTTCGCCAACACAAACGTGTAGGCCATGGCGCCGCCGATGATGATATTGTCGGCAAAATCAAGGAAACGCTCCAACAAAACGATCTTGTCGCTCACTTTTGCGCCGCCAACCACACAGGTTACCGGTTTTTCCGGATGTTTGATGACCCGATCTGCATTTGCAATTTCGCGGTCCATCAGGAAACCGAAGCATTTATGATCTTTGTCAAAATATTTGGCCACAACCGTCGTGCTCGCGTGCGCGCGGTGGGCTGTTCCAAACGCGTCGTTTACATAAACATCGCCCAAGGAAGCCAGTTTTTTTGAAAAAGCCTCGTCGCCCTTTTCTTCCTCGGCATAAAAACGCGTGTTTTCAAGGAGCAAAACTTCGCCTGGTTTCAGTGCAGCCGCTTTTTTAACGGCAGATTTACCCACACAATCATCGGCAAATTGCACCTTCACTTTTAGTTTCTTTTTCAGGTGTTTGACCAAATGCTGAAGCGTAAACTTTTCTTTATTGATCGAGCCGTCGGCATTCAGTTTCTCCAATGGGCGACCTAAGTGCGACATCAGGATCACTGACCCGCCTTCTTTGAGGATTTCCTGAATCGTAGGCAGGGCTTCGCGAATGCGCGTGTCGTCTGTAATGTTATATTGTTTGTCGAGCGGTACATTAAAGTCAACCCGAACCAAGGCTTTTTTTCCGGAAAAATTGATATTCATTTATTTAAATCTTTGATAATGAGGGAAATCGGTTTAAAAAATAATAAGGTTTACCAACCTGTTCGACTGATAAACCTTACTTGAAATTACTGCAACCGTGAAGGTTTATACCATCGCAGCCAGGTCGGCCAAACGGGCAGAATAACCTGCTTCGTTGTCGTACCAACCCACAATGCGGCACATGGTACCATTCACTTGGGTCAGCGGCGCATCAAACACGCAAGAGTGTGTGTTGCGCACGATGTCGCTGCTCACGATTTCGTCGGTGTTATATTCAAGGATGCCTTTCAAGTGCGCATCAGCAGCGGCTTTGAAAGCAGCGTTGATTTCTTCCACCGTTGCAGGTGTTTTCAGTGTAGCCACTACATCCGTTACGGAACCGGTTGCAACCGGAACACGCAAAGAGTGTGCTGCGATTTTACCTTTCAGGTGTGGAGCAACGAGCGTCACTGCTTTTGCAGCGCCGGTGCTGGTTGGCACGATGTTTTGTGCGGCAGCGCGGGCACGACGCAGGTCGCGGTGCGGGCCGTCCTGCAAATTTTGGTCGGCAGTATAAGCGTGGATGGTGTTCATAAAGAAATTCTCCACCCCAAATGCCTTATCAATCACTTGAATCATCGGAACCAAGCAGTTCGTCGTGCAGGAAGCATTTGAAATGATGGTGTCCGTATCTTTAATATCCTGGTGGTTGGCGCCGATTACGAACGTAGGAACGTCGTCTGCTTTCGGTGGCGCAGAGAGGATCACGCGGCGCGCGCCTGCCTGAAGGTGCAAGCCGGCTTTTTCACGATCAAGGAAAATACCGGTACATTCCAATACCACGTCTATTTCCATTTCTTTCCAAGGCAGCTCAGCCGGATTTCTTACGGCAAGCCCGGCAATTTTGTTGCCGTTTACGGTAATAGAAGTATCGTCAGAAGTAACGGTACCATCAAAGCGACCATGCATCGTGTCGTATTTCAGCAGGTGCGCCAGGGTGTGGTTGTCGGTCAGGTCATTGATCGCAACAACCTCAACATCATCCCGTTTTACTAAGTTGCGGAATGTAAGACGGCCAATCCGGCCAAAGCCGTTGATTGCAATGCGTTTTTTTGCCATAATTGTTTTTGTTGTAATGTCTGAAGATTGCTTGGGTTCGATTCGGTCAGGCTGCTAAAATGTGCCGCAAAGGTATCACTACTTAGCGATAACTTTTACGAAGAATCATTACTTTTCGGTGATTAATGTCACCTCTATCCATACGGGCTGGTGATCGGAAAATTGAAAATCCTGGTTTATGCCTTTCACGGTCTTCACAACTACATTGGGCGAGACCAGGAAAAAGTCAATCAGGGTTTCGAATGTCTTGCCTTTTTGATATGGATCCTTGCATTTTCGGTTGCTTGCTACGGTCGGATCGTATGCAAAACGCCAATCATCGGGGAAAAAATTGCCAGGAATATTGCCTTGAACGTAATCATTTCCGGGCATAAATTGATCGTATCGGAAAAACGGCGGGCATTGATTCCAGTCGCCACCGAGCACAACATAATTTCCTTTTTCATATTCGGCCAGTGCCAACGCCTTTAAGTATGGCAACTGAATGGCCTTAATTTTATCGCCGGGATCGTAAGCGGCATTGTGCAAATTTATGACAACCAAATCTTTGCCCCATTTTGTCGGAAAACGGTGTAGCGCCACACAGCGGTCGAGTTGGAACATGCGATCGGGCATCGGGTAATGCCCAGGAAGCTGGTAGCGCGTTACTTCGCTTGGCTGATATTTGCTAAAAGTGGCCAATCCGGATTTTACCGCGCCGTAAGCATTCCAAGGTTCCAGCAATGGAATCGGAACGCGCGCGCATTGGTAATTCAGGGCCATGGTGGCGGAATAAGTCGGTACTGCCGCGCGAAACTGGTCGTATTGTTGTATTTTATAACTGCGGTCGGAGGCAAGGTCTACTTCCTGTAACAAGAAAAAATCGCTGAGTGTATTTTTCAAAAACGCAACAGCCCCGGCATTGTATTTTTCCACCAAGGGTCTTGGACTTCGAATCATGCTGCTACCGGAATACCACATGCCCTGGTCGTCGTAGAAAAAATCGGATTCGGCGCCCAATCCGCCGTAGCCTACATTCCAGGTACTAAAACGCAACAAACTGTCCGTCACGACGGTCTGTGCAGCCGATTGATCGGGCGTGATGCTCGTTTTTTCTTCCGGAACCCAATCGCTGAAGTATCCGTATATAAATAATAAGGTGAAGTACAGGAGTACAATGCCTGCAACCAGGTAAAAAATGCGGCGTAAAATAGATTTTTGCATGATGATTCAAATTCAGACGCCAAGGTACGAACTCTTGAAACATGCAGTCTACATCTGAACCTCTTACTGTTTGTCGGTCGGGTGCGGTTGCTCGGCTGGCTGTGGCAGTACGGTGCCCACCAAGGTAAGCGCCACCGGTTCTTTAGGATCAAAATTGGTGGCCACGGTAATGATTTTGTAATAAGGCCCTTCCTTTTGAGCGTCATAGGTGGCCTTTATATTACCGCTTTCGCCGGGAGCGATGGGCGTTTTAGTCCATTCAACACTGGTGCAGTGGCAGCCGACACGTACATTTTGAAGTATTAAGGTGTCGGAACTGATATTTTGTACCTCAAAAGTGCAGGCAGCGGGAATGCCAAATTTTATTTCCCCCATATCAATTTTTCGTTGTTGCCAGACCACCTTTCCGGCATTAAGCGATATGTCCGTATTGCTCATGGTTTGCGCAACGAGTTTTGAGCAACAAACCAAAACGCATAAAAAAAAGGGAAAAAAGGCTTTAATTTTCATAAAAATCAGGTATCAAATAGAATGCCAGAATTCAAAAACGTGAAACTGTGTAAAGGTAAAGGCTTATTTTGAGCAAAACAAAACCGACAAATTTAATTTTAAAATGTTGAAAATAAATTTGTTAAAATCGGTCGGGTTCGTTTTAAGTGTGAAATTTTTTGCCAGAATATTATTTGGGTGAAAAAAGTGCAGAAAAAATTTGAAAAAAGATTTGGTACAAATAACAGACGATTACATACCTTAGCCCCGCCATAGCAAGTCCACCACAACGTTATCCCAACAACTTGCTCGGTACGCCTTTCCAAATATTATCCTGTTAGTCTGCCGCTCGCAGAACAAGATGCAGGATTGCCCTGTATAATATTCGAGTGACAGACTTAAAGATTAATTCACTTTTTGTGAAGATTTTTATTCACTAACTTAACTCAGTTTCGTATGAAGTTTTTAAACACCTTTTTAAAATGCGGGCTTCTGTTGGCTTGCATGGTGTTGCTGTCCAACGTTGCATCTGCGCAACGTACGGTTTCGGGCAAGGTTACCGACTCGGAAACCGGTGAAGCGCTCATCGGCGCCTCAATTACGGTGGTCGGCACTACGCGCGGCGCCGCTACAGACATTGACGGCAACTATCGCGTTGATGTTCCGAACGGAGCCACCCAATTGCGCTTTGCTTACACAGGCTACAAAGAAAGCGTTATCACCTTGGGCGCATCCAACGAAGTCAACCAAGCACTTGCTCCAGGCAACACCCTGGGTGAAGTTGTCGTGGTTGGTTACGGTTCTGTGCGCAAAACAGACGCTACAGGCGCCGTTACCTCTGTAACAGACGGTAGTTTTAACCGCGGCGTAGTTGCTTCTCCTGAGCAATTGATCCAGGGTCGCGCAGCGGGTGTGCAAATCACATCTGCAAGCGGCGAACCGGGCGCAGGTATTAACATCCGTATTCGCGGTACGTCTTCTGTTCGCTCTGGCAACAACCCATTGTTCGTGGTGGATGGTGTTCCACTTAGCGGCAGCGACGTAAGCGGTGGCGGTATTGACGCCGGTTTCGGTTCCAGTTCTGCCCGCAACCCGTTGAACTTCATGAACCCAAATGACATTGCCAGCATTGACATCTTGAAAGATGCTTCTGCAACGGCAATTTACGGTTCACGCGGCGCAAACGGCGTTGTAATCATTACGACGAAAAAAGGCGCACAAGGCAAAGGTTCTTTGGGATATGACTACTCTTTGGGTATCAGCAACATCTCTAAGAAATACGACGTACTTGACGGCCCAACGTTCCTGAAAGCTTATGAGAAATTCAACGGCGCTGCTGCTGCTGCCCTTGTTGATGGCAAAGCAAATACCAACTGGCAGGATCAAATCCTCCGCACCGGCATTTCGCATGTGCACAACCTGACATTTGGTGGCAGCGACAAAGGCGGTGACTATCGCTTTTCTATCGGCTATCAAAACCAGGAAGGTATCATCAAAGAAAGCGGCATGAAGCGTTACACGGCTCGTTTCAACGGCTCGCGTAAATTCATCGACGATCGCCTTACGATTGCGTCTTCTGTTACTGTTGCGAATGTGCATGACGACAACGTACCACTCGGAAACAACGCCGGTTTTGAAGGCGACCTTTTGGGTGCAGCATTGAAACTCAACCCGACGCAAGCAGTTTATAAAGCAGACGGAACACCGCTTCAAATTAGCAAAACGGAAGCCAATCCGGTTGCTATGTTGCTTTACTCTAAAGATTATACGAATACATTGCGCGCGCTCGGCAATATTTCTGCTGAACTGAAAATTTTTGAAGGTTTGACCTTCAAAACAGTTGTAGGCGTTGACCAATCGCTTTCAACACGTAAATCAGCTTATTCAAGAGACTTGTACACAAACACCAACTTTGAAAAAGGTCGTTTGTACTTCAATGATATTGAAACGAATAACAAACTGTGGGAGAACTATTTCACCTACACGAAAGGATTCGGCAGCGCAAACCTGACTGCTTTGTTGGGTTACTCTTACCAGAATTTTGATTATTCTACCAAGTCGTTTGAAATGACCAATTTCACAACGAACAGCTTAGATGTAATGATCAACAACCTGGCTTCTTCTGACCAGTCTTCAGGTAAAAACAGCATTGTAGGCCGCAACTCTTCGAACACGTTCGACGAACTGCAGTCTTACTTCGGTCGTGTAAATTTGAGCATCCGCGATAAATACCTTTTCACGGCTACCTTGCGTGCAGACGGTTCTACCAAATTTGGTGGAAACAACAAATACGGTTACTTCCCATCTTTCGCATTCAAATGGCGTTTGATCGAAGAAGGTTTTGTTCCTGACCTTTTCTCTGACTTGGGTCTGCGTGTGGGTTACGGTGTAACTGGTAACCAGGAAATTCCGCACAACCAGTATTCCCGTCGTCAGCGTTACAATGACTGGGATATTGACTCAGGTGGTTCGATCAACGGTGGCGGTATTGGCGATGTGGCTTTCCGTAACCCAGATTTGAAATGGGAAACGACCAGCCAGTTAAACGTTGGTATTGACTTCGGTTTCTGGAAAGGTCGTCTTTCCGGTACTTTAGATATTTACAACAAAGACACGAAAGATTTGTTGATTAAAGTGCGTTCAGCACAACCTGCTCCACAGCCTTTCGTATTCAAAAACCTGGATGCGGACGTTGTAAACCGCGGTGTTGAATTGTCATTGAATATTGCTGTTGTTGATGGCAAAGATTTCGATTGGAACATCATTACGAATGCTGCTTACAACAAAAATGAAGTTAAGAACTACAAGGGTCTGTTGAACACAGGTGAAATCAACGGTCAGGGTCTTTCTGGTGCATTCGCACAACGTATTGCACAAGGCCAACCGCTTTTCGCTTTCTTCGTACGTGATTTCGCTGGTTTCGACGAAAATGGTATTACGAAATACAAAGGAAAAGGTGACGTTCAAGTATTTACTGGAGCAAGCCCCCTGCCAAAATGGAATGCTGGTTTCACAAATACTTTCCGTTACAAAAGCCTCGATTTGAGTGTATTCTTGAACGGTCAGTTTGGTCAGTATGTATATAACAACATGGCAAATGCTTACTTTACAGCAGGTGCTTTGGCGAACGGACGTAACGTATCTTCTGATGTTCCAGGCAATGGCGAATCTAACCTGAATGCTCCGGATGTATCTACGCGCTTCCTGGAAAAAGCATCCTACGTTCGTCTGCAAGATGTAACCTTGGGCTATCGTGTGAATTTGAAAAGCAAAACGGTTTCTTCGCTGCGTTTCTTTGTTACAGCTCAGAACTTGGCTGTATTTACGAAATATAGCGGTCAAGATCCAGAAGTTAACACTGCCAAACCAATCGACGACGTGCCATCACTTGGTATCGACTATGGCGCGTACCCACGTGCAAGAACGATTCTCCTTGGCGGCAGTATCACATTCTAACTTTAAAAACATACAAAAATGATTTACAATAAAATTTCTAAAATTTTCATGATGGGCGCCCTCGGTCTGATGACCGTATCGGCTTGCACTGATTTGAAAGTAGATGAAAAAGATTCCATCCTGTTAGAAAGTGCTAGCGGTGGTTTCGTAAAAGGCGACCCAGGCATCCTGCTCACGTCTGCCTATAAAGACCTCAGCACTTTTACCAATCAGGACGGTATCTATTCTTTATATGATCACGTGTCTGATGAAATGATCCCGCCAACACGCGGTGTGGATTGGGGTGATAACGGTGTTTGGCGTACCCTGCACCAACATTCCTGGGACGCTACCCACGCTTATGTGCTTTCTTCTTGGAACGTGATGAACCAGTCTGCATATAAATGCAATCAAATCCTGGCTTCTGATCCGAATCCTGCTCAAACCGCTGAAGCAAAGTTCCTCCGTGCATTCTATCGTTTCCACGTAATGGATCTTTATGGTCAGCTTCCTGACCGCGGCGTAAATGACGGCGTGGATGTAAACCCAAAAGTTTACACCCGCTCAGAAGCTTTCGACCTGATCGTGAAAGATCTCGAAGAAGCATTGCCAGGTTTGCCAGTTGCCGGCCCATCTGCTACCAACGTAAAAGCTTCTAAAGCAGCTGCAAATGCGTTGCTTGCTCGTTTGTACCTGAACAAAGCGGTTTATAAAGCAGCACGCCCTGAAGGCCCTTACACCTTCGACGTTGCTGACATGAATAAAGTAGTTAGCTACTGCGATGCAGTAACGGCTGATGGCTATTCGCTTGAATCTGAATACTTTACAAACTTTAGCACGGCTGCTACGAAAGAAGTAATCTTGGCTTCAGTTGACGGCTCTCCACAAAACCGCTGGTTTATGACCCTGCACTATGACCAGGATCCTAGCGGTTGGAATGGCTTTGCTACCTTGTCTGATTTCTATGCTAAATTTGAAAACGGCGACCAGCGTAAAGGTAACTACCCAACGCCTGATGGTTCTAAATTCTCCGGTATCGGCCGCGGCTTCCTCCTTGGACAGCAGTACAAAGATAACGGCGCTATTATCATCAACAGCCGTAATCAAAAACCACTCGCATTCACTTCTGACGTAACCCTTTCCGGTGCAGGTACCGAAAAAGGTATCCGTGTTATCAAGTACCACCCGTCTAATGCAGGAAAATACCTCCTGTTGCGTTATGCTGATGTGTATCTGATGAAAGCAGAAGCTATCATGCGTGGCGGTACTGGCGACAAATCTGCGCTTGAGTTGGTGAATAATTTGCGTACTATTCGCGGCGCATCTGCACTTCCATCACTTGATGAAGGCAAAATGCTGGACGAACGTGGACGTGAACTGTACTGGGAAGGTATCCGCCGTATCGACCAAATTCGTTTCGGTACGTTTACCAAGCCTTGGCAGGAAAAGACTTCAACGGAAGCATTCCGCGTATTGTACCCGGTTCCACAACAGGCTTTGGACTCCAATCCGAACCTGAAGCAGAACGAAGGTTACTAATACCAATTGATTTTTACATTCGGGCAATTGCCTGAAATGCTATAAGTACATCGATAGGTCGCCCTTTTTCGGCGACCTATCGTATTTTTACAAGGAAATCCTACCTTCGGATCCGCTCATTTTAAGTAAATTTATACTTCGTGCTGGGTAGTTTTATGCATGGCTTTCGGCCTAAGTCATTGACAATCAGCGCTCAGTATGACAATTAATGCTGCCTTTCAGGCGGCGCTCAGTATATTTATGAACACGAAAACGAAATTTTTTCTACAGGTGATGTTGTGTAGCATTGCCTTTTTCGCTTGTAAATCGGAAAAACAGCCGGATACAATGTTTGAAAAAATGGAACCGGCCCAAACCGGGATTCAATTTTTTAACAAAGTCGAGAATACGGAGGATTTCAATATTTTTAGTTACCGTAACTTTTACAACGGCGGCGGGGTAGCCATTGGCGATTTGAACAACGATGGCCTTGCGGATGTGTACCTGACCTCGAATATGGGCGATAATAAATTGTACCTCAATCGGGGCAATTTTAAATTTGACGATGTTACCCAAAAAGCAGGCGTAGCGGGTACAAAGTTTTGGAGCACCGGCGTCGTTTTGGTGGATATAAATGCAGATGGCCTGCTGGATATTTATGTTTGCAATGCCGGTTATAAACCAGATCAATTGCCTGAAAATGAATTGTTTATAAATCAGGGCGTTGGCGCTGACGGTATCCCGACATTTGTTGAAAAAGCGAAGGAATACGGATTGAATGATCCCGGTTATACTACTCATGCAGCATTTTTTGATTATGACCTCGACGGTGATTTGGACTGTTATATTCTAAATAACAGTTTTATGCCCGTTAATACCCTGAATTACAGCAATAACCGTGAACTCTATGCGGAAGACTGGCCTGTAAAGGATTTTTTAAAAGGCGGCGGCGATAAATTGTTGCGCAACGACAATGGAAAATTCGTAGACGTAACCCGCGAGGCCCATATTTATGGCAGTTTGATCGGCTTCGGGCTTGGTATCACAGTCGGCGATGTCAATGGCGATCATTGGCCCGATTTGTATGTTTCCAACGATTTTTATGAGCGGGATTATCTTTACATCAACCAGCATGACGGCACCTTCAAAGAGGAAATTGAAGGTTGGATGGAGCATCTTAGTCAGGCTTCCATGGGCGCCGATATGGCGGATATCAATAACGACGGCTATCCCGAAATTTTCACTACGGAAATGCTTCCTTCCGATGAAACGCGCTTAAAAACGACCACACTTTTTGAGAGTTACAACATTTACAACCTCAAACAAGAGCGCGGGTTTTACCACCAGTACATGCAAAATTGCCTGCAACTGAACAATAAAGACAAAACGTTTAGTGAAATAGCCCATTATAGCGGCGTGTCGGCTTCCGATTGGAGTTGGGGCGCCTTGATGTTTGATGCCGACAACGACGGATACCGCGATATTTATATTTGTAACGGGATTTACAAGGATGTCATCAACCAGGATTTCATTGATTTTTTTGCAGATGAAGTGGTGCAAAAGATGGCGCTGACCGGCAAAAAAGAACAGATCAATGAAATTTTGAATAAAATGCCTTCTAATCCCTTGTTAAACAAGGCTTTCCGCAATAAAGGCGACCTAACTTTTGAAGATATTGGTCCAAAATGGGGCTTTACAACACCGTCTTTTTCCAACGGCGCTGCTTACGGCGACCTTGACAACGACGGCGACCTTGATTTGGTCATAAATAATGTAAACCAGGACGCATTTGTGTACCGAAACCGCGCAGAACAAACGCAAACCGCAAAACCGCATTATGTATCCCTGCTTTTGAAGGGGAAAGGACAAAATACCTTTGCCATCGGCGCCGATGCCTCCGTTTATAAAGGCGGCGAACAGTTGAATTTTCAACTCAATCCCTCGCGCGGGTTCCAATCTTCAGTTGATTATAAGATGGTGTTCGGCCTTGGTGCATCCACTGCAGTTGACTCGTTGGTGATTATTTGGCCGGATTTGAAAAAAACGGTTATGGTGCATCCTCCCATTGATACGTTGCTCAAATTATCCTGGGAAAATGCCGGAAATGAACGTGCCGTTGATCGTCTTAAACATACAAATCCGGCTGCGGCAATTGCGCAAGCCGTTCCTTGCAGTTTTGAACCGCATCGCGAAGACGGTTTTGTCGATTTTTACCAGGAAGGTTTAAGTTACCGCATGGTTTCGCATGAAGGGCCAAAGGCGACAGTCGCAGACGTGAATGGCGATGGATTGGATGATGTATTTATCGGCGGCGCGAAAGGGCAGGGAGGCCAGTTGTATATCCAAACGGCGGGCGGGACGTTTAACCGCGCTGAGCGTCCGACATTTGATCGGGATTCACTTTTTGAAGATACGGCAGTGTTGTTTTTTGATGCCGATGGCGATAAAGATCCCGATTTGTTTGTCGGTTCTGGTGGCAATGAGGAGCCGTTGAATTCGCGGTTTATGCAAAATCGCATTTATTTTAACGATGGTAAGGGGCATTTTACCCTGAACGAACGCGCCTTACCGATCAACGGTTTCAACACAGGCGTTGCAGTGGCTTTTGACTATGATGCTGACGGTGATCTTGATTTGTTTGTCGGCAGCCGCAGCGCGCCCGCGCAATACGGCGTGCCGCCCCGGCATTTTCTGTATCAAAATGATGGCAAAGGCAGTTTTCACGATGTAGCCAAAACCGCAGCACCGGATTTTCCGCGGCTTGGAATGGTTACAGATGCTATTTGCGCAAACATCGTAGGTGATGCGACCCCGGAGCTAATTGTGGTGGGCGAATGGCGCAATCCCAAGGCTTTTGAATGTAAAAACGGCCAATTAGTGCCTGTAAAATCCAATCTTGACGAATATTCCGGCTGGTGGTACGCCATCCAAGCGGATGATGTGGACGGCGATGGCGACCAGGATTTGATTTTGGGTAATCGGGGCGAAAACTTCTATTTTGAAGGCAGCAAAGAAGCGCCGGCCAAACTGTGGGTCAATGATTTTGATCAAAACGGCACCATTGAAAAGATCATGACGCGCACGGTTGGCGGCCGCGATATGCCGCTTCCGATGAAAAAAGAACTCACGGGGCAATTACCAAGCCTGAAGAAGAAAAACCTGAAACATGTGGATTACGCCCAAAAATCTATTCAGGATTTGTTTTCAGCCGATGCGATTAACAAAGCAGTTGTGATGGAGGGTAATTATTTCAAATCGGCCGTAGCGTTGAATGATGGTAACGGGAAGTTTACGATGATTCCCTTGCCAAAAGAAGTACAGTTTTCCTGTGTAAAAGCGATTTGGTGCGGCGATTTGAACGGCGACGGTAAAAAAGACCTGATGCTGGGCGGCAATGATTATGGATTTATGCCGCAATATTGCCGTTTAGATGCCAGTTTTGGGCAAACTTTATTGAATCGAGGGGGCGGGAATTATGAGCGG
>JBAXTB010000084.1:0-18049 GCA_037130425.1 Bacteroidota bacterium
GGCAGCGTTGGTTTGTTTGGCGATAAGGTTGCCAGGGTTAAGCGCTGGCAGCGTTAAGCCCTGCCAGCGTTAAGACGTAACGCCTCATAATCTATCTTGGAATGATGCCTTGGATCCATCGGGATCTTTTTCAAAAACCGAATTTGATCAATTTTTTCCGGAAAAAGCGCCCGTAATTCCGATTCCGCTGGCAGTGGCATTCCTTCTAACGCCTGAACAACCAAAACCAGTGCACCATTTATTTCCAGAATCGCTCCGCATTGCACCAACCCGGATTCGGCCAACAAGGACTCCCAAATAAACGGCGAAATCCAACGCCCTTCCCGACGGATCATTTGGTAACAACGGCCCGTGAGATACAAATTTCCATTGGAGCCAAGATAACCAGCGTCGCCCGTGCGGTGCCAGATGGTTCCGTCGGCATCCGTAATTTTGTTGCGACGGAAAGCCTTTTCATTGTTGTAATACGCCTTGAGTACGTGATCGCCTGCGACGGTAATTTCACCGATTTGACCTTGGGGAAGGCTCATGCTTTCAAGCGCATTTTCTTGAATTTCAACATTTTGTATTTCAAGAATGCGCAGTTGCAAATGCGCGTCGGGCGCCCCCACGCACAAGCCGCCGCTGGTTCCATTCAAATTATGTTGCAGGAGTTGATCGGCAGAAATGGACGAAATCGGTTCGGATTCTGTGGAGCCGTACACAATCGTAATGGCCGATTGCGGAAAGGCACGGCGGTACAAGGCCGCTTCCGTGGGGAAAACCGGGGCGCCGCCGGTAAAAATATGTTCCAACGTCGAAGCTTCGGGCTTTTCCGCAGCGCTTTCGGATATTTTTCGAACAAAATAAGGCGAGGCAATCAGGGTCTTAACGCCGTGTTGTTTGATTTCATTTAATACGGTCGCAGGGTTTAACAAATGCGCCTTTTTCGGACTAAAACGCGCCACAACCGAGCAGGCGCCGGTGCCGAAATTGACCAACAACACGATCGGCAAAGTGGTCATTACTACATCGCCCGGTTTGGGCTTGATCTCGCGAATCAGGGCTTCAAACTGGAACCGGAGGAATTGATGCGTGCGATCTGCAGCCTTGGGGGCGCCGGTGCTGCCGGTGGTAAACGTGATGAGCGCGGTATCTGTTTCAGCACAATTTTCTATTCCAGTATATTGGTTATCAAGGTTATATGTTAATTTTGGCTTGATCGGAATTTGCCTGATTTCTGAAATAAACCAACCAATTAGCCTGAATTTCCAGTTGGCGATAAAGGCTTTACAATCGGCCAATCGGCAACACAGACGCAGGCGATCGAGACTAACCCATTCATCCAAAAACACAGCGGTTGCGCCAATTTGGAAAACGGCCATTACAACCCTGTATAAATCTAAACCCATTGGAACAAAAATCAAAACGCGATCGCCTTTGCCGATTCCTAATTCCCGAAAATAAGCCGCTGTCGCGCGTACTTCCGCGGCAAATTGACCAAATGTGCGTTGTTGATCGCCGTCACATATTGCAAGTACGTTAGGGCTTTGTTCAGCCGTTTGGAAAAATAAAGCGCTGATATTCAGGGACTTGTCGTTCATTCGATTGTTTACTGCAAGGGTTTTACATAAAGTTGATATGTGCGGAACGGCTCGCCCCAAAAATGGCTGGAGGTGCGAAGCGAAGCATTGTCTTCCCGCATGAGCGCGTGTACCATGTTGGAATACCCCGCGTCAATGGCCGTATTTAACCACAGCGCCGACAGGTATTCGCCCAAACCTTTATACCGCGCATCCGGCAAACGAGCCAGGGTTTTGACCACCGCCGTGCGTTTTTCAGGGTCAAGGTAATCCGGAATGGCAAAAAACATCCCGCAAAGCTGGTCGCCATCCTCAACGAGCCAGATTAATTCGGGCTTTAGATAAGGCACGATTTTGCGGTATTTTTCAATAAAATTTTCCCTTGAAATGGGTGTAATTAAAAAGGCATCATGGAAGGCGGCGGCATTAAAGTCGGCCAATATTTCCAATTCCCGTTCCACATTGGCGCGGTCAAAATGCCGGAAGCTGAGGCCGAGTTCGTTGAAATGGATTGAAGCCTCTTGAATGTCTCGACGATGCTCAGGCCCAAATGCCGCCCAATTTGATTGGTATTTTTTGAGTACCTCAAATCCGTTTTGCGCCCATTGGCTTGGGTACCAATTGGGATTCACAGGTTCCAATATAAATGGTCGAGTGGGGGAGGGGAGCGCAAAGCGGTAGTTTTCCCAGGTGCTGCCGTCCATCGGGCCAACGATAAATCGGGAATTTGGCAGGTATTCTTGAATGTAATCCGTTGCTGCTGAAAGAATTGCATTTGAAATTTCATGGTCGTCGGCACAAGCGTAAGCACCAATGGAGACTGCTGATTGATCGTGAAGTTGCAAATCCGGGTGCGCATACACGGCCAAACGCGCGCAAGCGCGACCCTCTTTTTCGAGCACAAAACCTTTGTGAAAATAGGCGCGTGCATAATCACCTTTAAATGCTTGGATGCCCGGAATGTCAGCATAAGCGGCGTCAAACCGGGCAAAACCGCTTTCATTTGAATCAATTTGCGAAATTTTCATATCGGAAACAAAACCAGTACGGCTAAGGTGCTGAGTGGAATAGTAAGGTTGTCGAATCCTTTTTGGGTCACCGCTTCGGCGCTCATAGAAACGAAGGCGATGACTAAACATTGCGGTGCGGCCAAACGCCAATCGGGGTCACTGCGCAATAAAAAGAACATGAGCGCACTTAACGAAAAGGCAACCCCGAAAAAGGCTAAAGAACCACCTACACTTTTCTTTTTATACAAAGGCCGAATCGGGAAACGCCGCCCAACCAAACAAGCTGCCGGATCGGCTAAGGCCATAATTAGTACTGGCAGGTAGAATTTAATTAAATCCAAATCACGACTATAAAACCAAAAACATATACAAACCACCAAGGGAAACATGGTGCTACCATACGTAATTCGATCCACCGCATGAATAGAGTGCAACCAACCGATGCGTTTTGTAAGACCCAAAATGATTAGAAAAGTTGAACAAAGCGCTATCACGTACATGCTGTCTTTAAACAACAAAGGAAAACTCAGGGCGAGTAAACCGGCGCCGGCATGTGACACCTTTCGGGTGTTTTCTGCATCCCAGTTTCGCCGGTGATACAAGTATTCGCTTATAACGAACAAGCCAAGGTACGCAACGCCTAAGGCAAGAAAATGATATATTTGATTGGGCATCAGATCGTTAATTCGTTCACAATAAATCTGTTATAAAAAAAGCCGCGGTCTATTTTGCCTAGGGTTTCCGATTGCTCAGGTTCATCTTTAAATATATTGGGCATTGATTGTGCCATATTGCGGGCCACCATCAGATTCCAATAGGCAAAGCGCGCGCCGGGGTTGGCGCCTGCGGCAAAACTACGACTCACCTGTTCAAAGGTATCGGTGTCCATATATTCAAAAATATCGGACAGGTTGAAATAATCGAATTTGCCGAATTGCGCTACTGCGGAATCGGCCAGACCTTCGTACAGTACCAGCCGGTCAATGCGGGATTTGATGATGTTGTAGTTTTCCGGAAGCATGTAATCGGGCATTAAAGTACCAAAACTACCCGTTAGGTTGTAGCGCAGGATGAAATTTTGCTGTGCGCCCACGGATTTCAGGTGTCGTTCCGCTTTTTGGAAAATGAATTTCCCGACATGCACTTCCACCTGTTTTAAAAACTGCGGGTCGCGGCCCAGCCAACCCATGACGGTTTTGGAGAAAAATACTTTGAACAAAAAACGCCAGCGCCAGGTGTTCCAATGGCGGTCGTAAAATTTCAGCTGCTCTGTTTCTGATTTGGGAGCCAATAACGCCCGCACCGTTTTTTTACTGTGAATGAACGGCAACATCCGTTCGGCAAACAGTTGAAAATAGCGCTCAAACTTGCCTGCATCCACGATTCCTTCTTCTATTACGTCCTGGTTTTCATCCCAAAATGCCGCCGCCTGGGGGGATAAATCATCGCGTAACGCAGCATAAGTTGCCAAACGATCCGTCGCGTTTCTTAAGCCGATAAAACCTTGATAATCTGCACAATCCAGCGCTTTTATGGCGGCGCGTTTCAAGGCGCACAAGGCTAATTGCGGATGATTGATGTCAACCGCCGCCACCATTTCCGGGTCGGTAAGCAGGAGCATCAGGGTATTGTCGCCGCCGCTGGCAATGCTGAGGTGTTTGGCGCCGGGTCGGGCCTTCAAGCCTTCGAGTAAAACGCGGGCGTCTTCCCATACGTTGGCGTATCGTATGTAGTCGTGGCGGACGTTTTTTAGATGTTGTTTTTTACGCATATTTATTCAAAATTTGTACCACCCCCGTCATCCCGTTCATTTCCACCTCATCCCCGCTTTTCAAACGTTGCAACAACCCGCTGATGCCGACGATGCAGGGAATGCCCAACTCACGCGATACGATGGCGGAATGGCTTAATAAACTACCGCGCTCCACCAAAATGGCCGAAGCGGACGGAAACAAGGTGACCCAGCCCGGATCAGTGGAAGAGGTGACTAAAATATCGCCGTTCAGGGATGGCGTTTCGTCGGGCCGCATGACCACGCGCACCCGTCCGCGTACGATGCCGGCGGAACAACCCAGGCCATGCAAGGTATCACCGGTGGTTTCCGTTGCGGATGGCGGCGGGGCGCTAAAATCGTTGGCGTGGTACACGAGGCCGTAGGTCGTAATACGTTCGGCAGGCGGCGTTTCTGCTTCGAAACCAGCGTATTCTGCTTTGCGTTGGGCAATAATATGCTTGATTTGGACTGAAACGGCCGTGCCTTTTATGAAATCAAAAATCTCGTTGCGGGTGAGGTAAAAGATGTCGCGCGGGTGTTCTATGATATGCTCGGCGTAAAATTGTTTGCCGATGCCTAAAAACATGCGGCGCACCATGCCGAAACCGCGTGTGCGTTCGTAGCGCAAATTCTCGCGCGCGGAAACCAAAATGCGTGTTTTTTTGACCAAAAAGTTGAAAAAAGCCCTTTTTATTGGACGGCCAAATAACGCCTTGAAGGCAGCCTCCTCCGCGCCTTGTCGGATGCTCGCTTCTTCGTTGCTCAGGCGTTTGCGAATCCCTTGTTGCACATAGCTTTGAATAATGGCAAAAAAGGCTGTCGGTTCCTGCCGATAGGTAATGGTTTCCAATTTTAGTTCACCCACCGTGCGTTCACCGAAATCGTGCAGGTAGGCATCTATTTTTGCCTGAATCTCCGGCCAGCGCGCTACATTTTTTAGCAGTATTTCCGGTGGATTTTCCTTGAAAAAAGCGCTTGCATCTGCTTGGTCGAGAATCATGCCGGTGATGTCGAGGATGCGGCGCACGGGTTCGGTGGACACGATGTCGCGGCTGCCGGCCAGCAGGTCGTTGTGCAGGTTAGGATGGGCCGGGTCTAATTTTTCACTTTGTTTTTTGAGCAAGCCGAAATAAATCATGGCAAAAAAGTCATTCACCAGCGGCGCTTTCCAGCGTTTTACCAAGAAATCTTCAAAATACAGGTAGCGTTCCATCGTTTCGTATGGCGAAAGCCGGTCGAAATCAAGGGCGTTGTAATCGGCGATCATTAGATCGAGGGTTTGTTTAAACTTACGTCGCTCGGCAGGCAACCGTACTAAACTCCGCAGCATTTTAAACACGGCTACTAAGAGCAGCGCCCAGGCTTTACTACGCGAAACCTTTTCTTCCGGCAGGTCAAACCGCTCTTTCACGCCCATCATGGTTTCCATAAAACGGGCGTTTATTTTATAGCCGGGCACGAGTGCAAGGGTGCGGTACCAGGATTCAAGGTTGTAGTACACCCGGCCGCGTATCAGACCCAGCATGTTGGCAAACGCGTCGTGGTTGGCATCAATGGTTTTTGGCGGTACACCCAGTAGATCGCCTAATTGACGGTAAACGGCCTCGTACATGCGGATGATGAACGAAAACGTAAGCGGGGTGGTGACGCCCGGATAGGATTCGATGATGTTGGAATTATCCCACACCATGCGGTGTCCGCTTCGGTCGGTCAATTTGTTTAGGTTGGTGACAGGGCGGGTTTGAAGCAGGTAAAATGCGCCGCGGGCTAAGGCAAATTCAATATCCTGGGGTTGTCCCAATGCAGAACGCAGTTGATCCAGCACGGCTGCAATCAGGTGTACTTGCGATTGATTGAGCGTTGGTAATGCCTGTTGTTCACTTGGAATTGCGACTTTTTCAATTGTTTGATTTTCAGGCGAATAGAACAACCCGAAGGGCTTTGGGGCAAGTTGGGTTTCAATTTGTCCGTTGCGTACAACGAAGGTGTCTGCGTCCAATTCACCGGAAACCAAACCTTCCCCAAGGCCGTACACCGCTGAAATCACCTTTGCATTTCGGTCGCCGTCTGTGGGGTGGATGCCGAAACCGACGCCCGCCACCTCGGCCGGGATCATGGCCTGAATGATAATGCTGATGCCGGCGGGTTTGTCGACCGAACGTTCCTGTGCGTACGCCTGGACGCGTGCGCTGAAAGCAGACAGCCACACGGCGCGGATGGCTTCTGGCAGTTGTTCGGGCGTGATGTAGAGTTTGGTTTCAAATTGCCCGGCGAAGGAGTGCGCGCTGCCGTCTTCGTTTTGGGCGGATGAGCGCACGGCGAAATAGGCTGTTTGACCTGAGAAATGCGCCGTGATTTGAACGCTTAGGTCGTTTGGGAAACTGAAATTTTGGATAAACTCGGTAAGGACGGTTCCCGTTTTTGTTTCCGGTATTTGTTCCGACAAAACATCGTGCGGAATCACCACAAAAGGCGGTACGGGTAGCCCCAGTTTTTGCAGGCGCAGGAGGTTGCTACCTTTGCCGCCTAAGCGTTCGGGGGCGATATTTATATCAATCGTAGGGTCTAAAATATGGAGTGCTTTCATAAAATTGAAGGTAGAATATTCACCGCAAAGAATTGGTTTTTAGGGCTTTGTGCCGATTTCAAGGGGAAGGGCCACAAAGGACACGAAGGTTACACAAAGGACACAAAGCGTAGGGTGTACCTTCCCTTTGTGCTCTTTGTGTAATCTTCGTGTTCTTTGTGGTAAATTAACTTACATTCGAAACAACATTGGCGCGCCACCCAAGGCCGCATACATCGAAATCGTCCACAAAGCCGAAGCGTATTCGATCCATTTGGCGTTGCGTTGGGTGTGGTTGCGCCAAAATAATAAGGCGGGTAAAGCGCAAATCGCAAAAATGGCAAAGAGAAACACGGTGGTTCCGCTGCCCAACCCGGCGAAGCCAGCCGCTACAATTGCTGCAAACAAGGTAAGCCCCAACACGCCGATCCAGAGCCAAACCGCTTTGGAAATACCCAGCATGGCTGTGTACGTCAGCACGCCTTCCGATTCCTTTTCCGGCGCCCGCATTTTCCGGCCCAGTTCCAACACGATACCGTTTAAATAAGACACCACAAAAAAGAACAACAGCCCGGTTGGCGCCTTCAAATCGGCCAAAAACCAGTCGAGGCCGCTGGCGTAAATATCCACCAAGGGAATGATGAACATGTGGCTGGTCACATACCAGAATTGATGCCGCCGCAGCCAGTCCGGGATAAAAAACTCGACGCCCATCAGGCATAAATAACCCAAAACAACGGCAAAAGGCAGCAGCATTTTGGGAAAAAACAGCAGGTGTACGACGAGTTGTGCTGCCAACACGACATACCCCACCAAGCGCAATTCTTTGAGCGAAATCAGTCCGCGCGGAACCGGCAATTCGCTGCGGTATTTAGCGTCGTCTTCCGCGTCTTTGTGTTCGTCAAAAATGCGCACCAACAGAAACAGCGTGACGGTGCAAAACACGCCCGCCGCATAAATTTCCCAGGAAATAAAACCGCGCGCGCCCCTGCACAAGCGCGCATACGAGATGGCAGAAAAACTAAAAACGGCGATCAATAAACCGTGTACCAACAGCGGAAATCGTTCCGACTGGTATATCCAAAGGCGGCGTAAAAGACTCCTATTCATTTGCGTCCCAATACTTTATGTGCGCTTGTGAAATGCCCTTCGGCCAAAGCGGCAATGATGCTCAACTCGCCCGCTAAGATCGCAGAAGCCACAATTTCGGCGAATTTGTTGGCTGTTCCAGGGCCTTTGCAGTCCATCAGATGCAGGCATTCGGCCTGGGTGGGCATATTGGTGCCGCCACCCACGGTGCCTACAATCAGGTTGGGCAGGGTGACAGACAAGTATAAATCGCCGCCGACCTTTGCCGGCGTTACTTCAAAACGATTGACGCCCACCGTTGCTTCGGCCACACAGGCTACATCTTGTCCGCAGGCCATAAAAATGGCGGCTAATCCGTTGGCGTAATGTCCCGTAATGCCCAAAGCGCCCGCTTGCATGGCGGCTAAAGTGGCGTTTTCATAATAGCGTTCCAAGGCTTCGGGCGTACTTTTGAGCACACGGGCTACCACTTCGCGGGGCAGCAAAATTTCGGCTACCACGCGTTTCCCACGGGTGCGGGTAAAAGAATCGCCGACCGCTTTTTTATCGCCCGAAAAATTGGATTCGATGTACCAGAATTCCGGTTTTTCAGGCGCGCGTTCCAGCAGCCACTCGCAGAGGGCCTGGGTACAGATCGTCACCATATTTTGGCCGGCCGCATCGCCTGTGGTGTATTCAAAACTGAGGATAATTTGGTTGCCTTCCACGTTGGGCGCAATGCCGGTCAGTTTGGCATAGCGACTCACCTGGCCCACCACTTCGTGCAATTGCGGCATTTGTTCCTGCACAAAAGTCCAGAAACGGATCACGCCATCGAGGTTTTGGAAGCGAAACAAAGGACAGCGCTGCACTTTTTCTTCCATCACGATCGCGCGCGTGCCGCCTGCCAGGGTAACAGCCTTTGCGCCGCGCCCGTAACTGGCCAACAATGCGCCTTCCGAGGTCGCCATGGGCACAAAAAACGCGCCGTCGGCATGTTTTCCGTGCACGAGCAAGGGGCCAATGACGCCGGTTGGCACTTGGGTCATTCCGACATAGTTTTCGATATTGCCTTTTAATAATTCAAGGTCAAAATCTTTGGCAGCGCCGCTTAAATGGGGCAAAGATTTGCCAGTTTGCTCTTTTAAAAAACCAAGCCGGGCCTGTTGGCCGTCGAATCCGGTGGGGTCTTCATGGGGGACTGTGGCCTGTAACAGGTCGTGTTTAGACATAAGGGTTAGGATTTTGGGTGGAAAAGTAGGACTAATTTTCAACATGGCAAATCGTATAACTACCAGATTGGCATTTGATAAATATTGTACTTCGATCGTATATACCATTTAACGAACTTCCGCATACCTTTAAGGCTTTGAAACCAAAGTTGACAATCTTTTATATCGCTGCCATAAAAGGTTTTAATATCCACTCAATTTGACAAACACATAATTCAGGTGGTGTAGTGTTTTTTTCATGTAAAAATGGGAGTTCGCTTTTTTGTAATCCTTTTTTTTGTATTTATTTTTTCCACACCGCTAACTGCTCAGTTACTCGGCCCTGAAAAGATTACCATAGAACAAGGGCTTTCCCAGGGTATGATTTACGATATCCTGCAAGACCGGAGTGGTTTTTTGTGGGTAGCTACAAAAGACGGGCTTAACCGATACGACGGATACAATTTCAAAACGTATATTAACAGCATATTTGATCCGTATTCATTAGCGGAAAACACGGTCACTGTGCTGTTTGAAGACAGTCGCGGATGGCTTTGGTTAGGAACGGAAAGCAAAGGTTTGGATGTTTTTATACCCAAAACCGGGCTTTTTTATCATTTTCCTTTGAGTTTGCAGCATACCGGAAACGCGCAGGTATTTGAAGTACACGGCATATTGGAAGCGCCAGACGGAGCGATATGGGCGCTTCAGCGCGGCAGCGGAATTGTTCGAATTCCGATTCCCAATGAATGGAACGTTAAAGGCTTACCGGAAGATCCGAACCTTTCGAATCATATTCGGCCCGTTCAAATATTACTTCCGTTGGTAGCCCCGGAAACGGAACGAATTTCAGGTTTGGGTATTTATAATGGTCAGATACTCGTCGGTTCTGAGATTCAGTATTATTCCATTGATTTTGCGGGCACAAATCCGAGGTCTATTCAAATTTCGGATCAGCAGTATTATCCGACCGGCTTAAATTTTGGGGCCAAGAATAGCGCTGGTGAAATCTGGGGTATAAATCCAAGCGGGGCTTTCCGGATCAAAAACGGAATTTTTACAAATTTCCCGATGCCGAGCGGTGAAAAAGTGGAACGCGGCAACGTTGAAACTGATGCAGATGGAAATATCTGGGTGCTGCTTAATAAACGGATTTGGCAACTTGCGCCCGGCGAAGATTTGAATTATGCAAAGCCAGATTGGGAAATGGATGAGTACCCAACCTGCCTGACCACCGACCGAAACCATAATATTTGGTTGGGCACCTTAGGGTACGGCCTGCGCAAATTCAATCCCCGCAAAAAATTGTTTCATTCAGGTGGAGCCGGAACGACTGTTTGGGGGCTTTGGCGCGATTTGAAAGGCCGGTATTATTGCAATGTGGTGAATAAAATTTACTCATACGACCCGGTTACAGGCACGGTAGGCGCCACCACTGCATTTCCCCAGGCTACCCCGCGCTTGCTAGATATGCTAATTGATCCTTCCGGGGCAATTTGGTTGCTGGGGCGGGATGAAGTCCACGAAGATCAGGCTTATTTGCAATATTTGTCGCCCGACGAGAAAACCTTTAAAACAAGCATTTGTAACCTGAGCATGTACGTGTACGCGAGTATGATGCGCGACCACGCCGGGAACATTTGGATTACGGGCGGCAATTGCCAGTTGGCCCGGTATAAACCCGACGCCGACCGGTTTGATATACTCGATTACAGCCAATTATTTGGGGAAAAGGCGAATTCCGTTCGATCAATATCCCTGGTGGAAGACGGCGCCGGTACGATTTGGGTGGGTACGCAGCAAGGCTTGGTTAAGGGTGTGCCCAATGGACAATCCTTTGATTTTGCACTGATTCAGGCTGATCCCAAACAACCGGAACGATTGTCGGATAACAATATTTCCTGCCTGCTTCCTGACCCGCAAGACCCTGCCGGTACACTTTGGATCGGCACCAAAGGAAATGGAATTAATCGCCTTGACTTGCGCAACGGCACGTATTTGCATATCATAAAAGGCTTACCGAATAAGGTTGTTTACGGTATTTTGCCTGGCTTGAAGGGCGATTTATGGTGTAGTACCAACAGGGGTTTGGCCAAAATTCAGACCCGAAGCGATGCGCCTTCTACCTTCGATATTACCACATTTACGGCAGCTAAAGGATTGCAGGACAATGAGTTCAATACGCAATCTTATTATAAAGCGGCCAATGGCGAACTTTTGTTTGGCGGCGTAAACGGCCTGAATCATTTCATGCCGGAAGATATTGCGCTGGATACCATCCCGCCGCCTGTTTTTATTGTAGCGCTGGAAATAAACCACCGCCCAATTACCCAAAATGAAAAAAACAGTCCGGTAACGGTTCCGCTGGAGCAACTCCGGAATTTGCGCTTAGATTATGCCCAAAACAACATATCCTTTGAATTTGCGACCCTTGATTTTACCGATCCTGCCCATAATCGGTATCGGTATAAATTAGACGGATTGGACGCGGATTGGGTAGAAACCGGCGCGTATCATTTTGCCCATTTTACCCATTTGGCGCCGGGAGAATACACATTTCATGTGCAAGGTAGCAATGGCGAGGGGCATTGGCATGATTTGTCTGCGCCAATTGTTGTCACCGTTTACCCGCCTTGGTGGCGCAGTAAATTGGCCTATTTACTGTATGTTTTGTTGCTTGCTTTTGTGGCTTGGCAGGCTTATTTATTCCAGATTCGAAGGGTAAAACTGCGCGAGCAATTAGCCTTTGAACACCGCGAAACCGAGCGGATAAAGGTGTTGGAGCAGATGAAAACGAACTTCTTTTCCAATGTTACCCACGAATTCCGAACGCCTTTGACCTTGATTTTGGAGCCAATCCGGCAATTGATTCAAAAACCGCAAGATCCCTTGCTGCTCGAAAAATTAGGGTTGGTGGAACGGAACAGCAGTCGTTTGTTGACCCTTGTGAACCAATTGCTTGATTTGGCAAAATTGGAGCACGGCGGCATGAAACCGGATTTGCATGTAGGCGATTTGGCGCAAACGGTTCACAATGTCTTTTTGCCCTTTTTATCCTTAGCCACCAAAAAACAGATTTCCTTGCGTTATGACGGGCCTCAAAATTTAGTACAAGGTTTTTTTGACCAGCATAAAGTAGAGTTGGTGCTGAATAATCTGATGTCAAATGCCTTGAAATTTACGGATGAAGGCGGTAGAATTGACTTTAAATTGACGCTTACGAATCGAAATAATATCCGTTGCGCCCAAATTGAAGTAAAAGACACCGGTATTGGCATTCCGGAGGCCCAACAAGCCCGCGTTTTTGAGCGCTATTATCAGGTGGACGGCACACACGCGCGCTCCGGCGTAGGCACGGGCATCGGATTGGCGCTGAGCAAAGAACTTGCAGGATTGATCGGCGGCGATATTGAATTGAAAAGCAAGGAAAGCGTTGGCTCCAGTTTTATATTCTGGTTTCCGTTGCCGGAGGGCGCTCAAGCCGCTCCGGTAAGTACAACGCCGGAAACGATTGAAACCGTTGTTTCGGACGAAAAAAACAATGTTCTCACGGAAGACTCCGAAGCGCCGGTCGTATTGGTTGTAGATGATAATCGGGATATTCGGGATTTGATCCGATTGTCGCTTTCCGGTAAATGGCAGGTTGTGGAAGCATCGAATGGTACCGAAGGCATATTGAAAGCGACGGAATTGATTCCCGATTTGGTCATTACGGATTTGATGATGCCGGAAAAAGACGGCTTTGAGGTTTGCCATGAATTGAAAACCAATGAATTGACGGCGCATATACCGGTTATTTTACTTACGGCCAAAGCAGGTTTGGATTCCAAGTTACAAGGTTTGCGCATCGGCGCTGATGATTACCTCACCAAGCCGTTTCACACCGTGGAATTGTTGACACGGATGCAAAATTTGGTGGAAACCCGTAAGCGATTGCGGCAGTTGTTTGGTTCCGTTCCGGTACAACCTGCGGCGGGTTTTGCTGAAAAACCATTCCTTTCCGCGCCCGACAATGAGTTTTTACGGCGTTTTAGCCTTTTAATTGAGTCAAATTTGAGCGATGAAACCCTCGGTGTAGAAGCCTTCGCAGGGAAAATGTTAATCAGTCGGGTGCAATTGCACCGAAAGTTAAAAGCGCTCACCGGGCAAAGCGCCACCGATTTTATCCGCGATTATCGCTTAAACCGTGCATACGCCATGTTGAAAAACAAAGAAGGGCTTGTAATAGACATTGCGGCGCGGGTTGGATTTATCAATGAGAAATATTTTTCTACTGTTTTTAAAGAAAAATTCGGCATTTCCCCCAGTCAGGTGTAACAAGGGCAAACGCCCATGTAACAATGTCAAACTTTTGTGCAAAATGTAACATTTTCGAACCATTTTGTAACAACAGCAAACCCATACCGCGCAGATTCGGCCACAATTTTGCCCTTGTCAAAATAATACGCTTTAAGTAACACATTTTGACTTGTGACGGGAATAGCCGTTGCGTTTGGTTGTAGCGGCTTATTCCTTTTTGAAGCATTTGTCACTTTCAAAATATGTTCATTATGTCAACACACGGATTTGATCCAACGCATCGCCCCAATTTGCTCATTATTATTACCGACCAGGAACGCGCGGTCATGCATTTTCCGGAAAACTGGGCGGAAACCCATTTGCCCGCCATGACCCTGTTGCGCAACAACGGCGTCGAATTTCTGAATGGCAGTTGCAATACCTGCATGTGTTCGCCCAGCCGTTCCACCTTGTTTTCCGGTGTTTATCCGGCGCAGCACGGCGTTACGGATACGCTGTCGTTTGGCGGTAAATATTCGGTTACGGAACCGACCCTGGATCCCAGTTTTTCCAACATGGCCAAAATGTTGTGGGAGCATTACGACGTGCAATATCGCGGCAAATGGCACATGAGCAAGGGTGGTATGAACGGTTTTCACCCGGAAAAAGCCTTGATGCAGGCCGAAATTGCCCAATACGCTTTCAAAGGCTGGACGCCACCCGACGCCGGCGAAGACATCGCGCTGCCCAATTTTGGCGGCGGGTATGCCGGGCACGATGAACATTATATCGAACAAGCGCTGGCTTTTGTGCGCCATTGGAAAGCCGAAAAGGCCGCAGGCAAACATCCGCGCCCATTTGCATTGGTTGTTTCTTTGGTGAATCCGCATGACGTACTTTCTTACCCGGATACCTATCAGGCCGGCGGTTATGAGGCTGAGCTTTGGACAAAAGGAAATATCCAGAAGCCGCCAAGCTACACTGAAAATTTGATGTCCAACTGGAAACCGGCGGCGCAATGGCAACTCAAAGCAGCGTTGGATCTTTCGCTTGGTAGATTGAATGAACAGAAAGGACAACCAGAGGAATACCTGAATTTTTACGGCAATTTGATGGTAAAAATCGACTTGCAAATCGCCCAACTCTTAGAGGCTTTTTACGAGCGCGATGAACACGGCAAATTCGGGGCGCCGAAAGATCTCGGCAAAGAAACCCTGATCGTTCGTTTGGCCGACCACGGCGAAATGGGGCTTTCACACGGCGGATTGCGGCAAAAAGCCTTTAATGTGTATGATGAAACCTTGCGCGTACCTTATATTTTCTCCAATCCGGTCGTCATTAACCCAAGCGGCAAACCAATCTTCACGACCCAACCGGCCGGTTTGATCGACATTATCCCAACCCTTGCCGGTTTACTCGGACTCGAAAAACCGGAAGACATTAAAGGCCATGACCTTTCGGCGGCAATTATGCGGCCAAATGATGAAAACGAATTGGTTGAATCGCACTTGTTCACGTTTGATGATGTAAAAAGCGGGAATAAAAGCCGGGGAAATACAGTAAATGCCGCCGATCGCATTCGTTGCGTGCGCACGAAAAACTGGAAATACGCCCGTTATTTCAGCGCCGACGGCAGTTATGAAGAAGAATATGAACTGTACTATATCAAAGGAATTGAATTCTTCGACGTTCACCGGGGCGATGACCCGGATGATGTGATGGATCTGGCATTGCAAGGTCATCCATACGAATATGTGAACCTGGCGTATGAAGCAAATCCCTTGTTTAACAACATGCCGCCGGAGGCCCAACTGACTGCAAGACAGGCACTTATATCCATGCGCGAACTGCTTAAAAAACGGGAACGCGATCTGCTGACTGGTCAGGGCGTGAATTACCGCAAAAAGCTTGCCGCGAAGGAATCCAAAGCAGGCACGGAAATGAATTGATTTATATCAGGCGTCAAGCCTGTGCAAGATACCAGTTTTGCCTGCACGACCGGTATGAGCATCGTACACTTGGGGGAGTTTGCGCATGCTCATACCAAAAGGTTAAAAAGGACAAAACGGTTAATCGCCAGCGCGATTAAAAAACGGCAAACACTTTCGGGGGAGAGTTGTATCTGCCGCAATCCGGTAAGCAATTACCGTGATTGCGGCAGTGCCGTTTTAAGGGAATATGGGGCTATTTCATAAGCAAATAGCAAAACTGAAACGGCAAATTTTATTTTAAAAAAAGTAGATACTCATCAGATGACTTGGAGTCATCAAATGAGTATCTACTTTTTTCAAAATAAAATTTGCTTTGGCGAAATCAATGAATACTTATTATACAGCCTCTTTATCTTGGGGGCTTTGTTGGGTTTCCTACATTATTGGGATTTAAATAACGCTTACGTGATGCATCTAACTATTCGATTGCTATTTTTGCTGCTCCTTCCCACCGCATTGCTTGGCCAAACACCCAAACCGGCCTTGCAAATCACGCCTTTACAGCCTGATTTTTACATTTATACCACCTATATGACGTACAAAGGGGAGCCTACGCCTGCCAACGGCATGTACGTTGTAACCAATGCCGGCGTGGTTCTGATCGACGCGCCCTGGGATACCACGCAATTTCAGCCTTTGTTAGACAGCATTCAGGCGCGGCACGGTAAAAAAGTTGTCATGGACATCGCCACGCACTCGCACGGCGACCGAACGGGCGGGTTTAATTATTATAAAACCAAGGGCATTAAAACCTGGTCTTCCGCACGCACGCGCACGATTTGCCATACCAATAAAGATCCGGAAGCTGATTTTACATTTGCGCGGGATACAGTTTTTCAGCTTGGACAATATACATTCGAGGCCACATTTGCCGGGGAAGGTCATACGGTTGACAACATCGTGGTTTGGTTTCCCAATGAAAAAGTGTTGTACGGCGGTTGTTTAGTCAAATGTATGGAAGCAGAAGACCTTGGTTATATCAAAGAAGCAAACCTGAAAGCCTGGCCTAAAACGATTCGGCGTTTGCAAAAACGGTATAAAAACCCGCGTTTTATTATTCCTGGGCACGGGGATTGGCGGAGCGGGGAATCGTTGAGGCATACGCTTAAATTGTTGAAAGAGAGGGGGTAATGGCGCGTAAATCCGAGGTCTATTAAATACATGATTATCAATCTCTACCAATGTTGAACCTCTCCGAGGTAAGGAATAGATAAGTGCTGGTTTCAATTGCTTCTGACTCAATTAAAATTATAAAACCATAAATATGAAAAACACATTCTTTTTCACATTTTTCACAGCATTTAGTCTTTTTGCGATCGCTTGCAGCAAGGCTAAAGAAGACCCAACGAACCTTGAAAATGCCACCATTTATGCCAAACTAAATGACCGCAACATTGAATTAGACGCTTCTGTTGCCCATTATAACAAAGACACTGCTATTTTTATTCAGTTCAGATACCTGACACCGGTTCGTAAAAATCCCAGGTTTGAACTTTATATTGATAATATCCCTGCCGTTCCAGGGACTTATGAAGTGTTGCCTTTAAGCGCTGATAACGATACAATGATTAGGAGCCATTTATCAACCTTAGATATTGACCATGCACTTGACGAATATAATATTTTGCCTCCTGCTCAATTTACCATTGATACCATCAATACGTACTACCATTTTATTGGCGGTTCGTTTAAGTTGACCTATGTATTTCAACCGTTTTTTACTGTACCAAAACAGGATTCTTTTGCTGATACCATTCATCTAAATTCCGAACGGTTTTTTATGCCTTTGCTTGAAAGGAATTAGGTCGTTGTAGCAATGATTTGTTTAAGCGGCTGATTTTCAAAGTTTATGCATCTGATGTGCCATTACACAGATACTCAGATAAACGCTTGTCATGCCGTAGTTTACGGAGGCAACTACACAAGCCCGGCTTTTTCGGATGTATTGCAAGGTATTTCGTCGTAATCTGGGTTGTGTAGTTGTCTGCACTGCGTTCCGACATGACAAGCGTTGAGCTGGGTTTCTCAAATAGCAATGGGAAAATGGGGCAAAACAAATCCTTCGTACAAATTACCTTTAATAGAAAGGGCTTAGGTCGTTTTCGCAACAATATACTCCTTCATATAATCCGGCACTTCCAAGCCCTGCTTTCCGTTTTCATCAACCTCCAAGGACTGCGGCGTCAAACGCAATGGCATCACCCCGGCCCAAACCTCCGAGTCCATGTCATTCGGGTCATCGCCAACGCCTTCTGCCCGGAATTTTACGGAAGCCTCTTCGATTTCCAGGGCAATAAACATGGTTTTTCTCATTTCGCTTTCGTTGGGCTTGCGTGCGTCGTCCCAGCGGCCGGGCATGATGTGTTCGGAGAATTTTTCGGCAGCCAACCAGCGCTCGGCTTCATCCGTCACCAAGCGCGTGGTACCAAAGGCCACCACCGAGCGGTAGTTCATGGAATGGTGAAAAACCGAACGCGCCAGCACCAATCCGTCTACATGGGTAACGGTCACACAAACCGGAATACCCTTGGCCATTTGCATAAAAAAATGGCTGCCCACCGAACCATGTAAATACAAGGTGTTATCCAC